>NZ_VFOM01000001.1:1528927-1834712 GCF_006716125.1 Homoserinimonas aerilata | reverse complement strand
TCGCGAGCTCCCTCGTCGCCGTCATCGAGCATCCGCCGGTCGCCGACGGCGTGCCGCGCTTCGACGTGGGCTCCGGCGTGGGCACCACCATCCTCGAACTCGCGCAGTCGATCGCGCGGTTCCACGGCGCGCCCGAGCCGAAGATCAACGGCGCCTACCGCGACGGCGATGTGCGCCACGCGGAGGTCGACATCAGCGACTCCCTCGACAGCCTCGACTGGAAGCCCGAATGGGATGTCGACCGCGGCGTCGCGGCGCTGCAGGAGTGGATCGCGGCGCGGGTCTAAGGCGCAGAACCCGTGGAGCCCGACCTGAGCGGTGAGCCGGATGGCGCGCTGCCCGCCGCCGTGCCGGTGAGCGCCGTGCCATCGAACGATGGCGGATCGAGCGGTGCCACCCTCATTCTGGGCGCCACCGTCGTCGCCGGCGTGGCCGGCTACCTGGTCACCTGGCTCGTCAACCTGATGATCGGCCCGGCCGCCTACGCGCTCTTCGCCATCTTCTGGGGCGCAATCTACCTCGTCATCGGGGCCCTCTCCGGGGTTCAGCAGGAGATCACGCGGGCGACGCATCCGATCGAGCCGGGCAGTCGCGAGAAGGCCAGCCGCGCCCGCAATTTCGCTGTGACCGGCGCCCTCCTCGTGGCTGTCGTCGTCATCGCATCCGCCCCGCTCTGGGTCGACCGAGTGTTTCCGGATGCCGGATGGGCGCTCGTTCTGCCGCTGGCCGTGGGCGCCGCCTCCTATGTGCTCGTGGCGACGCTGTGCGGCTCGCTGTACGGGGTCACGCAGTGGCGCTCGCTCGCCCTTCTGATCGGCTTCGACGCACTTCTCAGGCTGGCCCTGCTGGGTGTCGCGCTGCTGTTCACCCACGACATCGTCGTGCTCGCGTGGATGGTGGCGCTGCCGTTCCCGCTCACGATCGCGCTGCTCTGGCCGGTCGTGCGTGGTGGCTTCGTGGGCCGCAGCGACATCGATGTCGGCTACCGGGCGCTCACCTGGAATGTGGCCCGCACGGTGCTCGCCTCCACGGCGACCGCGATGCTGGTCAGCGGTCTGCCCCTGCTTCTGGGCGTGGCCGCCGTCGGCGTCGACCAGAGCCTCCTCGGCGAGCTGCTCTTCACGATCACCCTGTCGAGGGCGCCGCTCATCGTGACGGTCATGTCACTGCAGAGCTACTTCCTGCTGCAGTTCCGCAACAACCCGGCGACGTGGGCGCGCACCTTCCTGCGCATCCAGGCGGCCATCGCCCTCGGCACGATCGTGATCGGCGCGCTCGGCTGGTGGCTCGGGCCGGCTGCATTCGCTCTCGTGACGGGGCGCCCCAGCACGATCGACGGCTCATTCATCGCCGTGCTCGTTGTCTCGTCGGCGCTCGTGGGATCGCTGTGCCTGAGCGCCCCGGCCGTGCTCGCCAAGGGGCAGCACTTCATCTACTCGCTCGGCTGGGTGGTGGCGGCGATCGTGACGATCGCCGCGCTCGCCCTACCGATCGGTTTCATCGACAGCGTCATCGTCGCACTGCTCGCAGGCCCCGTGGCGGGCCTGCTCGTGCACCTGGGCTGGCTGCTCGCCGTGCGAGGCAGGGTCGGCGCGAGCACGATGGCGGCGCCGTGAGCGAAACACACGTGACCGTAACGCAACGGAGCCATCGTGCCCGGCTCGCCCTGGTGGCGGCCCTCGCCCTCGCCATCGCCGCAGCCGCGATCTGGGCCGTGTTCGGTGGGCCCATCGGCATCCTCCTCCTGATCGCCCCTGTGCCGTGGATGTTCGCCATCGGTGCGCGCCGCGGCGTCGCCCTGGCGATCTCGGCACCGCTCCTGCTCAGCTGGTGGCTCCTCGCCGCGGTGCTCGCCGCGACAGCAGCGACGGGCGTGCCCATGCTGGCGGCGGTCATCACCCTGTGGGCCATCATCGGGCTCGGCGGTGCGGCGGCCTGCGTGAGCAGGGTCGACGTCGTGCGGCTGCCGTCTGCCGCCTCACTCGTCGCCTGGCTCCCGTCACTTCTCGGTGCCGTCATCTGGTTGGGCACGGTCGTGGCCTCGCACGTGGTTCCCGGCGCTTCGCGCATCGGCTGGGTGATGGGCGGCGACTCGGCCAACAACATCCTGTTCGCCCGCGAGGTCGTCTACCGCGGCGGCATAGTGTTCGGCCCAGAAGAGAACCCGGTTCCGCTGACGTCCGTGCTCATGGGCGTCTCCATCGCCTCCGGGCGCGACGGGGTCGCCCCGCAGCAACTGCTCGAGCACGACCTCTCTGCATTCGCCGGGCTGTGGGCGTTGCTCGTCGCCCTCATCTGTGTGCTCGCGGGTACCGTCGCCGCATCGATCGTGCGGTCGCTGACCCTTCGCCCGCTCACCATCGGAATCGTCGCGGCTGGCGCATCCTGCCTTCCCCTCACCTGGTTCGTGTCCGGCTACCCGATCGAGTTCGGCTTCTTCAACACGATGGTCGCCCTGGTGGTCGTGCTCGCCGCGTTCCTGTGCTTCCTCAGCTATCGCACGGGCCCCGCTCTGGTGCTCGCCGTGCAGGCCTTCGCCGCCACGCTGCTGCTCGCGGTCTGGAGCCCGCTCGTGCTGCTCCCGGCCGCGCTGGGGCTCGTCGTCGTCGCATTCAGCTGGCGCGGGCTGCTCTCCGTTCGCCGCCTCGGGCTCTGGGTGCTCCTGTTCGCGTTCGCACAGATGCTCGCCTTCGGCATCGCCGTGGTCCTGCCGAGCGTTCTCGCTCTGGGCGACTTCCTCACGGCGCAGGGAGGCGCGCACGGCTTCCGCAAGGTCATGCTGCCCTTCTTCGGGCTGGCCGCCGCCGTGCTCGCGATCATCGCCCTCCGCGGGCACCGCAGCTCCGCGCTTGCCGGCACCCTTGCGTTTGTCGCAGCGTCAGGGGCCGGGCTGGGCATCCTGCTCTTCATCTCCCGTAACGAGCCGTCACCGTGGACGTACTACCCCCTCAAGTTCGCGTGGCTGGCATCCGTCGTTCTCATCGTGATCCTCGCGGGGCTGCTCCCGGCGCTCGTCGTGCGCGTGCTGCGGTCGCACACGGCGCAGAATCTCGGCGTCGCGGCAGCAATGGTCGTCACGGTGTGTGCCGTCATCGTCATGCCCGCCGTCGCGTTCGGCCTCGACACGCGGGCACCCGCGGCGCGCATCATCGACGGCGACTACCTGGGGGAGGGCGATGTCGTGGCCGAGCAGGTGGTGGCGCTCGCCGACCCCGAACAGTCGCACATCCTGTGGGACTCGGGGGAACACTACGAGCCCGCCGTCAACTTCTGGCTGATGACCATGTGGGCCGACTCGATGAACGAGAACTTCGATCTGCGCTCGGCCGCATACGGCCTGGAAGGCACAGAAGACCTTGCCGTGCTCTGTCGCAACATCGAGCTGATGGGTGGCGGCACCATCGTGCACAGCCGTGTCCCGGGCCTTCAGCAGCAGCTCGACGAGGCCTGCCCCGGAACCGGGGCCGAGGTCGTCGATGCTCAGGCCGCGGCGGGCTGAGCGGCCCTACTCGGAGGTTTCGCGTTCCTTCTGCGCCAGCTCGAGCAGCGCAACACGCTCCGCGAGTGTTCGCGTCTTGCTTTCGAGTTGGGTCAGTTCGGAGCTGTGCTGCAGGCACACGAGGAACAGGATGGCGATGCTCACGAAGAACACGAGGTTGATGGGCACCTCGACCCCGACCAGATGCGACGCCCACACCAGCGTGTCGGGAAAAACCCCGGCGATGAGTGCCAGCAGCCCGGCGACGAACCACCAGATCGCGTGCCGCTCGCGCAGGTGGCGGCGGCGCAGCAGTTCCACCACGACGGCCAGGATGAGCAGGGCCGAGACGATGCCGAAGATGTAGCTGGTCAGGGTCATACGCTGCCTCCCACGCGGTAGGTGGACTTGGGGCGGATGAACGCGAAGACGAGCGCCAGCGCGGCACGCCCCAGGTAGGTGGCCGCCTTGAGCGGGTTGTGCGAGGGCACGCCGCCCGCGCGGGGCCTCATGGCGACCGGAACCTGGGCGACGCTGAGGCCGGAGCGGGATGCGATCACGAGGGCCTCGATCGTGTCACCCAGGTACTCGGCCGGGTAGTGCTCGGCGAACAGGGCGATCGCGCGGGGCCCGGATGCTTTGAATCCGGATGTCGTGTCGGTCAGTTTTGTGCCGGCGGTGCGGCTGAGCACGGCGGCGAGAAGTTTCATCGCCCACTGCCGCGGCCCGCGCACCGCGTAGTCGCCCTCGCCGGCGAAGCGGGCGCCGAGCACGAGGTCTGCCGAGTCGAGGCCCGCGAGCAGTGCGGGAACGCCCGCGGGGTCGTGCTGGCCGTCGGAGTCGACCTGCACGACCGCGTCGAAGCCGTTCTCCAGGGCGTAGCGGAAGCCGACGCGCATGGCCCCGCCGACTCCGAGGTTGAACGGCAGGGTGGCGACGAGGGCGCCGGCTTCTGTGGCGACCTGTGTTGTCGCATCCGCTGACCCGTCGTCGACGACGAGCACCGTCACTCCGGGGAGTTTCTGCTGCACTTCGCGCACGACGTCGCCGACGGAGGCCTGCTCGTTGAATGCGGGCATCACGATGAGGGCGCGGCGGTTGGGGGAAGACACGCTGACGATTCTACCGAGTCGCACCCGAGCGGGTTGAGTAGGCCCGCCAGGGCCGAATCGAAACCGCGCCCCGGCAGCTAGTACGGCAGCCCGAGAACGTGCCGCGTGAGGGTGCGCTTGCCGGTCTTGTTGTTTTTCACGATCGCACCGGGCAGTTCGGTGAGCGCGTTGAGCCGTGAGGTCACATGGTTGCGCGCGACGCGCGCGGCGCGCGCCCAGCCGAGTGCGCGGCTGGCGTCGGCGGCTTCGTAGAAGAGGGTGCGCTCCTGCCGGAACTTGGAGCCGTCGGGCCCCGTCACGGCCGAGACGCTGTTCGAGTGTCGCCGGTAGTTGAACACCACCTGGTCGTCGAGCACGAGTGTGCCGCCGGCTTTGGCGATGTCGAACAGCATGGCGAGGTCTTGCACGACGTCGAGGTCGGTGCGGAATCCGCCGCTGAGGCGGCTGGTGCGCCACACGAGTGACGGAAAGTAGGTCCAGTTGCCGCGCAGCAGGCTGACGGCGAGCGCTTCGCCGCTGAGGGTGCGCACGCCGGTGCCGCCGAGGCGGTACCAGCCTTTCACCCGGTCGGCGAGCGGCTTCGACGCTGCACCGTTTTCGTCGATGACGCTGACTCCGGGCTGGATGATGTCGGCATCCGGATGCTGTCTGATCAGTTCGCGCACGCGCCCCACGTAGCCGGGCAGCATCACGTCGTCGCAGCCCATGATGACCACGAATTCGCTGCGGGCGAGGCCGACACTTTTGTTGTAGTTGCGGCTGGGGCGCAGGTTCTTCTCGTTGCGGATGTAGCTGACGCGCGGGTCGTTGATGGCTTTCGCCCATTCGCCGGGCGCGAGGTCGGGGTAGACGTCGTCGACGATGGTGAGGCGCCAGTTCTGGTCTTCTTGCGCAAGCACGCTCTCCACGGCGAGCCGGAAGTGCTCGAAGCTGCCCCAGAACGGCATCATGATGTCGAGCGGTTCTGTCGCTCCCGGGTGGGTGGTGTTCTCAGCGGTCACGGTGATCCAGCCTAGCTGCGGCTACTGTGCGAGCGCCGCGCGGAAGCTGTCGAGCGTCTCGCGGGCGACTCGCTCCCACGAGAACTGTTTCGCCCGCTCCCTGCCGCGCACCGACAGTTCGGCCAGCTGCTCGGGTGCCGCCATGAGTTCCTGTACGACGCGGGCGAGGTCGGCCGGGTCCTGCGCGGAGTAGAAGACCGCAGCATCCGCCCCCACCTCCTTGAGTACGGGGGTGTCGGCGAGCACGGGCGGCAGGCCGATGTTCATCGCCTCGAGGGTGGGCAGCGATGATCCGCCGGCGAGCGTCGGGTCGATGATGGCGGTGGCGGTGTCGAAGAGCCGGGTGAGTTCTTCTGTCGACACCCACTCCTTGAGTTCGACGGTGTCTTCGAGTCCGAGTTCGCGCACGAGCGGCACGAGCGGGTCGTCGCCGTGGCTGCCGGTGATGACGAGTCGCGGCCGCCGATCGGCAGGGATCTCGGCCCAGCCGCGCACCACGTTCTCGAAGCCCTTGTAGGGGCTGCGCTGCCCGATCGAGATGAAGAGGTCGCGTTCGCGTTCGCCGCCGCCCCCGCCGAGGGTGTTGGTGCGGCCGGCGAGCGGAATCAGGTCGATCCGGTCGGCCGGGAACCGCAGGTGTTTGCGGATGGCCGCGGCCGACACTTCGCTGATGGTGATGAGGCGGGCGGCTTTCGCGGCGGCGCGCCTCTCCATCCATTTGACCGGCTCGGTGAAGAGCTTCGTCTGCATGAGGTGCGGATGCGTGAAGTACAGCAGGTCGTGCATGGAGATGACGACGGGCACGCTGGGGTTCAGCGGCCCGAGCATTGCCGGCCCGTGGATGAGGTCGGCCCCGGCGCGGCGGGCGGCTTTGGCGACGCTGAACAGTTCGCCGAACGCCCAGCTGAGGCGGTTCTCGCCGCTGATGCCCGAGTCGATGACTTTGCCCGGAAACCAGGGGGCGCCTTTCGCGGCCAGCTCGCTGCTCGCGTAGGCGACGTACTCGAATTCGCTGTCGACGGAGGCGAGCGTTGAGTACAGTTCGCGCGCGTAGACCTCGATGCCCCCTTTGGTTCCCGTGGATTGCAGCAGGTTGACGAAGACGAGAGGCATGCAGCAATGGTATCGGCGGGCGGGTGCGCCGGGCCGCGCCCGGTAGTCTCGTGCCGTGGTCACCATCTCCGTCGCGCTGTGCACCTTCAATGGCGCGCGCTTCGTCGAGCAGCAGCTGCGCAGCATCCTGGACCAGTCGTTGATGCCGCGCGAGGTGATCGTCGCCGATGACGGGTCGACGGATGCAACGCTCGAGCTGGTGCGCGCCGTCCACGAGCAGTATGGCGACGGCGTCGAACTGCGCGTTCTGCCGTCGGAGCGCAATCTCGGCGTGACGGCCAATTTCGAGCGCGCCGTTCGGGCGTGCACCGGCGAGTTCGTGGCGCTCAGTGACCAGGATGATGTGTGGCACCGCGACAGGCTTGCCACGGCGGCCGCCGCACTCGACGCGGACCCGGCGCTGTTGCTGCACCACGGCAATGCGCGCCTTGTTGATGCGGAGGGGCATCCGCTCGGCGTCTCGCTGCTCGATGCGTTGTCGGTGTCGGCGGGCGAGCGCGAGCAGATCGCCTCGGGTCATGCCTTCGACGCTCTCGTGAGGCGCAACCTGGTGACGGGTGCGACGGTCATGTTCCGGCGTGAGCTGCTCGAGCACGCGCTGCCGTTCCCCAGCGAGTGGGTCCACGACGAGTGGCTTGCGATCGTCGCGGCCGCCGTCGGGGGAGTGCGGCTCGATGATGCGGAGATCATCGACTACCGGCAGCACGGCGGCAACCAGATCGGTGCGCAGAAGCCCACCCTCCGGTACCGCATCGGCCGGATGCTCGAACCTCGCGGTGACCGCTACACCAGGCTCGCCGCCCGTGCGGGGGCGCTCGCCGGCCGCATCGACGCGCTGCCGACCAGCAACCACAACCGGCAGCTGGCCCACGACAGGGCGCGCTTCGATGAGCTGCGCGCAACGCTGCCCGCCTCGCGGCCGGCGAGGCTGCGCACGGTGGTGCACGAGTGGCGGGCGGGCTCCTATGCGGCGCTCTCCAGCCAGGGCAACCTCGACGTTGTGCGCGATCTGCTTCAGCCCGCCTGACATCCTTCAGCCCCCGCTAGTCTTGACGAAGCTGAAACGCGCAACACCCCCACGACACGACGGAGAACTTGGATGCCTCGGGCCCTCATCACAGGAATCACCGGCCAGGACGGCCTCTACCTCGGTGAGCTGCTGCTCTCGAAGGGGTATGAGGTATTCGGTCTCATCCGCGGCCAGAACAACCCCAAGCGTGAGCTGGTCGAGACCACCCTGCCGGGCATCACGCTACTCACCGGCGACCTGACCGACCTCTCCAGTCTCATGCGCGCGCTGCAGGCGAGCCAGCCGGATGAGATCTACAATCTCGGCGCCATCTCTTTCGTCGCCTACTCGTGGGAGAACGCGAGCCTCACCACCGATGTGACCGGCAAGGGTGTGCTCAATATGCTTGAGGCGGCCCGCATGTATGCCGGCGATGATGTGAGCGGCATCCGTTTCTATCAGGCGTCCAGCTCGGAGATGTTCGGCAAGGTGCAGCAGGTGCCTCAGAGTGAGGAGACCCTGTTGTGGCCGCGCTCGCCGTATGGTGTGGCGAAGGTCTTCGGTCACTACATGACCATCAACTACCGCGAGTCGTATGGCATGCACGCGTCGTCGGGCATCCTGTTCAATCATGAGTCGCCTCGCCGTGGCCCCGAGTTTGTCACGCGCAAGGTGTCGCAGGCGGTCGCCCGTATTTCGCTGGGTCTGCAGGATGAGATCGTCATGGGCAACCTGGATGCGAAGCGCGACTGGGGTTTCGCCGGCGACTATGTGGAGGCCATGTGGCGGATGCTGCAGCAGCCCACCGCGGATGATTACGTGATCTCCACGGGTGAGACGCATTCGATCCGTGAGCTGCTGGATCACGCTTTCGCCGCGGTCGGCATCGAGGACTGGTCGGGTTATGTGCGCCAGGATCCGGCGTTCATGCGGCCGGCTGAGGTTGATCTGCTCATCGGCGATGCGAGCAAGGCGCGCGATGTGCTCGGTTGGACGCCCACGGTCAGCTTCCCTGAACTGGTGAAGATGATGGTCGAGTCGGATGTTCATGAGCAGAAGGCGTCGGCGACCCGCTGAGCGAGCCCACACAGAGCAGACCCATGTCGATCGCATTTGTCACCGGAATCACCGGCCAAGATGGCAGCTACCTCGTCGATGACCTTGTCGCTGATGGCGTCGAGGTTCACGGGCTGGTGCGCTCCTCCGACGAAGCCGTCGAAGAACTACGTGCCCGCCACCCCGGAATTGTGCTGCACGAGGGAGACCTTGCCGAGTCTGCGTCACTGAAGCAGCTTGTGCTCGATGTGGGCCCCGACCGGGTCTTCAATCTAGGCGGCATCAGCTCTGTGGCTTTCTCGTGGCAGCATCCGGAGCAGACGGCCCGCATCACGGGGCTGTCGGTGGCGACGCTCCTGCAGGCCTGCCTCGAGGTGCAGCAGCGCGATGACCGGCCGGTGCGTTTCGTGCAGGCGTCGAGCAGCGAGATTTTCGGCAACCCGCCGAGCTCTCCGCAGGATGAGAGCACGCCTATCCGGCCGACGTCGCCGTACGGCGCGGCAAAGGCGTATGCCCACCATCTGGTGGGCGTGTATCGGGCGCAGGGGCTGCACGCGTCGTCGTGCATCTTGTACAACCATGAGTCGACGCGCAGGCCGGAGGCTTTCGTGACGCGCAAGATCACCGCTGGTGTGGCGCGCATCGCCGCCGGGCGTCAGGATGTGCTCAGCATGGGCAGCCTGGATGTGCGTCGCGACTGGGGTTGGGCGCCCGACTATGTGCGAGCCCTGCAGTTGGCGCAGCAGCACGAGACCGCCGATGACTATGTGGTGGCGACGGGCGAGACGCACACGGTGGAGGAGTTCGTGGGCGCTGCCTTCGCGGCGGCCGGTATCGATGATTGGCGGCAGCTGGTCGAGATCGATCCGAGGTTTATCCGTCCGGCCGAGATTTCTTCTATGCAGGGGGATGCGTCGAAGGCGCGCGAGGTACTGGGTTGGTCGCCGTCGGTCGCGTTCGATGAGCTCGTCGCGCGCATGGTGCGCCACGATCTGACTCTGGTGGAAGACACGCGGCACTAGCCAGCACGGCACGCACCGCACCGCACGCACCGCACCGCACCGCACGCACAGCACCGCACAGGCCTGCCTGCCTGCCTGTCTGCCTGCCCGACCGCCGCCACGCCTACGCGGCCAGCCCGCCCGCCAGCACGCCCGGCTGCCCAGCCCGCAGCCAGCCTGTTTGCCCAACTGCCCGTGTCGTCGATGGTGCAGCCGCGCATACAGCCGTGCGCCGTGGCTGTCGGGTGTCGCTTGCTGCCGGCATCGAGTCACCCGGCTTCGCTTTGCAGGTCGCGCAGCGCCGCGCTCTTGTGCGGCATCGGTTGCGGGGTCTGGTGCGGGTCTTCGCTCGTCGGTGGGATGAGCCAATAGTTTGCTCCGGTGCGTGTGATCTCCCAGCGGTTGTTGTGGAGCAGCAGGTGGTGGTGCCGGCAGAGAAGTATTCCGTCGGCAAGGTCGGTTCTGCCGCCGTCGCGTTTCCATTGGTCTATGTGGTGGGCTTCTGACCAGGAGGGCGGCCGCTCGCATTCGGGCCAGCGGCATCCGCCGTCTCGCGCTGCGAGGCCGAGGCGTTGTCGAGTAGTGAACAGCCGGTGCTCGCGGCCGACATTCACGCACTGCCCATCGTCATCGAATGCGATCGGAACGATTCCCGTCTCGCAGGTGATGCGTTCGACTGTCTCGATCGACACCGGATAGTTCTGACCTTCGATTCGCCCGAAGTACGCCTCGCCCGGGCCCGGGCCCGGGCCCGGGCCCGGTCCCGATGCCGATGCCGCGCTATCGTCCTGGTTCGCTTTCCCGAGTGGACCTGACTGGTTGTGTGCTTCACGTTCGCGGTGCTTCTGGGTGGCACGCCCGCGCAGGGTGCGCTCGGTGACGAGTACTCTCATCGCGGGGCGGCGGGTGCCGAGTACTGCGGTGCCGGCGGAGCTCTGGTCGGTGTCGGCCCCGATGCGCAGCACTGCGAGCAGCCCGTCGAACGCGAGCTGTTCGTGACTGCGCGGGTCGCGGCTGATCGTCTGAGCGTGCGCCCGATCGTCGGCGTCGACCATTCTGACGGCGCCGCGCCGCGGTGAGGTGAGTTGGTCGTAGACGTCGTCGAGGAAGGCCGCGTTCTCGGGGTCTGCCAGCAGGCTGTACGACGTCATGCCGTCGGGTCGCCGGTATCTCTTGAATGATCGCTGCGCGTGCCTGATGGCTTCACGTTCGGCTATGCCGGCGGCGTCCAGTTCGTCGCGCATCATTCGGGCTTCTGACAGCATCTGGTCGGCGTTCAGTGTCGAGGCCAGCTGCACCAGCACCTCGGCCGCCCGTCTCAGGGCTGAGGCGGTCACTCCGGCCGCGTCTGGATGAGAGTCAGGCCCGCCGGTCGGCTCGCCCAGCCCGATGCGGATGCTCTCTGCCGCGTCGAGCGACAGCTTGCCTTCTGCGACCGCCTGGCCGACTGGGGTGAGCCATTGCCGGGGAAAATGGCCCAGAGCATCCGGAGCTGGCTCGACGATGCCACTGGCGATCTCAACGTCGCGCATCATGCCGCCGATGCGCACGAGCCGCCCGGCCTCGCGGCTGCTCACGCCGGTGACGTGTTGCAGTAGTTTCTCGGGCGTACGAAATCCGGAGCGCTGCGCCAGGCCGTCGGAGCCGATGCTCACCGCCGAGCGGCGGGCGACTTCGCCGGCTGCTGCTGCCGCACTGGCCTCGATGGTGCGGCGAACGGCGGCGAACACGCTCGTCACCTCGAGCAGATGCTCGGCCTCGAGTTCTTCGTAGGCCGCTGAATCGACGGGCAGCATGGATGCTGCCTTCGCCAGGCTGGCGAGCGATTCGGTGAGGGAGGACATGCATCCATCCTCACAGATTCGAACAAACTTTCGAAGGAATGCCGGCAATCTGTGGAGAACTACTTTTCGAACGCACCGGTGAGGAGTAGAGCCGCCAGAGCGGCCGCGCCGACCACCGGGCATGTTCCGGATGCTCGGCGCAGCAGCCCAGCCCGCGCAGCAACTCGGGGTCTGCTGAAAACGAAGGAGAATCGCCCGTTTGTGGCCGATTACGGACGTTCTGGGGTCATTCCGGCGAGGAACTCCTTCGTTTTCAGCAAGGCACGATCGGAGTGTGCTCCTCAGGGCGAGCGCCGCCACCTCACCCCAGCGGCTCCTGCTCCAGCGGCCGCTCGAACGCTCTCCGCCAGCTGAGTTTCTGTGATGCTTTGACGCAGCAGATCACGAAGGTGAGCCATCCGAATTCGACCAGCAGGCTGCTTTCGGCCAGGCCGGCGGTGATGAGCGCCGCCAGTACGATGGCCGGCCACGTGTACATGACGCTGCGTTGTCGTGCCGCGAGCAGCCATGAGCGCGTGAATGCGAGGCCGAGTACGCCGATGAAGGCGACCAGTCCGACGAATCCGAGCTGGAACCACACGTCGAGGTAGGCGTTCAGTGCTGAGCTGGTTTCGCGCATGTCGCCGGTGACGAACAGCACGTAGGGGGGCAGTTGGTTGTTCCATTGTCCGATGAAGCCCCAGCCTTCGAGCGGGTGCAGCGGGATCAGGTCGAGCATTTCGCGCCACCGGGTGAGGCGGTAGGCGAGTTCGCCGCCTCCGTTGAGCGCGGTGATGATGGGTGTGCGGAAGCTCCATGCGAGCACCGCCAGCACGGCGGCGAGGGCGAGCGTGCCCAGCTGCCAGTACCGCCGGTATCGTGGCGCCAGTTTGCGCACCCCGTACAGCACTGCGGTCGCTGCGGCCGCGACGAATGCGGTACCCCACGCGATGGGAGACGCCGTCAGAACGAGCGTCACCCCCGCCAAGGCCAGAGACCCGACCGCGAATGCGGGTTCGACGGCGCGGGTGCGCCATTCGATCACGAAGCTGATTCCGGCGATGACGGCGAGCATCCCGAGTTCGTTGCGGTTGCCAATGATGCCGGAGATGGGGCCCAGCTGGTCGAGGTGCGCGCCGATGCCCAGGAACCGGATGGGTGTGTCGATGAGTAGGCCCGACAGCACTTCGAGCGCGAGCGACACGATGAAGGTGAACCGCAGCACGTCGGCGAATGCGCGGATGATCTGGATGGTGTCTCGTAGCAGCGCCACGTGCATCCCGAGCACGCCGAAGCCGAACAGGTAGGCGAGGCTGCCGAGTGTCGCCCACTGGTATTGGCTCCAGAAGACGGATGCGGCGGCCCACAGCACGAAGACGGCCAGCGAGATTGGCACCAGGCCGGTGAGGTTGAGGCTTTCGCGGCGTGCCCAGAGCGACAGCAGGCTGAGTAGTGCGAGCAGGCCGAGCATGGCGTGCAGCGCGGGCCAGCCCATGGTGCGGTGAAGTGCGAATGCGAAGACGCCGAGGCCGACGGATGCCGTCGCCAGCGCGGAGGCGAGCCGCGGGCTGCTGAAGAACGCGGTGTAGGCCTCTTTGGCGGCGGCGGCGTGGGTCATCGCCTAACGTTATCGTTTCGTTGAGTGCGGCTGTGGCTGTGGGCGGGTACAGCCGCGGGCGGGTCCAATTGGGGAGTGTTCATGCTGGCTGAGCCCGCCGTTGGCGCGGCGAGGTCACACAATCCAATATACGAGTCTCGCGTTTGTGACACGCATCAAACCGTCGCCCGTGTCTTCTGTGGCAAACTGATTACCGCACACCTTTGTTTTTCGGCGGAACCATGTCGTTAGAGGGGTCGGGCTGACATTGCGGGATGCTGGATGCATGACGTCGGGCAGTCACCGGATGGTCAGTTCGTTTTTTATTGAATTCACCGTCGACGTGCGATGAAATACAGGAAGGCGAGTACTCTCTCGTGGCAGTAACCGAGCCGGAGTTGTCAGCCAAGGGTTCTGAGGTCAAGTACGCGGGCGGGCCGATGTCGCGCGTGTGGGCGAAGTTCCTTGTGGACGCCTTCGCTTGGGTCGTGGCGATCGTGTTCGCCGTGGTGCTGCGCTATGACCTCGATGTGAGCAAGGTGGTCTGGGAGCCGATCGCGGTGCTCTGTGTCGCCGCCGTTCTCGTGCAGCTGGTCGTCGGCTGGTTCGTCTACCTCTACCGCGGCAGGCACCCCTACGGCAGTTTCAGCGAGGTTCTGGCGCTTGTCTGGGTGATGGTGGCCGGAGGCGTGGTTCTCGGGCTGCCTGTTGTTTTGTTCGGCGTGCATTGGCAGATTCCGCGCAGCACGGTTCTTCTCGCTCTGCCGATCGCTTTCGTGCTGATGGGTGCGGTGCGCTATCTGAAGCGGCTGGTCACTGAACAGCTGATCACGCCGTCGGCCGCTGCAGAGAAGGCCTTGGTGTTCGGGGTCGGCTATCTCGGCGGCGTCATCGTGAAGCGCATGCGTACTGACAGCAACTCGCCCTATGTTCCTGTGGGTCTGATCGACGATGACCCGTTGAAGCGCAATGTCTGGCTTCATGGGGTGAAGGTCATGGGCACCCGCAGCGACCTCGGTGAGGTTGCGGCCCGCACGGGGGCGACCGTGCTGGTGATCGCTGTCGGTCGTGCCGATTCGGTCGTGTTCAGAGCTATTTCGGATGCCGCAGATGCCGCAGGGTTGAAGGTGAAGGTTCTGCCTCCTCTGCTTCAGGTGCTTGAGGGGCATTCTCGTCTGCGTGACCTGCGCGATATCTCGATCGAGGATCTGATCGGCCGGCATCCGGTCGACACTCAGATGGAGTCGATTGCCGGTTATCTGCAGGGCAAGAAGGTTCTGGTGACGGGCGCTGGTGGTTCGATCGGTTCGGAGTTGTGCCGGCAGATCACTAAATTCCGCCCGGCGGAGCTGATCATGCTTGATCGTGATGAGACGGGGCTGCAGTCGACGCAGATCTCCATTTCGGGTCATGGTCTGCTTGATACGAAGGATGTGGTGCTGGCCGATATCCGTGACGCGGATGCCCTGGCCAAGATTTTCGCGGAGCGCCGCCCAGATGTGGTCTTCCATGCTGCGGCGTTGAAGCATCTGCCGATGCTGGAGCAGTATCCGGAGGAGGCGTGGAAGACGAATGTGATCGGTTCGCTCAATGTCTTGCAGGCGGCGATGAACATTGGCGTCGATACCTTCGTGAATGTTTCGACCGACAAGGCAGCGAACCCGACGAGCGCGTTGGGCCATTCCAAGCGTGTCGCCGAGAAACTCACCGCCTGGGCTGCCGAGACGACGGGAAAGGCTTACGTATCGGTGCGCTTCGGCAATGTGATCGGCAGCCGTGGTTCGATGCTTCCGACGTTCACGTCGTTGATCGAGGCGGGGGGGCCGTTGACCGTGACGCATCCGGATGCGACGCGCTATTTCATGACGATCCCTGAGGCGTGCCAGTTGGTCATCCAGGCGGGCGGCATCGGCCGGCCTGCAGAGGTGCTGATTCTGGACATGGGGGAGCCGATTCGCATTCTGGATGTCGCGGAACGCATGATCGAGATGTCTGGCAAGGACATCGCAATCGTGTATACGGGCCTGCGCCACGGCGAGAAGCTGCACGAGATTCTGGTTGGGGACAACGAATCGGACAATCGGCCGATCCACCCCAAGATCTCGCACACTACGGTGAAGGTCATCACGCCTGAGCGGCTGAATCAGCAGGAGTGGGAGGCTCGGTGTCGAGTCGAAGACGGTCGCACTGAAGTCGAGCCTGCGACTTTGGGTGGCAGCTAGTCGTGATCATCGGCGTCGGCGCGGGTGTCTGCCTCGTAGTGAGTCTCCTGCTGCCTCCACTTTTGAGGCCGTTGCTGCGTCGTGTGGGTGTGATGGACGTGCCGAATGGGCGCTCGTCGCACACGACCCCGACGCTTCGGGGGGCAGGATTGGCCGCGCTGCTGGCACTCGCAGTGACCTTCGGCGTTGTGCTGCTGCTCGTTGACCCGAGGGTCGAGTCCGGGGCGATTCTGCTGGTGCTGCTCGTATCGTTGGCGGCAGGCGTTCTGGGCTTGTGCGAGGACGTGTGGGGCGTGCCAGTAGCGATTCGCGCGGCCATCCAGCTCGCGCTGGGGTTGGGCGGCGCGCTGGCGGCGGCCAGCCTGTTCGGCTTGGACTGGTGGTGGGTTGCCCTCTTTGCTGTGGGAATCGCGGGCTATATCAATGTCGCCAATTTCATGGACGGCATCAACGGTATTTCGGGTTTGCACGGCGGGGTCGTGGGCGGGGCTCTAGCCGTGGCAGGCGCATTCACCGGAGAGGTCTGGCTGGCCGTGGCGGGCGTTGTTATCGCAGCCGCATTCGTGGGCTTTTTGCCGTGGAACTTTGTGCGTTCGGGCATGTTCTTGGGCGACGTGGGCAGCTACCTGCTGGGCGCGAGCATCGCCATCACGATGACCGTCGCGTTCGCGCGAGGCGTGCCCTTGCTTGCGCTTGTCGCCCCGATCTCGATCTACCTAGTCGACGCGGGAGTCACGCTGCTCCGCCGGGTTCTGCGGGGTGAGAAGTGGTACGAGGCTCACCGAAGCCACGTGTATCAACAGCTGACCGGTGGGGGGCGGCCGCATGCCCCCGTTGCGATCGTGGTTGCCGTATTCTCCGCTCTGGCTGCCGCCGCCGGGCTTCTCTCGCTGGCCGGGCCCCAGGGTGGGCTTATCGGTGGCGCGCTCGTCATCGTTGTGGCCTTGGTTTATTTGGGGCTTCCGCGACTTGTTGGCACTGAGGCGGCGGAAGTCGTGGCTTTGCCTGAGTCGGAACTTCCGCGGAATGCGGTCATGGATGGTCCGCTTCGCTGGGCGGTGGTCGGTGCTTCGGGGTTCATCGGGTCTGCTGTTGTCCGCGCGCTCGAAGCAGAGGGGGCGGATGTTGTCGAGGTCAAAGCCCCCAGGCTCCGTGTTGAGGGAGGCGCGTCCGTGCCAGAACTGCTTGCCCTCGCCGAGAAGTCTGAATTGGCGACCAAGGAGCTTGCAGACCAGCTGAGGGGTGTCGATGTAGTGGTGAATGCTGCTGGGCTCGCCACCCCGGATGCTTCGGATGCAGCTCCGCTGTTTGGAGCTAATGCTCTTCTCCCCGTCGTGCTGTTGACCGCCGCGGGCCTGGCTGGTGCGATGCGCGTGATTCATTTGAGTTCTGCAGCCGTGCAGGGGCGGACTCCTCAGCTGGATGAGACGGCGACTTTTCGGCCGTTCTCCGCGTACTCACGTTCGAAAGCGCTCGGGGAGATGGCGCTCTTCGCGCGAGTAGAGGACGCTTCAGATGGTCGTAGCCCAGAGCTTGTGGTGTTGAGGGCGACCTCGGTGCAGGGCGTGGGGCGGGAGACGACGCGTCAGCTGCGGCGTCTTGCTCGGTCGCCATTGTCATCTGTTGCGGCCCCTGGCGATCGGCCGACCGTCGTTAGCTCTGTAGATGGACTCGTTAGCTTCATTCGATTCGTTGGAAGCCACATATCGTCGGTGCCGACTGTTGTGCTTCAGCCCTGGGAGGGGATGACGACGGCAGAGGTGCTTCATGCGGCGGGCGGCCGGGCCCCGCGCATGCTACCGAAGCCACTATGCCGTTTCTTCGTTTCATCAGGTTTTCTGCTCGCCACGATTGTCAGGCCGCTTCAGGGGGGCGTTCGTCGTGTGGAACTCATGTGGTTCGGCCAAGAACAGGATGCGGCGTGGGCTCGTCGTGTCGGGGCTGAGGGCGTCTCGTTCGTGGTGGAAGCATTTCAACACGGGCAGGACAAACTCGAATGAAACTCGGCGTCCTTTCCCAGTGGTTTGACCCGGAGACCGGGCCGGCAGCTCTCCCGGGAGTCTTCTCCCGAGAATTCATGGCGGCGGGCCATGAGGTGAGCGTGCTCACCGGCTTTCCCAACTACCCCAATGGTGAGATCTATCCGGGGTTTCGACAGCGGCTTCGCCACAGGTCAAACGTCGATGGCATCGATCTCACCAGAGTTCCTCTCTACGCAAGCCATAACTCTTCAGCGATTCGTCGTATCGCGAACTACACAAGTTTTGCTGCGTCCGCCACGTTGCTAAGCAGAGGCGCTCTTGCCGGCGTTGACGCCATGTGGGTTTATAACTCGCCGGTCACGATTGGACTTCCGCTTCGCTGGCACAGTCATGGCGGCGGGGTGCCCTACTTTCTCCACGTGCAGGATGTTTGGCCCGATTCTCTGATTGAGAGTGGGATGTTCCCTGGCGGTGCCGTGGGCAAGATCGCCGACAATGTGATTAGGCGGATGGTACGTGCCGCTGAACGGCGCGCTACGGTCGTCGGGGTCATTTCTCAGGGTGTCCGTGAGTTGATCCTCGAGCGAAATCCGAGATTGGATCCGGCCAAGATCGTCTACGTGCCGAATCCGACGGATGAAACCTTATTCGTACCCGCACCGGAGTTACGCCGGCAAGGCTTCTCGGAGCTTGACCAAGACCACTTCACCCTGATGTATATGGGTGCGATCGGCGATGTACAGGGCCTGGAGACATTGCTTGACGCCGCTCAGATATTGATGGGTTCGGCGCCACATGTTCGCTTCGAGCTTGTTGGCGACGGTATCGCGCGTGACCGGCTAGAAAGAGAAGCCGCAATTCGGCAACTCGACAATGTTGTTTTTCGAGGTCGAGTTGCAAAAGATGACGTGCCTGCAGTGATGGCGTCATCGGATGCTCAGTTGGTTTCATTAGCTGATTCGCCATTCTTACGTTTGACCACTCCAAGCAAGATTTCATCGATACTCGCCTCAGAAATCCCCGTTATTGGCGCGATAGCGGGTGATGGCGCGGCTACATTGCTGGCATCGGGGGCAGCGTTTGTGGTTGATCCGGGCGATGGGGAAGCGCTCGCTGACGCAGTGGAGCGCATGGCCCGGCTGAGCACTAGTGACCGCGAGCGGATGGGTAGGCGAGGCCGCGAGTTCTACGAAGAGAACTTCTCCGCTGCTGCCGCTGCTGAAAAGATTGTCAGTTCACTGAGAGGATCAATGCATGGAGACAAATAGCGCAAGCTATCACGGCAAGAGGGTCCTGATCACGGGCGGAACTGGCTCTTTCGGCCACACTGTGGCGGAGAAACTGCTCACCACAGGTGTCGAGCAGGTACGAATTCTCAGCCGAGACGAGGCCAAGCAAGATCTCATGAGGCATGAGATTGCTGATCCACGATTACGCTTCTACGTTGGTGACATTCGTGACTATCTCAGTGTGGAACGCGCTATTCGCGACGTCGACTATGTGTTTCATGCGGCCGCGCTCAAGCAGGTCCCTTCGTGCGAGTTCTTTCCGCTTGAGGCCGTCAAGACAAACGTACTTGGGAGCGAGAACGTTGTGCGCGCCGCAGACAATGCAGGGGTCGCATCACTCGTTTGTTTGAGTACTGACAAAGCGGTGTACCCGGTTAATGCCATGGGCATCTCGAAGGCGATGATGGAGAAGGTCGCGCAGTCTTACGGGCTGAACAACCCCAACGCTGCGACCACTGTCTCTTGCGTGCGGTACGGCAACGTCATGTACTCACGAGGGTCCGTCATCCCCCTCTTCATCCGCCAGCTCAAGGCCGGCAAGAACCTCACGGTGACGAATCCTGAGATGACGCGGTTCATGATGTCCCTTGCGAGTTCCGTCGATCTCGTCGAGTTCGCTTTTCAACATGCCGAGCAGGGGGACCTTTTTATCCGAAAGGCGCAGTCGTGCACGGTGGGCGACCTTGCCCAGGCCGTGATTAACCTCTTCCAGTCAAAGGCGAGTGTTGAAGTCATCGGCACGCGGCATGCGGAGAAGCTTTCTGAAGCGCTTGCCAGTCGCGAGGAGCTTGCGCGAGCTCAGGACATGGGCGACTATTTCAGGATTCAGGCGGACAAGCGAGACCTCAACTACAGCGCCTATTTCGATGAGGGCAACGTCGCCCAGGCGCAGTACAGCGACTACGACTCCCACACGGTTGATCGTCTGACCGTCACTGGAGTCGAGGACTTGCTTCTAACCCTTCCGGAGGTTCGGGCCGAGTTGGCCGCAGCTGGATTGCCGTTCGAGAGAACGAGCTAACCCTTGGGCCACGTCGCGCTCACGGGCGCCAATGGATTCCTCGGCTTCCACGCGCGCGCTGCACTGCTCGAGGCTGGCGTTGAGTGCCGCCCAGTTTCGGTAGGTAGCAACTTTGATAACAACAGCGCACAAAATGCGATAAATGGGAGCTCCCGGCTCTTGCACATCGCGGGGGTGAACAGAGGCACGGATGATGAGGTCCGTGAAGGAAACACGCGTTTCGCCACACAGGTCGCCGAGTCGCTACGCCGAGTCGCAGCGCCGCCGCCGGTGGTGGTCTTCGCCAATTCCACGCAGGTGGGCAACGGGAGTGTTTACGCAGATGCCAAGTTCGCGGCATCCGACATTCTTCGGGCTGCTGCAGAATCGCTCGGTTCAACCTTCTACGACGTGAAGCTGCCAAATCTTTTCGGGGAGCACGGCCGGCCGTTCTACAACGCCGTCACCTCGACCTTCAGTCATATGCTGGCGAGTGGTGAGACACCGACGGTGGAGAACGACAAGGAATTGACGCTTCTGCACGCACAGGATGCGGCGGACATCCTGCTGGGCGGTGTCGCTCCCGAGGCTCAGCTCGAGTTGGAGATGCGGGAGAGCGTTAGCGGGCTGCTTGCACGTCTGCGTAGATTCGCCGAGATCTACGCCAGGGGGGAGATCCCCGACGTAGCGCACAAGTTCGACCGTGATCTCTTCAACACTTACCGTTCCTACACTTTCCCGCAGCAGACGCCTGTGCGTCTCACACGCCATGCCGACGCACGGGGCTCGTTCTTCGAGGTCATCAGGTCGCATGGTGGGTGCGGGCAGTCGTCGTTCTCCACTACTGTGCCGGGAATAAGCCGGGGGGACCACTTCCACCGCCGTAAGATCGAACGCTTCACGGTTCTCTCTGGCTCGGCCACCATTTCGTTGCGCAAGCTGTTCACCAACGAGGTATTCGAGTTCGCCGTCACGGGCGACGAGCCCGCGGCAGTTGACATGCCCACGATGTGGTCGCACAAGATTACCAACACCGGCTCCGATGTGCTTTACACATCATTCTGGTCCAATGACATTTTCGACCCAGAGGCTCCCGACACGATTGCAGAGGCAGTTTAGGCATGAATGACCGTTTGAAAGTAGTGACCGTCGTCGGCACTCGCCCAGAGATCATCAGGCTCGCCGCGACCATCAAGAGGCTCGACAAGTACACCGATCACGTGCTGGTGCACACCGGTCAGAACTACGACTATGAACTGAACGAGGTCTTCTTTGAAGACCTCGGTCTACGCCGTCCCGACCATTTTCTCAACGCCGAAACCTCGTCGCTTGGCGCGGTTCTCGGTTCGGTGCTTGTCGGGGTGGAACGTGTGCTTCTCGAGGAACGGCCTGATGCTGTTGTGGTCCTTGGCGACACGAACAGCTGTATCTCTGCGGTGATGGCGAAGAGAATGAAGATTCCCGTCTATCACATGGAGGCAGGCAACCGCTCCTTCGACGAGAACGTGCCCGAAGAGACCAACCGGCGCCTCGTTGACCATGTGTCCGATTACAATCTCGTCTACACGGAGCATGCTCGCCGCAATCTGTTGGGGGAGGGCATTCACCCGTCTCGCATACTGTTGACCGGCTCGCCGATGCGCGAAGTTCTTGAGGCTAATGCCGCCGCGATCGCGTCGAGCACGATCCTTGCGGATCAGGGTCTCGATGAGCGAGGTTACTTTCTTGTCAGCCTGCACCGAGAGGAAAACGTCGACAACCCGAAGCGGCTTGCTTCTGCTCTCGAGTCGCTTGGACAACTCGCGGACAAGTATGGCCTTCCTGTTCTGGTGTCGACGCACCCTCGCACCCGTAAGCAGCTAGAGGGCCAGTCGGATGAGTTGAAGAGCCGGATGATCTTCCACCCGCCGTTCGGGTTCAACGACTATGTTCGCCTTCAGCAGGCGGCCAAACTCGTACTCTCCGACAGCGGAACGATAAGCGAAGAGTCTTCGCTTCTTGGATTTCCCGCAGTGTCACTCCGTGACGCGATTGAGCGCCCCGAGGCGATCGACACTGGGGTGACTATCACCTGCGGCGTCGAGGCGGAGAGTGTGTTGGGGGCTGCCGCGATCACTCTCCAGCAGTTCGAGGAGGATGGCCCGGCAGCCGTGCCCGCTGACTACCAGATCGCGGATGCGTCGCGTCGCGCCGTCAGCTTCATCCGCTCGACAGCCGCCACACATCATGTGCGCCGCGGGATTCGTCGGGGCTAGTTGTGAGTTTTATCGCCCCTTGACCTGGCAAGTTCGTATAGATGTCGGCGAGGCCCAAATGCTACGAACGTAAAGTCATAGTGTCGGCCGGTGTCTCTCGCGCCCACGCATCACCACGTAAATCAGCAAAGTCGTCATCAGGATATACATCGTGAAGGGACCTAGCCACAGCCACGAAGTGCCGAGAAGAGTGCCTGATACAGCCAGAGCAATGAGACCGCTCCCTACTGAAAAATACCCCACCCGTGCGACGGATCCCGGTCGTTTTTCAAAATAGAGGTAGGACTGAAGTACCTGACTCGGCACACTTACTGCAGCAGCTATCGTTATACCGATGAGCAGTGGGCGTGCTGCCGAATATTCCGGCCCAAGCAGCCAAATGGCGATCTCAGCTACTAGTGGCGATGCGATAGCGATGACCACACCGAAAGCGGCCACCCACATTGTGAGGCGCAGGAATGCCTTAAGGCGATGCCTAGCGTCTTGAATCGTACCCAGCTTGGGGGCGACAACAACGACTACTGAATTGACAAGGATCCCGAGGGGGCCAACGAGCCTATTTGCGGCGCTGTAAAGCCCGACACCAACCTCACCGACAACCAACCGAACAACCGGCACATCAAATTGTTGAAGTGCTTGAGAGAGCGAAGCGATCCAGTATCCGAGTGACCCACGTAAAGCGTCTGGGAGGTCTAAGCGGCCATCAAATCGACGTATCGGCTTGACCAGAACCAGTATCATCACCAGCAAAGCTGCAGCCGCGTACCAGACGATTACGTTGCCTTGAAAATACCACCCAATACAAACGGCAATGAAGGGCAATAACCGCTGGATTAAAATGACGTAGGTTGATGAAGCCTGTTCGAGGAAACCAGCGCGAGTCGCCTGCTCAACTTCGCAGACCTGATCAGTGGCCGCGATGAGTCCGACAGCGAGCGCGATCGGCCACGGTGCGCCGAGGCCCAATAAAATGCAGGCCACGACTAGCCATGAAAATGCAGATCCCACCAACCGGACTAGTGCCAGCGAACTTGCCATGACTACGGGCTCACGTTCACGCAAAATGCGAAGCGCTCGGGACGACGACCCCAATCCGAGAATGGTGCCAGAAATTGCGCCGGCCGCGATGCCGATTGCGTATAAGCCAAAAACAGCGGGGCCTTGCTGGCGAGCAATAAGAACCATACACACTGCCTGCATCGCGACTGCCACACCGCGTACCCCGACGCGGCCGATCACTTGCCTAATCATGCGGTGTGCTCACGAACTTCAATATCGTTCACTTGGGCGGTATCGCTCGAGACCGAACGCACCTTCGATCACATGCAGGTAAACCTGACAGGTGCCTCCCTCTCTCGGCTTCGCATAAATCATCGCAATTCCCTCTCGCCCGCTACTGTTTTGTCGATATCACGAACCAACTCTCTGATCACAACCGGAGTCGTAAGGGTTTGCGTGCGAGTAATACGCGTCTCGCGTTCTCGATCGTTTGGGGCATGATCTGCTTCCTCGGCCATCGCTGCACTGAGCGCCGACCAGTCGTCAGGTGCAAATGTCGTACCAAACTCGCCCCGGTTTGCCAAAAAACCGACGAGGTCATTGTCCGGGACCACTACGCGACACCCCATGACAAGCGACTGTTGGATGGTAATCGCCGGTTGCACCGGCCAGACACATACATCGATTCCGGATAACAATTCAGAAAGTTCGGCCGATTTCAGGAAGCCGAGCAGCACAACACGTTTTGAAAGGACAGGATCGTCTTCAACCCGCTTACGCAGGTCCTGGGAGTAGGTGTCGGTTCCTAAACCGGCGATGACTAGACGCGAAGCAGGACGCCGCTCAGCGATCTCCGCGAACCCTTCAATGACACGTTCGATCTGTTTCTCCCGCGATACCTTTCCGACAACACCGATGACCATGCCGGACAAGTCGTAACGATCCCGAACTCGAGTACGGGAGGTGCGGTTGTAACGGAATACCTCGGGATCAACGGGGAGCGGCAGGAGCCTCATTTCGCTTCCGGTAGAAAAGGGCTCGAGCCGAGTGAGTGTGTTAGGGGTGACTCCGTACAAGAGGTTAGATCTCTGCATCACCAACCAATACATAACCCCCTTAGTCAGCGAAAATGCCACCCACTTAAGAGGCCTAACGGCTGCCGGTACTCCTGCCCACTGCGCCCTGTTATCACCGAAAATTGAAACCCTGACGCCCAGACGGGAGAACAGCGCGGCGGGCATGGAGAATCCCTGACCAACTCCCATGATGAACACAGCCTGGGAGGTTTCGGCTCGCAACGTACGAATTAGTCCTCGCGGGAGAAGAAGAGAACCAAATTTAATGTAAGGCAGTCGAATGATTGCGAGCTCTTGGGTGCCTGACCTTCCAACCCGGTAGTACGAATCTTGGTCAAGTAACCGAAGCGTTTCGGTGTCGAAGATGGGCGCGACCCGGTTTCCCGTGACGACCGTTACATCGAAGTGCTTGCTAAGTTCGCGCGCTAGCGAAACTTCGTAGTAGCCAGAAAACTCATCGAAATATCCAGTGACTATCGTGATGCGCTTTCGGCTTCGCTCTGACCCTCCGGATGGACCAGGCTTCTTCCGATAGTCGTCGCCAGCTAAAAGCTCCGTCGGGCTAAGCCACATCAAAACGATGAGCGGGAGTATTCCGCCCGAAAGAATCGCGGTGAATGGGCTTCCGTTGCTCAGCGCCACCGCTGGCATTACCATCAGCGGGGCCGTGACCCACAACGGGAAACGTTGGGCTGCGAGGCCGACTCCGTACAGAATCGCGACAAGTACTGCAGCCTCGACAAGAATGCCTGCAAGCCCCATGTTTGCATAGCCATTGCCCAGGAAAGATGCGTTTGCAAAGACTCCATCATTTCCCGTAAGTCCGTGACCCACGAGCAACTCGGCAACCTCACCCGGGCTTTGATCAGGTACGAAGCCCTGGAGAACGGAATCACTCCAAAAGTTGAAGGGTCTTGACTCAAACGTCTTGTGATATTGCATGGGCAAGAACCCAGGCCAGAAGAAGAAGCGATCGATGACGATTTCGGTGAAGTACACGCGCCCTCGCGCCCAGTCGATCACACTGGTGGCGATAGTCATTAGAAGAACCACAAATGCGATTACCCGCTGATCTGCATTCCGTACTAATCGAAATATCAGGTACGCGGCGACAATGGCAAAGATGGAAAATAGTGACTGCTTGGCAAGCGTTGTCGCAAAAATAAGGTACTGACTCAATACGGCGATGGCAATGAGTGGGCGCCAACGCCGAGAGGCCAACCCGATCAATAGCAGAACTGGCCCGATGACCTTCGTCTGAATGGCAATCAGATACCCCATGTACTCGGGGGCATTGCGAATCATTTCCGAGTAACCGGCACGGTCATCGTAAATGTCCGTGACGCTGTTAGCCCACCAGCTCACCCCGACGTAATACTGCAACAGTGAGAAAGTGGCGACTGTGAATACAAGCAGGAGACCGACGATGGACCATTCGGGGGTGCGTATCTTTGGCAGGTTAAATCGCGGAATCACCCTGACGCCAAGAATAATCGCAGCGAAGCAGCAGAAAAAGAAGAAGACCAATCCGAACGAAGTGGTTCTGTCCTCGATGTCAATGATGTTCGGGATGATCAGGGCAGGAATTCCAAGGAGATACACCAGTATGGCTGTGAGAATCCGCGATCCACGTAGCGAGCCTGGGCCCAGAATTAATAGGAGTGCCCAAACAAGCGCGAACGAAAGACCGAGAAAGATGTAGTTGGGTTCCCGGTAGACGATGCCGCCGTAGGAAAATGTGGGTGCAATCTGAAATTTGAAGACAATCACGAAAGCCGTACAGATCGCCACTGCCGTCAAAGCGGTGCTTGCAAGCCACCGGCGGGATAACCCATCGGAGCGGCGCAGCGGCGCATGCCACCACGGCTCCGTTAGCGTCGGCGAGTCTTCCGAGTCGTCAGAGTTCTCCAGATGACTATCTGGGCCGCTCACTGAATCATTCCTAGTCCACCTCGGCCTTTGCGCCTAACGGCAAATTGTGTCGAGCTGCCTCATATGCATTCGCCATGGGCCTCCCCCAGCGCAATGACCGTGATCAGGCGCCCATCCAATCCCTGCTAGCTCATCATAAAGCAGGTACGTTGGTGGCCGATCCCCGTGAGAACCTACCCTCCTGCCTCCTCGGCAGGGGCTGCCGTCCGTGTCTATTTCGCCGCAGCGAGCAGACTCGTGGTTGCCGGAATAGTCCCAACATGCGGGGCGAGAGACTGAGGTGCTTTCAATCATCGTCGTGAAAGACTCGTTACGTGAAGGTATTACTTTATGGGGACTTCAGGAGTCCCCACGCCCGTGGATGGCATCAAGGTTTGATAAGTGCGGGCATCGACGTCATCGCAGTGAGCAGCGAAACAGTCAGCGACTATGAAGCGTTGAATCCGGAAGACGTCGTGAGCAGGCTTCGGCAGCGGTTCGTGGATTCACGCGCAACCGTCAAAGGCAGTGCGGTGAAGGATGGAGGTCAAAGCGCGGTCACAAAGTTTAAGCGGACCCTCAGTTGGCTTGCGAGATCTCAAGTTTTCCATTCGATCGTCCACCTGTTGCGCTCTCGAGCACTACGTTCCAGGCTCGAACGGCTCTGTGAGCTGGAAAAGCCGGACATTGTGCATGCACTGCGAATACCCTACGAGGGAGTCACCGCACTCGACGTTCACAATGACATTCCGGTCGTTCTGTCGACTTGGGGTTCCGACTTTGTGCCCCAAGCATCGAGTGATCCACTTCTCGCCAGATGGATACGTAGGCGGCTCCACCGGGCATCGGGATATCAGTACGATGCCCACGAAGACCTCCTTCGGGCGGGGCAATATGGCCTCGACGCTCGCGTACCCGCTCTCTACGCGGCGGGAAATTTCGGAGTAGATCTGGAGCTTTTCTTCGTCGAGCAGCGGGGGCCGATGAGAACGGTTGTTTATCCGCGCCGGGCCACGCCAAACAGCAATTTTCGGGGCTTTGTCGCGGCAGCTATTTCTCTGCAATCGCTCCCAAACACTCGATTCATAGGGGTTGGACTGGCTTCGATTCAAGCCGATATGGAGAGTGAGTTCGGTCGCGATGCTGTAGCCCGGCTCACGCTCACAGGCAACTTGAGCCGCAAGGAGATGGCGGAGCTCATGAGGAGCGCGGACGTCGTCGTATCCCCAACCTTTTGGGACGGCACCCCACTCACCGTGCTTGAGGCTTTGGCCTCCGGCGCCCGAGTGGTCGCCGGTGACCTTGCAGAGCTGCGGGAACTCCAGTCGCAAGGGCTGGCAATAGACCTCATCAATGCCGGGGATACGACAGCGATTGCGTCTGGGATCAGGCGTGCTTTAGAAGCTGTGTCTGTCACGGCCGAGCAAACTGTCCTGCCGGCTCCTTTCAATAGAGCAGCAAACGTGTCTCGTGTCACTGATTTCTACACGAGAGTCCTTCTGGCATCGAAGAGCGCGTGACCCGGTGCCTATCGCAGAGCCTGCGCAAGTGACACTGCCGTTGGAGCGAGAGGAGACAGGCCGAGTATCCGCTTCGCGGCGTCGATATTTGCGCAGCTGTAGCTGTATTCGCCGTCTTCAACCGTGAAATGAAGGGGTCGATTTGCGCCGAGCAACTGTGTCAAATCCCGGTTGGATAAGGCAACTCCGCTTCCAACGTTCAGGGTGGTAGTCGGGTCGGTGACCGTCACGGTAGTCGCTGCCAGAATCGCATCCGTGGCCGAGGAGACATGTGTATAGTCCCGCGAAAAATTGTCCATCCCTTTTAGTACGACCGGAACCGACTGTGAGTCCCATAGACGCGAAACTAAGGACTGGTCGAACCCCCAACCGTAGATATTGAAGATCCGCAGCACGATCGCGCTCAGTTGGGGTGCGTTAGCCGTGATTTCGGAAATCGCTTGCTCGGCCTGATACTTCGACTCCGCATACCAAGAGTTGAGGCTGATAGCGGCATGCTCGCTCGCAGGCACAGAGTACTTGTCTCCGTAGACGGCACCAGTTGATGCGAATATTAGGCGGCCTACACCGAGTGCAGATGTGGCCTCTGCAAGGTTTCGAACTGCGTCGGTATTGACGGCAAAAGTCCGGTCGCGATCGTCATTGCAAACTGGGCCTGCAAGGGAGGCTAAATGCACCACAACGTCGGGCCGCGTTGCCGCGATATGGTCATGCACTGCGGTCTCGTCGGTTACATCCAGAAACCCTGGCCCGCTTCGTGACGATCCTCGCGCATTTGCAACGAAATCCCACGTCGTCGTTGAATCGCGGCGCACTGATGCTTGAAGGTTTCGGCCCAGTCGACCAGAACCCCCCGTCACAAGGATTCTCATATTCTGGGGCTCACTCTTTGCTCTCAACTTATTCTCATGGTAGCCATTCAATCCCCGGCGGTAGGGCATGGGAAGGTAACTGGTCTGGCGTTCAGCATACTTTTGGTCCAGTTGTCTGTTGCGATTGACCCGTCGAAAAGGATGCACTTCGAAGCGCCTGAAAATTATCGCTGAGGCGGGTGACCCGTAAGGCGAGGACAGGCAGCGATCAAAGCCCTTCGGCCGGAGGGGTCTGCATCTGCGACTAACTCCGTTGGCCCTGGCCAATTGCAATGTAGGTCGCTGATGGCCACGAATCCGATTGGAGAACTCGTCGACCGTCTAGAATCACCTTGACCCCGGGTAGCTCAGCTTCTCCCCAACCGAGATATTCAGTATGGTCAGCCTGCACAATGACGGCGTCTGACTTGGCACCTTCGGCAAACGGGATAAAGCCCAATGCTATGAGCTCTTCGGCGGTATACATCGGGTCATGAACCTGGACAGTCGCGCCGGCAGTGATAAGCGCCGATACGGTATCGAATACGCCAGAGAACGCTGTTTCTTTTACGCCACCTCGGTACGCAGCTCCCAGTACCGTCACGCGTGCGCCGGTGAGAGCGCCATAAGCGCCCTCCAGCAGCTGAACAGCATAGTTGGGCATGTCTGCGTTGCGAGCCCTCGCAGCACGCACAATCGTCGCCTCTGGGTCGTTCCAGAGGTAGAGGCGCGGGTAGACCGGGATGCAGTGGCCGCCAACGGCGATTCCCGGCCGATGAATATGACTGAATGGCTGAGAGTTGCAGGCCTCGATGACTTGGTAGACATCGATTCCTGCCTTATCGGAGAAACGTGCGAATTCATTGGCGAGTCCAATATTCACGTCACGATAGGTTGTCTCGGCAAGCTTTGCCAATTCGGCAGCCTCAGCCGTTCCGAGATCCCAAACTCCGTTTTCCCGCGCGAGGTCAGGTCGCTCATCAAAATCAAGCACCTGCTCGTAAAAGTCCCGCGCCAGTGCGGCACCTGTTTTGGAAAGCCCGCCGATGAGTTTGGGGTACTTGCGGAGATCCTCAAAGACGCGCCCGGTGAGTACGCGTTCAGGTGAGAAGACTAGATGGAAATCGACGCCTTCGAAGAGACCACTACCAGCCTCAAGTTGTGGCTTCCACCGATCGCGGGTCGTGCCAACGGGAAGTGTCGTCTCGTACGAAACAAGAGTCCCGGGTGTCAGGTGGGCGGCCAAAGAATCCGTAGCCGCGTCCATCCATGCGAAATCAGGCTTCGCATCTTGATCGACAAAGAGCGGTACGACAAGCACCACGACATCTGCTTCTGGGATGGCGTCCGCATAGTTCGTTGTTGCGCGAAGGGCGCCCGACGGTACAAGCTCAGCCAGTTTCTCTGCAAGGTGGGCTTCTCCCGGGAACGGCTCGATTCCACGGTTAATTAGATCAACTACCGCCTCATTAACGTCAACGCCGATGACCTCATGCCCCTTGCTTGCGAACTGAACGGCGAGCGGGAGGCCGATCTTGCCGAGAGCGATGACTGCGATCTTCACAAAAGAACCTTTGCTAGTTGAAAATGGGGTGAGGTGGAGAGCCGGTCTATAGCTTTACAGAGTTGCCAGTACGAGAGGACTCAAGAATCGCCTCCGCAACACGGAGTGTTTCGAGCCCTTCGCGCATGGTCACGATGTCCTGGCGGATTCCGAGGATCGCGTCTCTGAAAGCTTCGTGCTCAACTCTGAGCGGCTCACGCTTAGTGAGGGCATACCGAATGATGCGACCCTCTGACATGCCGCGAAAGGCTGCGATTGAATCCCAAGCGGTCTCAAGGACGCCATTCTCATAGAACGTGAGATCCGCCGAAATGGTGTCTGCCACAAGCGACCCTTTTTCGCCCGTGGCGATGGTCACCCGTTCTTTGAGGGGGGATAACCAGTTCACAAGGTGGCTGGTGACTATCTTGTTGGAGAGTCGGCCGGTCGCCACCACGAGGTCCTCGTGGGGGCGACCGCTCTTTAGCGCGGTCTGGGCGTAGACGGACTCGTAGGGGCTCTGCGCAAGCCACGACGTCGAATCGATGTCGTGGGTTCCGAGATCCTTGACAACCCCGACATCGGCGATGCGCGAGGGGAAGGGCCCCTGTCTCCGTGTGGCGATCTGATAGACGTCACCCAATTCGCCAGCCTCGATGCGTTCACGCATGTTCTGCAGAGATGGGTTGAAGCGCTCGATGTGCCCGACAGCACCCACAAGGCCACGAGACTCGAATGCGTCGACCAAGTTGAGACCCTCATCCAAGGTGTTGGCTAGAGGCTTTTCGATAAGCGCGTGTACGCCGGCTTCGGCGAACTTCAGTCCGACCGCTTCATGGAAGATTGTCGGGACTGCGACGACAACCATGTCCAAGTTGTGTCCGAGCAATTCCTCGACCGAATTGCATAGCGGAGTCGAGCCTGCGACGTTGTGGGGATCGCCCATCGCATCAGCAACAGCGACCAGCCGGACCCCGTCAATTTCGCGTAAGACTCGAGCGTGGTGCCGTCCCATCATGCCCAGGCCGACAAGCCCCGCCCGCAGGTCACCCATTATGCGCCAGCCCCAGTCAGCTTGTTCATGGCAGTCACAATTCGCTCCAGATCGTCTTGGCTGAGGGACGGATGCACGGGCAGGGAAATGACTTCCTTAGAGGCCGCTTCAGTGACCGGCAGGTCTTCCGCGCGGCTAAACGAAGGTAGCCGATGGTTTGGGATCGGGTAGTAGACGCCGGAGCCGATCTGGAATTCATCGCGAAGCGCGGCCGCTACCCCGTCACGGTCATCGGTGATTCTGACCGTGTACTGGTGGTAGACGTGCTCCACTCCATCGGCGACCTTTGGCACCACTGCGTTGGTGAGGTTCTTCGAAAGAAAAGCTGCATTGTCTTGACGCTGTTTGGTCCAACGCCAGATCTTGGTTAGCTGTACGCGACCAATCGCAGCGTGCAGGTTGGTCATGCGCGCGTTGAAGCCGACGATCTCGTTCTCGTACTGCTTCTCCATGCCCTGGTTGCGCAGTAGTCGCAGCTGTCGCTCGATCTCGGGCGAACCTGTACTCACCATGCCGCCCTCGCCCGACGTCATGTTCTTAGTCGGGTAGAGGCTGAACATCGCGAATGCCCCGAAGGTTCCCACGCGGCGTCCATTGATGCTTGCGCCGTGGGCTTGGGCGGCATCCTCGAAGAGCTGAAGTCCGCGATCATCGGCAATCTGTTGCAGCTGATCCATGTTCGCCGGGTGCCCGTAGAGATGCACCGGCATGATTGCTGCAGTGCGCTCTGTGATGACACTCTTGACCGATTCAGCGCTGAGGCAGAAATAATCGGGTTCGATGTCGGCGAAGACTGGCGTCGCGCCCGTAAGTGCAACCGAGTTGGCGGTGGCGGCAAAGGTAAACGAAGGAACGATCACTTCATCACCGGGGCCAATACCAGCGGCGAGAAGGCCAAGGTGAAGGCCGGTGGTGCCCGAGTTGACGGCCACCGCTGCTCGCTCGTCAAGCAGAACCTTCGAGAACTCCTCCTCGAATGCAGCTACTTCTGTTCCCTGCGCGAGTTGGCCTGACTGTAGAACCGCATCAACGGCGCGTCGTTCGTCCTCGCCAATGATGGGTCGGGCCGCTGGGATGAACTCGTTACTCATTCGTATGCCTCCGTCAGGCCGTTTTCACTTTCTTGATACTTTTCGCCCGTCTGCGGACATACCCAGACATCGTCGACTTGAGTGAGGGGATGGCCAGCCTTGCCGACCCACCCAATCCGACGAGCAGGCACCCCTGCCACTAAGGCGAAATCAGAGACGTCCTTCGTCACTACCGAGCCGGCTGCCACAGTCGCCCATCGTCCGATACGGACAGGTGCCACACAGACAGCTCGCGCACCGATTGCGGCACCGTCGCCGATGGTCACCCCGGTTGGTGTCCAGTCCGTTGCTGATTTCTGGGAGCCATCGGGATTGATCGCTCGCGGATAGGTGTCATTGGTGAGGACTACCGCAGGGCCGATGAAGACTCCGTGCCCCAGAATCGCCGGCTCGTAGATGAGAGCGTCGTTTTGGATTTTCGAGTTCGCTCCGACCGTGACACCGGATCCGATGTAGGCACCGCGCCCAATGATGCAATTGGAACCGAGATCAGCGAGCTCGCGAACCTGAGCTAAGTCCCAAATCTTACAGCTGTCGGCAATGGAAGCGGATTCGGCAACTTGTGCGCTCTGCGCAATGTGCATGTGGAATGAACGACCTTTCGAGCATCAGATCTGTTGGGACAATTGTAATGGCGAGAATTATGAAGGACTCTCTCTTCCGTATGCCCTTACGGCCGTAGCTCTGTATGTCCATGCGGCTCTCGGTACATGACGCATCTGCGACCGCTGACGAATCGAATCTGCGATCACCATCGAGAATGGAACTGTCATTAGCTAAGGCCCAGAGCCGGTTCTCGCAGGGCTGGCATTGGGAGTTGGCAGAGGGCTTCGGTGAACCAATTGAAGTTGGTGAAGGGAGTGTCTTGATGGGTGGCGTCATGACGGATGCGCTTTACCGAGTCCATGACGGGCTGACTGTTTCTCCGTGGAGCTTGCCCATCAATGTTGTGCCCGGCGGATCCTACATAAGCGCCATTCATTGCCCGGACAACACAGATGATCCAGCTCGTTGATGGGCTTTCGGTGCTGGACTGTCCGATGGTGCTGTGGCTCACCCTCGTCTCGTCTCGTCGCTCTCGCATCACAGCACGGAATCGGGCTCGATCGAGGTGCATTCAACTTCAGACGGATTCTGCTTCTAGGCATCCTTCGATTGGTGGTGGACGGAGAACGAGGCCGGTGGGAGCTGTTGCCCATCTTCGGTCTGGTTGAATATGGGAATGACTTCATATGCCCATGCGCCCGGCGCCCGTCACCGGAATGCCGAGCAGCGGCGAGTGCCCAAATGGCTGCCATGGACAATTCTCGCCGTCGTCCTCCTCCTGATCGCTGCTGCCGCTTGGATCGGCCTCCGGGCGCTCCAGGCCAAGACCGAACTTGAAACCGCGCAAGGTCTCGTGGGAACGCTGAAGACCCAGCTCGTCACTTTCGAAATGGACGGGGCGACCGAAACCCTCGACAATTTGAAGCAGCACACGTCGAGCGCGCGTGACCTCACCGGCGACCCCATTTGGCGGGTCGCCGAGGTGTTCCCCGGTTTGGGTAAGAATCTCACCGTCGTGCGAGAACTCGCCGAGGCCACCGATGACGTAGTAGTCGACGTGATAGCGCCGCTCATCGGAGTCGCCGAAACCATTGACCCCTCAAGCCTCGCTCCCGTCGACGGCGCTATCAACCTGCAACCCCTCCAAGACGCACTCCCCGTGCTGTCGGGCGCCAATGGGCAGATGCAAACCATCGTCGCAAAAGTCAAGAACGTCGACTCCGAAGGCACCATCTCACAGGTCTCCGCTGCGCAGAAGCAACTAGCAGGCCTCCTCGACAGCGTCGCGCCCACACTCGACACCCTCGACAGGATGTTGGCCGTCGTCCCCGGGCTGCTCGGTGCAGACGGACCCCGCAACTACATCGTCATGTTCCAGAACAACGCTGAAGCGCGCGCCCTTGGCGGCACTGCGCTCTCCTTCGTCGGGGTCAGTACCGACCAGGGCAGGATCACCATTGGCCAAGCACTCCCGGCAGGGCTCGGTAATTTCGACAGGTACGAAACCTCCGTGCTCCCCATTCCGGATGGCGCTGAGCAGATTTACTCCGGCGGAGCATACGGAACGTTCATTCCGAACGTGACAGTCCGTCCAAGCTTCACGACTGCCGCTCAACTGACACAAGAGATGTTCAGCCGTAAGTATGGCGACGTCTCCGACGGCGTTATCTCCATCGATCCGGTTGCCCTCAGCTATGTGCTGGGCGCGACGGATCCGGTCACTTTATCGACGGGTGATGTACTCGATCGGGACTCGCTCGTTCCCTTCCTTTTGAATGGCATTTACCAGAAATACAGCGCCCTTGCCCAGGACGCGATCTATGCGGAGACCGTTGATGCTGTGGTCGACCGCATACTCGGTGGCTCGCTCGATCCGGCCGAGCTCATCAAGGCGCTCGTCCGAGGGTGGGACGAAAATCGCGTCCTCTTCTACAGCAACCACGAAGATGTGCAGGCCGTGCTCACTGAACTCGGGCAGAAGGGCGAACTGCCGCTCAGCGACAGTGAAACAGACAGAGTCGGCGTCTACTTCCAGGAGAACGTCGGCTCCAAGCTCAACTTCTACCTGCAGCAGAAAGTCACCCTCGCCAAGGCCACCTGCCGCGACGACGGGCGGCAGACCTACCGGGTCACAGTCGACCTCACCAGCACCGTGCCCGCCGACGCAGGCAGCACGCTTTCGCCCTCCATCCTCGGCAACTACGAGCACGAGGGCCTCAACCCCGGCGCGCAGCGCATGGTGCAGCTCATCTACGCGCCGCCCGGCTCGACCATCAACAGCGCAACAGTCAACGGCGGCCCGCTCGCCCTCGGCAGCTACCACGACGAGGCATACCCGGTCTCACGAGTCCAGCTGCTCGTCGAACCGGGCGCGACCGTGACTATCAGCTACGACATCACCGCGCCGGAAGCTGGCGAGAAGGCGCTCGAAGCCCAGATCACACCCATGGTCAACCCCACCACGATCGAAGAAAGCACGCTCGACTGCGCCACAGTACCCGTGCCATAGCGCACCCACCGGCGGGCGGCATCCGCACCACGACGACGGATAGTCTGGACGCCGCAGCACAGCCATAGAACGGGGGAGGGGGAAGCCATGGACGAAGGGCCCAGGGCGTCACGCTTCAGGCGGCGGCTCACCATGCTCCTGCTCGTGGTCTACGCCGCCTTCGTCATGGTAATCACGCTCACCCCGCAGATGCCCGGCTCTGGCTTCGTCGGCCGCGTCGTCCACCGCGTGCTCGCCTCGCTCCACGCTCGCGGACTCTTCGAAAGCGTCAACTTTCTCACCATCGAATTCCTCGGCAACATCCTCATGTTCGTGCCGCTCGGCATATTCGTGGCGCTGCTCGTCTCGCGGCGACACTGGTGGGTGCTGCTGTTCCTCGGCACGATCTTCTCCGGCGTGATCGAACTCGGGCAACTGCTGTTCCTGCCCGACCGGTTCCCCGAAGTGCGCGACCTTATCTCCAACAGCACCGGATTTTTGCTCGGCGCCACAGCATCCGTCACCTTCCGGCTCATCGTCGCCCACCGCGACGGGCTCGTCGAACGCGACAGGCGCGAAGCAGCACAGCGCGCCGCCAACAGCCGACACGACCACCAGCGGCAATAAACCTCAGGCGCTGCGGCGAGCCGTATCCGTCAACGGGCGATCAGCCGGAGCGGCCGGCGTGATCTTCGTACGGATCGCCACAAACACCAACAACGCCCAGCCATACTCAACCAGCAGGCGACTCTCCGCAACGCTCTGCACGAGCAACGCCACCATCAACAACAGCGGAAGCATCGACAGGGCAGGATGCGGCTTCGGCGCAAGCCCCGCATCCGAATCACCCGGATGGTTACGAGGCAGCGAACCATCCACCGCCAAAAACCACGACCGCAGCAGTGTCGACAACACCAACGCCGCAAACACGATCATGCCCACCCAGCCCAGCTGCAGCCAGACATCCAGCCACGCATTGTGGGCATGCAACTGCAGCACCCCATGGCGCACCTCAAGAGTGTCAAACGGCGCCACCCACGGCGCCCAATAACTCACCCAACCCCAACCGAACACCGGGCGCTGCTCCGCCAGGCCGACAACAGCCTCCCAGATGCCCAAACGGCCCGTCAGGTCACTGCTCTTACCCAGAAGGCCCAGGATGCCGTCACGCCCCACAAGCGACACCGTCGCCACCGCCGCGAGAGCCGCAGCGAACACCACATACGCGATCGTGCGCGGGGCACCCACGCGGATGCGCCGCATCGTCCACACCACCGCCACCACAATCGCCAACACCACCAGCGCCAACAGGATCGTCGCCGACCGCGTCAACACCACCACCAGCGCGGACACCGCCAACCAGAACACCATGCCCACACCGTGACGGCGCAACGTCGTATGCGTCGGCAGATCGATCGCACTGCGCGCCGCAAACTGCACCGCAAACACAATCACACCCAGCAGCGCCACAAACGCCAGCAGACTCGAATTGCCCACAATGCCCTGAATGGGCCCACCATCGAACAGCACATTGCGCGACCAGAACAACTGCAGCGGCAGCTTGCCATCCGGATACTCCACCCACAACGGCAGCACCGGCACGCGCACCACAGTCGCCACCATCAACTCGAACAGCAGCGACAACGCCAGAATGTACTTGATCGCGCGACCCAGAAACCGCAGCAGCTCAGCCCAATCCAGAATCAGCGCCAACGCGAACGCCCCCAGCGTTGTCACCCACTGGCCCGCAATGCCCAACGCCGACGCGCCCGGATAGAAAGACCAGGCGACGGATGCTGTGGCCAGCAGCATGAACAACACCAGCGGGTACGGCGCAGCACCCAGGCGCAGCACACCCCTGCGCTGCCACACCAGCGTGGCCGACACCGCCACGATGAACGCGACCACCACACCCCAGCCGTACCAGCTCAGCGTGTACCGCAGGGCGTCGCCGGCGAGCAGCGTGAACAGGGTCAGCGTCGCAAAAAACGACAAGAACGAACGGCTCTGCAGCATGGCCACGAGTTTACGGCGCGGGCGGGGTGCGCTCCCGCCCGTGCCCGCCTCTGCCCGCCGAAAACGAAGGAGATATCGGCCGAAGCGTCCGCAAATCGTCCTCACGGGGACGTTATCGACACGATCTCCTGCGTTTTCGGCGCACTCACCACGCCACGTACCGTTCGCCGCACCGAGCGCATCCGATCGTTGATTGCGCGCAGTTGCCCGCCGAAAACGAAGGAGATCCTCGCCGAAACGACCCCGGATGCGCCCCACGGGGACGAAAACGGCACCATCTCCTTCGTTTTCAGCGCGGCCGTCGCAGTGAGCCCGTCACGGCGAACCCGTCACAGCACGTCCGTCACGCGGCGGATGCCACAGCACGCCGAGCCGGGGGAGCGCTGCAGCGCCGGCGTCAGACGAACGCGGCCGTGCCCGTGATCGCGCGGCCCACAATGAGCGTGTTCATCTCGCGCGTGCCCTCATACGAGTACAGCGCTTCCGCATCCATGAAGAACCGGATCACGTCGTAGTCGGTGACGATGCCGTTGCCGCCGAAGATCTCGCGGCACCACGCCACCGTCTCGCGCATGCGGCTCGTCGTGAACGCCTTCGCCAGCGCAGAATGCTCGTCCCGCTGGATGCCCTCGTCCTGCATCTGCGACACCCGCATGCACAGCGCCAGTGACGCCGTGATGTTGCCGAGGCTCTTCGCCAGCAGGTCCTGCACCAGCTGGTGGCTGCCGATGGTCTTGCCGAACTGCACGCGCTCGCCCGCATACTTCACGGCCGCCTCGTACGCGCCGATCGACGTCGCCACGGCACCCCACGCCACGTCAGCACGTGTCGCCCTCAGAACACGCGCCGTGTCCTTGAAGGAGTTCGCGTCCGCCAGCTTCAGGGCATCCGGAACCACTACATTGTCGAGCGTGATGTCCGCATTCTGCACCATGCGCAGGCTCTGCTTGTTCTCGATCTTCGTCGCCGAATAGCCGGCCGTGCTCGTCGGAACAATGAAACCCTTCACCTGGTTGTCGGCCTCATCTTTCGCCCAGATGATGGTGATGTCGCTGAAAGTGGCGTTGCCGATCCACCGCTTCGAACCATTCAGAATCCAGTTGTCGCCGTCACGCCGCGCCGTCGTGCGCAGCCCCTGCGCGCTGTCGCTTCCACTCAGCGGCTCGGTCAGGCCGAACGCGCCCACAACCTCGCCGGACGCCATCCGCGGCAGCCAGTCGGCACGCTGCTCCGCGCTGCCGCACGCCGCAATCGACCCCATCGCCAGCCCGTTCTGCACACCGATGTAGGTGCTCACGCTCGCATCCACACGACCCAACTCGATGGCAACCCACCCGCGGAAGACCGCCGAATTCTCGAACGGACGCGTCTCCTCCCAGGCGAGACCCGCAACACCCAGATCGGCGAGACCCCGGATGAGCTGGGTCGGGAACTCGGCACGGTTCCAGTGATCATTCACAATCGGCCGGATCTCAGAGTCAAGGTACTCGCGCAACCGCAGCAGAAACCCCTTCTCCTCATCGGTCAGGGTGTTCTCGAAACCATAGAAATCGGCGGCCAAAGAATCGAACGACATGAAAGCTCCATTGCGTATACGGACGGTGTCAACAGTGAGACTACGGATGCTGCGCCCGCCACCCCAAGCAGATTGGTACTTTGGACTAACCCGCCGACGGTGCCACCGTGCCCCGTTGTAGAACCCCTCTTGAGAGGCCACAGCATGTTCCTGCGCATCGCCAACACCCCGCGCCCGTACGCGTGGGGGTCGACGACGGCCATCTCCTCGCTGCTCGGTACCGAAGCATCCGGCGGCCCCGAAGCGGAACTGTGGCTCGGCACGCACCCCGGCTCGCCGTCGCGGCTCGTGCAGCCCGTCGACGGGGCGCAGACGCTGGCCGAATGGCTGGAGCGACAGGGGGGCGAGGTCGCTGCGTCTGCTGGCGCTTCTGTGCCGGCGCTGGGGGCTGTGCCGGTGGATGTACCGAAAACGAAGGAGATTCGCGACGAAACGACCGCTGCGGGCACATCTGCGGCAGAAAAGGGAGAGAACTCCTTCGAATTCGGCGAGGGTCGGCTGCCCTTTCTGTTGAAGATCCTCGCGGCGGGTGGCCCGCTGTCGTTGCAGGCTCACCCGACTCCTGAGCAGGCGATCGCCGGCTTCGAACGCGAAAACGCCGCCGGCATCCCGCTCGACGCGCCGCACCGCAACTACAAGGACCCGTACCCGAAGCCGGAGATCATCTACGCACTCAGCGACACCTTCGACGCATTGTGCGGCTTCAGAGACCCGCAATTGTCGGCGCAGATCGTGCGCGCGCTCGGGCCCGACGATCGGCTCGAGCAGCTCGCCGCGCGGATCGAGTCGCGCCCGCTGGCCGAAGTGTTCGAATGGCTGATCACGCGCGGCCCCGGCGTCGACGAACTGGTCGCGGCCGTCACGCGCGCGGCTGCCGCGACCGCTGCTGCCAGCTCTGCTGCTGGCGCCGCCGCATCCGCCGCGCCCGCCGCATCCGCCCCGCCCGCCGCATCCGCCCCGCCCGCCGATGGCCTGCCGAAAACGAAGGAGATACCCGGCGAAACGACCCCGCAGGGCGTCGACGGGGCAGAAAGCGGCCACAGCTCCTTCGTTTTCGGCAGCGCAGCAGCGGATGCCGCGGCAGGCACCGTGCGGATGCTCGCCGCCGAATACCCCGGCGACCCCGGCATCGTCATCTCGCTGCTACTGAACCGGGTCACACTGCGCCGCGGCGAGGCGCTCTACCTGCCGGCCGGCAACATCCACGCCTACCTGCACGGGCTCGGCGTCGAACTGATGGTCGCATCCGACAATGTGCTGCGCGGCGGGCTCACTCCGAAACACATCGACGTGGGCGAGCTGCTCGCCGTGCTCGACTTCGCACCGCAGCCGGTGCCGTGGCTGCGGCCGGTGCGTTCGGGCGGCGCCGACATTTTTCGCCCTACGGACGCCGGCTTCGAGCTTGCCGTCGTCGACGGGAGCGCGTCACTCGCGCTCGAGACGTCGGCGATTGCCATCTGCACGCGCGGCGAGGCGACCGTGACCGGGCAGGAGTCGTCTGTGCGGCTCGTGCGCGGAGACTCGGTGTTCATCACCGCGTCGGAGGGCGCACTCACCGTCGAGGGCGACGCCGAACTGTTCATCGCCAGCGGGTCGTAACGCCGGGGCCGATTCGGCTGCGGTGCGTGGGCCCGCCGAAAACGAAGGAGATGCGGCCGGAAACGTCCCCGCGGGCGCACGCCGGGGTCGTTTCGCCGCGAATCTCCTTCGTTTTCGGCAGGCACAGGCCAGCGTCGTGGGGCGGGTCGCGCGACTCGTCCCCACCAGGGCGCGTCCGGGCACGCGAGTGCACAGATGCGTGTCACCAGCGAGAAGACGCCGCGCCCGGCCGACAGCATGGGGTGATGCGATCGATCGACCAGAGCATCCGCAGAGCCGGGTGGTTCCTGCGCCGTCGCGAACTACTGGCGCTCGGATACGCCGACCACAGCATCCGTCACGCGCTCGAGATGAAACGCATCTTCAGGGTGCGCCACGGCTGGTATTCGGTTCCGGATGCGCCAGAGTCGGCGATCATGGCCGTGCGCGTCGGTGGCCGGCTCACGTCGGTGTCCGCGCTGCTCAGCTACGGGCTGCGCGTACCCAGGGGTGACATGCTGCACGTGGCCGTGCCCGCCACTGCGGCCCGGCTGCGCAGCCCGCACGACAAACACACGCGTCTTCACTTCGGTGCGATGGTGCGGGTGCACTGGGCCGACACGCGCGACGGGGGAGAGAGGTGGCGGGTCTCTGTTGACGATGCGCTGTTGGCGGTGCTGCTCGAACGTTCCCGGGACGTGGCGGTCGCATGCCTGAGCGCCGCCCTGCACCACAGGCTCACGACCGTGAGGCAGCTGGATGCGATCTTCGCGCGTGCTCCCGCGCGAGTGCAGCGGTGGCGCTGCCTGGTGAGCACGCTCGACGAGTCACACGGTGAGACCTTCGTGCGGCTGTGGCTGCTCGACGCCGGAATTCACTTCGAGCAGCAGTCGACCGTTCGGGGTGCGGGCCGGTTCGATTTCCGTGTCGGCCCGAGCACTTACGTGGAGGTCGACGGGGCGCAGCACGACCCCGACTGGACGGGGGAGGGGCCCAGCTCTTGGGCGGGCGATCTCGACCGCGCGCTCACCGTCGTTGGCGGCAACGGCACCGTCATCCATGTCGGCTACCAGTTGCTGCATCAGCAGTGGGGTCGGGTGTGTGCGGCGATCCGTGTCGCCATCGCTGACGACCTGGTGCTTGCCGCGTACCGTCGCCGCCAGTCGGCCCGGGCATCCGCCGCCGGCTCGTCTGGTTCGTTACCCGTCGCATCCGCTGCGCCCTCTGCTGCTCGCCGAAAACGAAGGAAATCCCGCGCAAAACCGCCTTGGTGAGCGCATATGGGGCCGTTGTGTGGCGACACTCCTTCGTTTTCAGCACGCGGCGTCGGATGCACAGGGCGCGACGAAACGGTGCCCGGATGCGCACGGCCAGGCAGCAGCAGGAGGCCCGCAGCTACGCGAGCGCGCGCTCGCCGAACAGGCGCCGGTACGCGGTGGGGGTCGTCTGCAGCGTCTTCACGAAGTGGTGCCGCATGACGGCGGCCGTGCCGAAGCCGCTGTCGGCGGCGATCGACTCGAGCCCGCGGTCGCTGCGTTCGAGCAGCTGCTGCGCGTGGTTGAGCCGCTGCCGGTTCAGCCAGGCGGCCGGCGTGGTGCCCATCTCGGAGCGGAACCGGCGCGCGAATGTGCGCGGGGACATGAGCGCCCTGCGGCTGAGCTGGTCGATGGTGAGGTCCTCGCCCAGATTTTCGAGCATCCATTCGGCGACCGCCGCGAACGAGTCGCTCTGGCATTCGGCGACGGGGCTGGAGATGTACTGCGATTGGCCGCCGTCGCGCTGCGGCGGCACCACCATGCGGCGGGCGATGACGTTGGCGGCCGCAGCGCCGAGCTCTTTGCGCACGATGTGCAGTGCGGCGTCGATTCCGGCGGCGGTGCCGGCGCCGGTGACGACTTTGCGGTCGTCGACGAACAGAACATCCGGGTCGACCTCGGTGTTCGGAAATTCGGATGCCAGCTGTGCCGCATGCATCCAGTGGGTTGTGCTGCGGCGGCCGTCGAGCAACCCCGCCTCGCCGAGCACGAAGGCACCGCTGCAGACGCTGAGCACCCACGCGCCACGCGCTTCCGCCGCGCGCACCGCCTGCAGCACGCGCGGGTCGACGGGCAGCCCGATGGTGTGGGCTGGCACGGCGATCAGGTCGGCCTCCGCGACGACGCTGAGATCCTGCGTGATGACCATGTCGTAGCCGAGGCTGGTGCGCACGGCACCCGGCTCGGCGGTCGCGATGCTGAAGTCGAACTTGGGACCGTCCATGTCGCTGCGGTCGATGCCGAAGACCTCGCAGATGACGCCGAACTCGAAGGGCGCGACGCCGGGCAGGGCTATGAGAGCGATCTTGCGTAGCATCCGGATGCTCCTCAGTCGTCGGCAAGAGAACTCGCCTTGGCAGAATATGGTCGAACTGTGGCTATCCTGCCACTCGTGGCGCTTCCTCGCAATACGTAGATTTACTGCCATGGTTACAGCAGTGATAGTCGGAACCCTGGTCCTCGTGGCGGTGGCGGTGACCGTCTGGGAGATTCCGCGAGACGGGTTCCATCGCATGCCCGCTAAGCTTCGGTGGCGGGGGATCAGATAACGTTTGGCCGCTCCGTGGGCGCGTCGAAACCCTCAATGCAGAGTTGAGTCTTTACGATTTGCGACTTGACTAAGCCGAACTACACCGGTGTAATTACCCGTAGCGCGTTTTAGCGCACGTCGTTCGCAAGGCAGAGGGGAGAGTGTGATATGGCGCCCGAACTACATCGCGGAGTTCCGGACAATTGGTTTGTCGATCCTGTTTCTCTCGGCGTTCCCGGGGTTCGCAAACGCTCGATCGATGATGACGACAACGCTCTCGCCTGGCAGGCGGACTCGCTGTGCGCTCAGACCGACCCGGAGGCGTTCTTCCCCGAGAAGGGCGGATCGACGCGCGACGCGAAGAAGATCTGCACCTCCTGCGAGGTTCGCACCCAGTGCCTCGAGTACGCGCTGCACAACGACGAGCGCTTCGGCATCTGGGGCGGGCTCTCCGAGCGTGAGCGCCGCAAGCTCCGCAAGAGCGCTGGCTAGCACCCCCTTTCTCGGCCATCTCTGCCGCCGCCGCGGTGCTCCTTGTGGTGACCCTGAGCATCCGCATGTCGTCGTCTGCGACGTCGCTCGCTGAAACCGGCGCCCGTCGGATCGGCGCTCATGCCGAACGCGCTTGCTGAAAACGAAGGACATCCTGCCGATTTCGTCCCCAAGCGGCACCATCGGGGCGCTTTCCGCCGGATTCTCCTTCGTTTTCAGTGGGCTCGGCGAGGCAGGCGCGGCGTCGCTGCGGGGAGCGCGCGGGCGGGCCGGGCCGCGTGTCTGAGCGGCCGCGCCGCGGGCAGCACGTAGTCTCGAACGGATGCGCCAGAGAGTCACAGCGATACTTGTCGCCCGAAACGGGGGCGACCACCTCAAGCGCACCCTCCCGGCGCTTGCGGCGCAGACGCGCGCGCCCGACACGATCATCGCCGTCGATGCAGCATCCGATGACGACAGCGAAAAGCTGCTCGCCGCATCCGGCCCCACCCAGCTGGTGAGCCTGCCGCCGCGCGCCAACCTGGCGTTCGGCGCGGCCGTCGCGCAGGCTGCGCGCGTACTCGGCGACACCGACCGAGCCGACACGGCTGGCGCCAGCACCAACGCGCAAACAAAACAAGCACAGCCCGAACCAGCCGACCCCGATTCCGAGTGGCTCTGGCTGCTCGCCCATGACAGCGCCCCGCATCCGCGCGCGCTGCAGCAGTTGTTGGCGGCGGTGGAGATCGCACCGTCGGTGGCGATCGCGGGCCCCAAGGTCATGAGCTGGGATCGGCCGGATGTGATCGCCGAGTTCGGTGAGGCCGTCACCCGTTTCGGCACGTCGCTTCTGATGGTCGAGGATGAGCTCGACCAGGCGCAGCATGATGTCACGGAGGACATGCTGGGTGTGGCCATGAACGGCATGCTCGTGCGGCGCAGCGTCTGGCAGGCTTTGGGTGGTTTCGATCCGGGGCTGCCGTCGGTGGATGCTGGACTCGATTTTTCGATCAGGGCGCGTCTGGCCGGGCACCGCGTGATTGTGGTTCCGGGTGCGCGTGTGTCGGCTGCGGGGGGTCCGGAACATTTTGGGCGGCGGTCCGTTTCGGCGGCTCGCCGTGCGCGTGTCGCGCGCGCGGCCCAGCTGCACAGGCGGCTCGTGTATGCCCCGCTGGTGGCGGTGCCGTTGCACTGGTTGTCGCTGTTGCCGCTTGCGGTGCTGCGCGCTGTGGGGCAGCTGTTGGCGAAGCATCCGGGGTTTGTGGGCGGCGAGTTCGCGGCCGCTCTGGCCGCCATGTTCGATGCTGGCGTTGCGGGTTCGCGCGCGCGCTTGAGGCGTAGTCGCCGGCTCGGGTGGGGGGCGATCGCGCCGTTGCGCGTGCCTGCGGCGCAGGTGCGGGAGAAGCGAGCGCAGGCGCGGGAGGCGTCGCTGCCGGGCGGTGGTGTTCCGGATGAGCCGAAGGTCGGGTATCTGGGCGGCGGCGGTCTTTGGGCTGCCGTGTTTGCGGGCGTTGTGGGTGTTGTCGCGTTCGGGCCGCTGTTGGGCGCTCAGGCCGTGTCGGGTGGCGGGCTGCTTCCGTTGAGCGCGACGGTGGGTGAGTTGTGGTCGAATGTCGGCTACGGCTGGCGCAGCATCGGCACAGGCTTTGAGGGGTTCTCTGACCCCTTTGCGTATGTTCTGGCTGTTCTCGGCTCGATCACGTTCTGGTCGCCGTCGTTCAGCATTGTGCTGCTTTACCTTCTTGCTTTGCCGTTGGCGTCTGCGGGCGCGTGGTTCGCGGCCCGCCGCATTTCGCGCAAGGGCTGGATTCCGCTGGTGGCGGCTGTTCTGTGGTCTGCGGCGCCACCTCTTTTGTCGTCGCTGATGATGGGTCATTTGGGCGCGTCGATCGCGCACATCCTTCTGCCGTGGTTGGTGCTTGCCACGGTGAGCGCGGCGCGCTCGGTGCCGGCCGCTGCGGCCGCCGGTTTGCTGTTCGCTGTTGTGGCGGCATCCGCCCCTGTTCTGGTTCCTGCGCTGCTGGTGATGTGGGTTGTGTGGATGGTGGCGCAGCCGCGGGGTCTGCTGCGCATTGTGAACATCCCGATTCTGGCGGCAGCCCTGTTTGCCCCGCTTGTGGTGGAGCAGATCATGCGCGGGACTCCGCTTGCGCTGCTTGCCGACCCGGGTGCGCCTGCGGCGGCTGGTGCGAGTTCGGGCTGGCATCTGGCGCTGCTGAGTGCTGCTGAGGGGCTGAACGGCTGGACCTCTGTCGTGCAGGGGCTTGCTCTGCCGGGCGTTTCTGCGCATGTCGTGGTGGCGGTCCTGTTGGCGCCTGTGGGCATCCTGGCGCTCCTCGCCCTGTTCGTTCCGGGGTCGCGGCGGTCGATTCCGTCGCTGGTGATCGCCCTGCTCGGTTTCGTGACGGCGGTCGCGGCGTCGCGTATCGAGCTGTCGTCGCTGGGCGCTGAGTCGGTTCCTGTGTGGCCGGGTTCGGGTCTGAGCCTGTTCTGGTTGGGCCTCACGGGCGGTGTCGTGGTGGTGTTGGGCGCGCTCGGGCGGGCGTCGGCGGCTGCTGGCCTTGCGGCGTCGCTGGCGACGGTCGTGTTGGCGGTGCCACTGTTGGGGGCGATGCTCTCGGGCGAGTCTGCCGTGCAGGCCAGTTCGGGGCGTATCGTTCCGGCGGTCGTTGCCGCTGAGGCGCGCACGAATCCGCAGATCGGCATGCTGCGGCTTGTTCCTGCGGGCGAGGATGCGCTTGTCGTCGAGTTGCAGCGCGGCACCGGGGCGACGCTCGATGAGCAGTCGACGCTTGCCGCGACGGCGCACGATACGACGGATGCGCAGCGTCAGGCGGCGACGCTGGCCGCGAACCTGGCCTCCCGCGGCAGCTACGATCCAACCTCCGATCTTGCCGAGCTGTACATCGGTTTCATTGTGCTCGCCGATGTGGATGCGGCGACGGCCATGGATGTCGGGGCCGCCGAGCAGGTGCACAAGCGGGCGGCGGATTCCCTCGACGGCAATCCCGCGGTGACGCCGGTCGGGCAGACGAGTTCTGGCCTGCTGTGGCGTGTGACGGAGCCGCCGACGACGGCCCCGGATGCCCCGGAGGACGCGATCGACAGCCTTCAGGGCCGCGTGCTGCTGGGCGTGCAGGCACTGTTCTTCGTGGTGACGGTGCTGCTCGCGATCCCCACGCAGCGCCGCCGCCGTGTGCGTTCCACGCTGAGCGGGGACGGGCCGGCCGCGACCTTCGACGAGGAGAGCGATGACTGAGCGCGGCCAGGGGCAGTTCCCCTCCGACGACCGTTTCTCTGGGCAGGACGAGCAGTTCTCCGGCCCCATCGAGATCGGGCCACGGGCGGATGCCGACGAGCAGGAGAGCCCCGGCACGAAGCCCGGTAAGAAGCCGAGCAAGAAGCCGCGTGAGAAGCGCGACAAGAAGCCCGCCGAGCCGAAGGTGCGGCGCCCCGGTTCCGTCAAGGGCGCCGTGCTCGTCTCGGCGCGCCTCGTCGCCGGCACGGTCGGCCTCGCCGTCGCGGCGGCGACGCTGGGCGCGGCCGTCTTCCTGCCGCTGCCCACCGCCGACAGCGAACCGCTGGCACTCGATGTGACGCCCGTCGCGGCTCAGCAGCAGAGGGTGTGCGCTGGCCCGCTGCTGCGCCTCGGCGACGACACGGGCGCGCAGGCGAGCACCGCATCCGCGCTCGGATCCCCGCGAGTCACCGACGCCGCCGACGAGGGCAAGGTGGCGATCAGCCGCCCGCAGACGAGCGACGGCGACCCCGACAACGCAGCCGATGTGCTGACCCTCGCCGCCACCGGCGGCGCGGGGGAGCAGCCCCTGCTCGCCGGCAGCCAGGCGCAGCGGGCAGCCTCCGGCGACTTCGTCGGCACCGCGGCCGCCGAATGCACCGAACCGTCCGACGACATCTGGCTGGTCGGCGGCGCCACCACCACCGGCCGCACGACCCTGCTCAGCATCGTCAACGCCAGCGAGACACCCGCAACGGTCAGCATCTCCATCTACTCGGAGAACGGCGAGGTCACCGCACCCGGAACATCCGCCATCGCCGTCGCCCCCGGATCGGAACGCATCTACTCGCTCGCAGGCCTCGCCCCCGGCGTGAGTGCGCCCGTCGTTCGGGTGCAGAGCAGCGGCAGCCTCGTCGCGGCATCGATGCAGCAGGCGACCGTACGCACGCTCGCCGCCGGCGGTCTCGACTTCGTGACCGTGGGCGTGGCTCCCGCCACGACGGCGGTCATCCCCGGAGTCGTCTTCGGCGACCACGAGCTCCTCGAGGAGGCCATCGCCGGCGAGGACTTCCTCGACCTGAACCCCGTGCTCCGCGTCTTCGTGCCCGGCGAGAACACCGGCCACGCCACCATCACCATGGTGCGCGAGACGAAGCCGGGCGCAGCCCCCGCAGAGCCGGTCGACATCACCGTGTCGATCGACGGCGGCAGGGTCACCGAGCTGCCCCTCGGCGGCTTCGACGCCGGCAGCTACACCGCCACCATCACAGCCGACACCCCCTTCGTCGCGGGCGTGCGCACCACCTCGGCGGCAGCATCCGGGGTCAACGACTTCGCCTGGCTGGCGACGAGCAGGGCACTGCGCGAGCGCGCCCTCGTGCCGGTCGCCAACGGAGGAACCGCCTCGCTCCACCTGTCGAACCCCACCGACACGGATGCCCGGGCCACGCTCACGAACGAGGCCGGCAAATCCGTCACCGTCGAGGTTCCTGCGGGGTCCGCCGTGGTCACCGCCGTCGCCCCCGGCTCCACCTACACCCTCGACGACTTCGACAGGCTCAACGCCTCCGTCGGCTTTGTGGGAGAGGGCACGATCGCCGCGCACAGCGTGTCGCCGCGCGGGCCCACCTCGACACCGCTGACCATCTACCCCTGAGCCGATGAGCAGGGCATCGGATGCTGCGGTGCCAGATTCAGCCGTCGCATCCGTTCAGAAATGGTGCGGAGCATCCGCCCAGAAGTCTGCCCAACGGTCAGCTCAGAAGTGTCTGAAGCGCTCCGGCGCGAGATCCCACGGGTCCTTGCCGAGCAGCTCGGCGACCGCGCGAAACACACAACTCTCGATCATCATGCGCCTGTGCAGCTCGTCGTCGCGGTGCAGCCGTGCGAGCCGCTCGATCGGCAGCCGGTACAGAACGATGCGCTGCTCGGCGGCGACAACAGACCAGCGCTCCACGAAGCCGGCCGGATTCGCGCCCATCGGCAGCGCAGCAACCTCGAAGCGCACCCGGGCCAGCTCGCGCGGCCACAGATCCTTCAGATAGCCGGCGGCGGATGCGACGCTCATGTCGAAGACGTCGGCCCGCGTGTGAAGCAGGGGCAGGTGCGGGCCCGTCACCGCCGAACGGATGCCACGCCCGTGGCGGTCACGCGAGCCGGGCCGCGCAGATGCGCGTGTGCTGCGAGAACGGGCCATACAGCCAGTCTAGGCTGGAGCCAAATGAATGGACGGCCCTGCAGCAAAGTCGCCTGCGCACGCGACGCGATCTCGACGCTCACCTACGACTACGCCGACTCGATGGCCGTGCTCGGGCCGCTCAGCCAGAAGGCAGAACCGCACGCCTACGACCTCTGCGCGGTGCACTCCGAGAGGCTCTCCGTGCCGCAGGGATGGCAGGTCATCCGTCATGTAGCTTTGGGTGCATGACCGCCGCAGCAGCCCCCACACCGATCGACCTCGCACCATTCATCAAGGCATATGACGTCCGCGGACTCGTCGGCAGTCAGCTCACCGCATCCGTCGTCGAAGCGCTCGGTGCGGCATTCGTCGACGAGGTCGGCGCGGCCGGGGCAGACGTCGTCGTCGGGCACGACATGCGCGACTCCTCGCCCGAATTTGCGGCCGCATTCTCGGCCGGCGCGCGCGCCCGCGGCGGCAACATTGTGCTCATCGGGCTGTGCTCAACCGACGAAAGCTACTTCGCCTCCGGCAGCCTGAACGCGCCCGCCGCCATGTTCACGGCCAGCCACAACCCGGCCACCTACAACGGCATCAAGTTCAGCAGGGCAGGCGCGCAGGGCATCAGCTTCGACACGGGACTGAAGGAGATCAGGGACCGCGCGCAGCAGTACCTGGCCACCGGGATCACCGCCGTCGGCACCCCCGGCGCGCTGCGCGAGCTCGACGTGCTGGCCGACTACGCGGCCTACCTGCGCTCGCTCGTCGACCTCTCGGGCATCCGGCCGCTGCGCGTCGTCGTCGACGCGGGCAACGGGATGGGCGGGCTCACAGTGCCCGCCGTGCTCTCGACCGCCGCAGGGCTGCCCGCGCTGCCGCTCGAGATCGTGCCCCTCTACTTCGAACTCGACGGAACGTTCCCCAACCACGAGGCCAACCCGCTCGACCCGGCCAACCTGGTCGACCTGCAGAAGGCCGTCGTCGCGCACGGCGCCGACCTGGGGCTCGCCTTCGACGGCGACGCCGACAGGTGCTTCGTCGTCGACGAGACGGGCGCACCCGTCACCCCCTCGGCCGTCGCCGCGGTCGTCGCACTGCGCGAGATCCGGCGCGTGCAGGCATCCGACCCCGACGCCGACATCGCCGTCATCCACAACCTCATCACCTCCCGCGCCGTCGCCGAGACCATCACGGCTGCCGGCGCGACGCCCGTGCGCACACGCGTCGGCCACTCGCTCATCAAAGACGAGATGGCGGCGACGGGTGCCATCTTCGGCGGCGAGCACTCCGCCCACTACTACTTCAAAGACTTCTGGGGCGCAGACAACGGCATGCTCGCCGCCATGCACCTGCTCGCCGAATTCGGTGCGCACGCGGCAGGAAACCCGGATGCTGTGCTGTCGACGTTCGCCGCCGAATTCGACCCGTACTCGCAGAGCGGCGAGATCAACTCGACGGTGACGGATGTTCCGGCCGCGTACGCGCGCATCGTCGAAGATTTCGCCGGCGAGGGAGAGCTCGACGAGCTCGACGGGCTCACCGTCAGCGGTGGCAGCCCGGACGGCTTCTGGTGGTTCAACGTGCGGCCGTCGAACACGGAGCCGCTGCTGCGCCTCAACGCGGAGGCCGCCACGGAGCCCGAGATGCGGCGCATCCGCGATCGCGTGCTCGCACTCATCCGCGCCTGACGCGCGCCCGCTCCCTCCCCGCCCGCTTCATCGCCTCCGATCGCCTGCCGAAAACGAAGGACATCCTTCCGAATTCGACCCCGCGGGCGCACTTTGCGGCACATCCGGCGCGTATCTCCTTCGTTTTCGGCGGGCACGTTCGGCGAGCGACCAGGGGGTGGCATGGGGGAGCGGCACCGCCGCCGCGTCTGCGAGAATTGGGGGATGCCCTCCTCCTTCGAATACCAGGTCGCCGATCTCGCCCTCGCAGAGGCGGGTCGCCACCAGCTGCGCCTCGCCGAGAACGAGATGCCCGGCCTGATGGCCCTGCGCGCCGAATTCGGCGACAGTAAGCCGCTCGCCGGTGCCCGCATCGCCGGCAGCCTGCACATGACCGTGCAGACGGCGGTGCTCATCGAGACGCTCGTCGCGCTCGGCGCGCAGGTGCGCTGGGCGAGCTGCAACATCTTCTCCACGCAGGACGAGGCGGCGGCGGCCATCGTCGTCGGAAACGGAAGCCCCGAGCATCCGGCCGGCGTTCCCGTCTTCGCCTGGAAGGGTGAAACCCTCGAGGAGTACTGGGCGTGCACGGAGCGCATCTTCGACTGGTCGGCCGAGGCATCCGCTGCCGGCGCCGACTTCACGGGACCCAACATGATCCTCGATGACGGCGGCGACGCCACGATGCTCGTGCACAAGGGGCGCGAGTTCGAGCTGGCGGGTGCGGTTCCGGATGCTGCGGAGGGCGACAGCCACGAATGGCGCGTCGTCCTCGGCGTGCTGCGCGCATCGCTTGCCGTGAGCTCCGACCGCTGGACGCGCGTCGCATCCGAGATCCAGGGCGTCACCGAGGAGACCACGACGGGCGTTCACCGCCTGTACGAGCTGGCGCGCGACGGCGAGCTGCAGTTCGCCGCCATCAACGTCAACGACTCGGTCACCAAATCCAAATTCGACAACAAGTACGGCATCCGCCACTCACTGCCCGACGGGCTGAACAGGGCGACGGATGTTCTCATCGGCGGCAAGGTCGCCTTCGTGTGCGGTTACGGCGACGTCGGCAAGGGTGCCGCGGAGGCGCTGCGCGGCCAGGGCGCCCGCGTCATCGTCAGCGAAGTCGACCCCATCAACGCACTGCAGGCGGCGATGGACGGCTACCAGGTCACCACGCTCGACGCCGTCATCGGCGACATCGACATTCTCGTCAGCGGCACCGGCAACAAGGACGTCATCACCGTCGACCACCTGCTCGGCCTCAAGCACCTCGCCGTCGTCGCCAATGTGGGGCACTTCGACAACGAGATCGACATGGCCGGGCTCGAATCGCTTGCCGGCGCGGAACGTGTCGAGATCAAGCCGCAGGTGCACGAGTGGCGTCTGCCGACCGGACGCAGCGTGCTCGTGCTCAGCGAGGGGCGGCTGATGAACCTGGGCAACGCGACCGGGCATCCGTCATTCGTGATGAGCAACTCGTTCGCCAACCAGGTGCTCGCGCAGATCGAGCTGTACGCGCACGGTGAGGACTACGACCGGCAGGTGTACGTGCTGCCGAAGCTGCTCGACGAGAAGGTCGCGCGGCTGCACTTGGACGCGCTCGGCGTGAAGCTGACGACGCTCACCGCGGAGCAGGCCGACTACATCGGCGTGCCCGTTGAGGGCCCCTACAAGGTGGACCACTACCGCTACTAGCGCTCACGCGCTCCGGCGCCGCCGCATCCGCCCGACCGCGCCACCACGTGCCCGCTGAAACGTGCCTGCTGAAAACGAAGGACATTCTCGGCGAATCGACCGCGGCGGGACGTTTTGCGGCACGTTTGGGGCGGATCTCCTTCGTTTTCAGCGCACCCGCACCGAGCAGCGCGCTCCGTACGGCAAGAACCGCGCGACAAGCACGCGGGCCGAGGGCACGGATGCGGGAGGCGGCAGGCGCGTCAGCGCTCCGGGAAGCGGTGCGGCAGCCCCTGCAGCACCGGGTCGAGCACGGCGAGCCGCTCGCGCTCCGCATGCAGCGCCCGGTACTCGCGATCACGGCGCACCGCGGCGACACCGGCGAGGAAGAGCTCCGCGTCGACATCCGGCAGCGGCGACACATAGCGGGCCGCCTCCGACGCGAGCTGCCGTGCGATGCGGATGCGCGACGCCGCGCCGTGCCCGCGCGCCTGCCTCAGGAACTGGGCGATGCGGCGTGCCAGGCTGCCCGGCATCCGCGCCACATCCGCCGTCTGTGACCACTCGACCAACTCGAGCGGCACCCCGTGCACGGGCGGTGACGTCTTCGCGACGCGCTCATGCTGGCTGTATGTTCCCGCGATGAGGTCGCCGAGGCGCTTCGAGCGGGGGTTCAGCAGGGCGACCGCCGTCGCGACGCCGCCCAGTGTCATCAGGATCTCGAACAGCCCCACCATCGAGCGGGTGAACGCGTGCCGGAACCCGATCGCGCCGCCGTCGTCGCGCACGATGCGTGCACCCACCGCCAGCTTGCCCAGCGAGCGCCCCTGCGTGAGCAGCTCGACTGTCGTCGGGATGGCGACAACACACAGCACGAGCGCGATCACGGAGATCGCGGTGAGCGTCGCCTCATCGAGGAGCGACTGCATGAGCGGCGTCGCCAACACCAGCACGACGCCGAGGTAGACGGCGAAGTAGGCGATCCAGTCGATGATGGCGCCGGCCGCCCGCAGGATGAAATCGGCCGGACGCAGGTCGAGGACGACGGCCTCACCGGTGATCAGCTCGTCATCCTCAGCGATGTTCGGCGCGATGGACATGCTTCGACCCTATAGCTCTCCTAGGATCGACAGCGATGGATATCGACGCCTACGCCGCAGCCCGCAGTGCCGAATGGGATGAGCTCGAACGCCTCGGCGCGAAGCGGCGCTTCACAGGCGGCGAAGCGGATGAGCTGATCGAGCGGTACCAGGCGGGCGCAACAGACCTGTCGGCGCTGAAGACGACGACGGGTTCGTCCATCCAGGCCGACCGCCTCTCGCTGCGGCTGTCGCGCGCGCGACTGCGTTTCACGGGGGCGAGCAGCAATGTGCTGCACCAGGTGACCGTGTTCTTCGGCGCGCAGTTGCCGGCGGCGCTGTTCCGCATCCGGTGGCTGTCGCTGGCGGTCACGCTCGGCACGGCCATCATCGCGGTGCTGTACGGGTGGTGGGCGACGCAGACGCCGGGCGTGCTTGCAGGCTTCGGCACGGAGGAGTTTCGGCGGCAGTTCGCGGAGGAGGACTTCGTCGAGTACTACTCTGAGCATCCGCCGTCGTCGTTCACCGGCCTGGTGTGGACCAACAACGCCTTCCTTGCCGCCCAGTGCATCGCGTTCGGCATCGTGGGCGTGTACGCGCCGTACCTGCTGATGGCGAACGCGCAGAATCTGGGCGTGTCGGCGGCGATCATGGCCGACAACGGGCGCCTGGACGTGTTCTTCCTGTACATCGCGCCGCACGGTCAGCTCGAGCTGTACGCGATCTTCGTCGCCGGGGCTGCCGGCATGCGCATCTTCTGGGCGTGGGTGGCGCCGGGTGCGCGCACGCGGGCGCAGGCGCTCGCGGAGGACGGGCGCGCGCTCATCACGGTTGCGGTGGGTTTGACGCTCGCCCTGTTGGTCTCGGGTGTCATCGAGGGTTATGTGACCCGGCAGGACTGGCCGTGGGTGATCAAGATCGGCATCGGCACGGTCGCGCTGGGCGGCTTCCTCTGGTACCAGTGGTTCGTCGGTGGCAGGGCGTTCCGGGCCGGCCAGACGGGCGATCTGGACGAGTTCGAGGCGGGAGCGAAGCGGCTCATCGCCGGCTGACGAGGGCCGGGCCGGTCAGTTTTTGGGTCGCTCCCAGGAGGCGATCGGGCCGTCGACGACGACGAAGAGCGGATGCGGGTCAGCCGTGGCGATGTTGGCCCATCTGGCGTGTGTCTCTGGGCTTCGAATTGCGAGCTTTGCCATGAGGTGTTGCCACTCGTAGTTGAGTTGTTCCGTGGTGACGGGGATGGGGGCGACCTCTTCGTCGAAGGGCAGGATCTTGGAACGGGTGAAGGAGTAGCCTCGGTCTTCGGCCTCGTCGGCGATTGCACTGAGAAATGTGGCGACGGCGGCTCCCGGGCTGGGTTGTTCCCGAAAACGTTCCAGTTGGGGATGCCGAGAGTATCCGCCAGTGCTTCGCCCGATCACGGTCTGGGCGAGAAGAGCTTCCCGCCAGCCTGCGATCAGGGCCTGGCGGTCGAGGTATCGCGGATGCACCGACCACAGTCTCACGGGCTCACAATATCAGCCGCCACAACTCGTTTTTCTGTTGCGGCCAGCGAAGCGAACTAGGGTCGTCGCATGGGAATCACACATTCCAGCACCGTTATGTCTCCGATCGCGGATGTGTTCGCCTGGCATACCAGGCCCGGTGCGTTCACTCGGCTTGCGCCGCCGTGGCAGCCTGCCGAGTTGACGAAGGAGAGCGAGTCTCTCGAACACGGTGAGGCGGTGCTCAGCCTGCCGGGCGGGCTCCGCTGGGTTGCCCGTCACGACCCGAACGGGTTTGAGCCGCCGTTCCGATTCGTTGACGAGCTCGTGCGGGATGGGGTCCCTGGTGTGCTGTTCCGCTGGCGTCACACACACGAGTTCGTTGAGGCGGGGCCGGATGCGACGGCGGTCACCGACCGCGTGGAGACACCGCTCGGTTCCCGCATCCTCAGGCCAATGTTTGTGTACAGACACCGGCAGCTGGCCGATGACCTGAGCGCACACCGGTGGGGGGCCGCTCTGTCGCCGGCGCCGCTCACTGTGGCGGTGACAGGGTCGTCGGGCCTGGTGGGGTCGGCGCTGTGCGCATTGCTCAGCACGGGCGGCCACCGGGTGATCCGTCTCGTCAGGAGGGCCGCAGTGGGGCCGGATGAGCGCACCTGGGATCCGATGGCGCCCGCCGCGGACCTGCTCGCCGACGTGGATGCCGTTGTTCATCTGGCCGGCGAATCGATCGCCGGTCGTTTCACCGAGCAGCACAAACGCGCCATTCGGGAGAGCAGGATCGAGCCGACCCGGCGCCTTGCCGCGCTCGCCGCGTCCACGGCAACGAGCGTCCGTACCTTTGTCTGCGCATCCGCTATCGGAATTTACGGTGCGGAGCGCGGCGACGAGGTGCTCACCGAGCAGAGCCCGCGCGGCGAGGGCTATCTGGCGGATGTCGTGTCTGAGTGGGAGTCAGCCACGCTCCCGGCAGAGGAGGCGGGCATTCGGGTCGTCTCTGTGCGCACTGGCATCGTGCAGTCGCCTCGCGGTGGCACGCTCAGACTGTTTCGCCCGCTGTTTTCTGCAGGTTTGGGTGGCCGCGTCGCATCCGGTGAGCAGTGGCTCTCCTGGATCGACATCGACGACCTCTTGGATGTTTATCTTCGCGCCCTCGTCGACGCGTCAGTGTCGGGCGCTGTGAACGCTGTCGCACCGCAGCCGGTGCGCAATTCGGATTACACGCGCACGTTGGCGCACGTTCTGAGGCGTCCGGCGCTTCTGCCGGTGCCCTCGTTCGGCCCTCGGATACTGCTGGGCGCAGAAGGAGCCCAGGAGCTCGCGGAGGCCGATCAGCTCGTCTCGCCTGCTGTGCTGGTGGATCGCGGCCACCGATTCAGACGCCCCGACCTTGAGTCGTCGCTGCGGCACCAACTCGGCCGCGTCATCCGCTGAGCCTGACTCTGCCCTGCTGAAAACGAAGGACATCCTGGGCGAATCTGCCGCACATGCGTTCCGCGGGGACGTTTTGGGCAGAATGTCCTTCGTTTTCGGCAGCCCATTGAGGGAGCACCGGCAGCGTGAGGCGCGGGGACGGCTCGAGCTGCGGCTCTACAGCCGCCCCGCCGCCTTGAGCGCGATGTAGCGGTCCGCGACGGCGGGTGGCAGGTCGCCCGGCGCGCCGGTGACGACGTCGGCGCCGAGCTGCCGGATGGCGGCCGACACCCGCGCCGTGTCGAGCATGGCCCGTTCTGCGGCCGCCGCGCGGTACACGTTCTCGCGGTTCTCGCGGTGCCGGGTCGCATCCAGCACGTCCGGGTCGGTGACGGATGCGACGAGTACCGTGTGTTTGCGGCTCAGCTGCGGCAGCACCGACAGCAGTGCCCGCGAGTTGCCGGGCGCATCGATGGAGGTCATGAGCACGACGAGCGCCTGCCGGTTGGTGACGGAGTTCACGAGGGCGGGCACCGCATGCCAGTCCATTTCGATGAGTTCGGGTTCGATGGGCGCCATCACGTTCACCATGCGGGAGAGCAGTTCGCCGCCGCTGGCCCCTTGGATGCGGCCGCGCACGCGCCTGTCGTAGACGAGGGTGTCGACGCGGTCGCCGGCGCGTGTGGCGAGCGCGGCGAGCAGCAGCGATGATTCGAAGGCGGTGTCCATGCGGGTTTCGTCGTCGATGCGGGCGGCGGATGTTCGTCCGCTGTCGACGATGATGACGATGCGTCGGTCGCGTTCGGGCCGCCAGGTGCGCACGACGAGGGTGCGGCTGGGGTCCGGGTCGGGTGCGCTGCGCCGGGCTGTGGCCCGCCAGTCGATGGAGCGCACGTCGTCGCCGCGCACGTATTCGCGCAGTGAGTCGAATTCGGTGCCCTGCCCGCGGATCATGACGCTGGTGCGGCCGTCGAGTTCGCGCAGCCGGGCGAGCCGGGAGGGCAGGTGGCGGCGCGAGTTGAACGGTGGCAGCACGCGCACGGTGCCTGCGGCGGCGAGGGTGGCCTGCCGGGCTACGAGCCCGAGCGGCCCGAATGAGCGCACGGTGACGTGGGCGCTGCGGCGTTCGCCCCGACGGAACGGGGTGAGGGCGCTGGTGACGGCACGGCGTTCGCCAGCGGGCACGTCGATGCGGTTCCTGCTGGGGTTCGGCGCGGCCGTGGGCTCCCAGCCGTCGCGCATGATGCCGTGGATGCGGCGGCGCCCCGTGTTGGTGAGCAGAACGGTGGATGCTGCGGTCTCGCCGAGGCGCATCCGTTCTGGTGTTTCGCGGCTGATGGCGAGCGCGCGTGGCGAGCCGGCGAGGGCGAGGTCGAGGGCTCCGAGCAGCAGGGCGAACCCGATCCAGGCGGGCAGCGCCCAGGGCTCGCCGATGAGCACGATCGGCACGATGCCGGCCGTGAGCAGTGCGATGTACCACCCGGAGAAAGCCACTAGATCGGCACCCGCACCTGCTGGAGCACGGAGCGCAGGATGGTGTCTGCTGTGACTCCTTCGAGTTCGGCTTCGGGGCGCAGCTGCAGGCGGTGCCGCCATACGGGCAGTGCCATGGCCTGCACATGGTCGGGGGTTATGGCGTCGAATCCGCTCAGCCAGGCCCAGGCTTTGGCGGCGGCGAGCAGTGCTGTGGTGCCGCGGGGGCTGACGCCGAGGCGCACGGATGGCGACTGGCGGGTGCCGCGCGCGAGGTCGACGATGTAGGCGAGCATGTCTGCGCTGGCGCCGACCCTGGCGACGTCGGCCTGGGCTTCTGCGAGGCGGTGGCCGTCGAGCACGGCGGTGACTCCGGCGGCGTCGAGGTGGCGCGGGTTGAAGCCTGCGCTGGAGCGGGCGAGTACTTCGATCTCGTTGTCGCGTTCGGGCACGTCGAGCACGAGCTTGAGCAGGAATCGGTCGAGTTGTGCTTCGGGCAGCGTGTAGGTGCCTTCGTATTCGATGGGGTTCATGGTGGCGGCGACGACGAAGGGGGTGGGCAGCGGGAGGGTGCGCCCGTCGACGCTGACCTGGCGTTCTTCCATTGCTTCGAGGAGCGCCGACTGCGTTTTGGGTGGGGTGCGGTTGATTTCGTCGGCGAGCAGGATGTTGGTGAAGACGGGGCCTTCGCGAAAGTCGAATTCGCCGAGTTTGGCGTCGTAGACGAGCGAGCCGGTGACGTCGCCGGGCATGAGGTCTGGCGTGAACTGGATGCGTTTGGTGTCGAGCGCGAGGGTGCGGCTGAGCGTGCGCACGAGCAGCGTCTTGGCGACTCCGGGAACGCCTTCGAGCAGCACGTGCCCGCCCGCGAGGAGGGCGATGATGAGCCCTGTGACGGCCCCGTCCTGGCCGACGACGGCCTTGCCGACTTCGTCGCGCACCCGGCCGAATGAGTTGCGCAGCTCGCCGGTTGAGGCGGTTGAGGCGGTTGGGGCAGCGGAGGCCGAGCCGCTCGAGGCGTTCGAGCCGGCGGAGGTCGTCGTGTCGGTGCTCTGCTCTGTCATTCCTTCATTCTCCATGGGTGTCTGGCGGTGCGGGCGGGCTGGGCTGTTCAGTGGGGGCGGATGGCGTCGCGCAGCTCGCGTTCTAGCTGCAGCAGCGCATCCGACATTCTGATGAGGTCGCGATCGTTCTCGGGCAGTTCGTCGATGAGTAGTTCGCGCAGGGGTGTGGAGGGGCGGCCGAGCGCTGCGGCGACGGTGTCTACGATGTCGTCGACGGATGCGCTGCGCGGCTGTTTGACGGCGATGGCGAGCCGGTCGAGGGTTCCGATGCGCAGCGCGTCGAGCGCCCTGAGGCGGGCGGATGATCTCTGGTAGAGCCGCGCGCGGCCTTCCATGGTTTCGGTGGAGCGCACGGTGACGGGCAGCCGTTCGATGACGAGGGGGCCGAGGCGGCGCCCACGCCAGATGCCGGCGGCGATGACGACGAGCAGGAGCAGCACGAGCACGGGTGTGACCCAGGGCGGGGTGAGTTCGGCGATTCCGGGGGCGTCGGATGCGCTCAGGTCGCCGGTTCCGGGAACGTACCAGACGAGGCGGTCGTGGTGGCCGAGAAGTCCGAGCGCGTAGGCGGCGTTGCCGTCGGCGAGCACCTGCCCGTTGCTGAGCGCACCGGTCGCTCCGACGATGACGAGCCGTGTGTCGTCGCCGTCGATCTCGATGTGGGAGTAGACGTCGTCGCCGCTGCCGAGGCAGGCGGTGATGCTGCTGTCGGCGTCGGCGTCGGTGTCGTCGACGATGCGGTAGCCGCTGGCGTCTCCGCTGACGGTGCCGGCCCGGGCGATCTCGCCGCTGCTGTTGTCACCGCCTCCGCAGTCGGCGTCGAGCCGACCGCTGACGATGCCTGCCGGGGCGATGGCGGGCGCGAGGGCGTCGAGTTCGGCGTAGGAGGGGTCGATGAGGATGGTGCGTTCGGCGAGGCGGCCTGCGGTGCGCAGTTGCTCGGTGTCGAGGATGCCGTCGCGGTCGTGCAGCAGCAGGGTGGCGCGCCCGTCGGCGGTGGCGGCGTCGGCCTTGGCGAGGGTGTCGACCACGTCGACCTCGATGCCGTGCGTGCGCAGCGTCTCGACGACGGCGCGGGCGCCGGCCGGGCCGGGGCCTTCCGGGTCGAGGGGCACGCCGCTGGGCCGGTTGGCTCCTGTCATGAAGAGGGAGAGCACGGCGATGGCGAGCGCGACGAGCGCGAACAGCGCCCAGAACAGCCAGCGTTTCGCTGTGCGCCCGATCGTGGGGGTCATGGCCTCTGCGGCTGTCACGGTCATCCGGTGGCCCCCGCGGTTCCTGCTGGCGCGGCGGCGGCTTCTGGCAGCACGGGCCGCGCACTGCGCAGTTCTCGCTCGAGGGCCGCGACGCGTTCGTAGGCGTCGCGGCTGCCGTCGTGGCCGAGGTAGCGCACCTCGTCGAAGTCGGTGGCGCTCGCGGCGAGGGCTGCGCCGTGGTCGGGAAAGACGGATGTCGCCCGGCCGGCGAAGTGCTGGGCGGTCGTGCCGGGGCTCATGGTGACGAGCGTGCGGTCGGAGAGCCCCCGGGCGATGGCGCGGAACATGTCGGCTGTGGCGTCGGCCCAGCGCCCGGCTGCTGCGCTGCGTTCGGCGTCGCGGCGCATGGCTGCCGCGTCGCGGCCGTCGTCCTCGCCGAAGATCTCGCCGGGGATGCGGCTGCGGCGCGATCGCGCGGGCGGCCCGAAGATGAAGAATGCGGCGACGATGACGGCGGCGACGAGCAGCAGCACGAGTACGACGCCGAGGCCCTGCCCGCCTCCTGTGCCGTCGAGGCTGAGCGAGGTGATCCACTCCCACAGCGCGGTCGCGAGGCGGTCGAACCAGGTGGGTTGGGCTTCCTGGTAGATCAGCTTGGAGAGTTCTTCTCGCAGCCATTCGCGCGCCTGCTCGGCGTCGGGGTCGAGGGGCGTGTCACCTGCGGCCAGCCCGAGGGGCCGGAGCAGGGCGGCCGCGGACGGCCCGAAGAGGAGTGCGATCATCGCCAGGGTGAGTCGATCGTTCCGGCGTCTGTCGCCTGCTGCTGCGTGGCGCTCTGGGGAAGGTACGGATCGTCGGCGGTCGGTGCGCCGGCGGCACGGTCGTCGACGTACCTGGCGAGGTCGAGGTCGAGCCCTTCTTTACGCATCCGCAGGTCGATGTAGATGAGACCGTTCGCTGACGACTGGATGATGGCGGCGATGGAGCCGAGTACGACGATGAGCGCGAGCATCACGAGCGTGAAGGCGACGATGACAACGATGGCGGTGACGTTGGCGGTGCCGTTGGGGTCGATGAGCAGGCTCAGCATGGGCAGCACGAGGGAGACGGGGGTGACGATCACCTGCACGGCGATGCCGAGGATGACGGAGACGAGCGCCTGCGTGCCGAAGGTGCGCCAGAAGTGGCCGTCGGTGAGCCGCCAGGAGCGGCGGATGGCGGCGCCGAGTCGCAGTCGCTCGATCATGAGCGCGCTCGGCACGAGTGACACCTTCGTGCCGAGCCAGACGCCGAGGACCAGAAGCCCGAGCCCTCCGAGGATTCCGATGGTGACGCCGAGGGCGATGCCGACGGCGCCGAGTGTGACGCCGAGGGCGATGGCTGCTGCGGCGAGCACTCCCATGGCGATGAGCATGGCCACCACGAGGAGGAGCATCCACCCGATGAGAGCCCACAGCCGACCTTTGGCGTGGCGCCAGAGCTGGCGCAGGCCGAGTTTCTCACCCACTGCGGCGCGGGCGACCTCGATGACGACGACGCCCTGCAGCAGTGCTGCGACGACACCGCTGGCGATGATGGGCACGATGTAGGCGATGACGAGGCCGAGGATCGCGCCCGCGGTGACATCGTCGACATTCTCGGAGGATGCGTTGTCGATACGGGAGAAGGCGAACCACGCGACGAGTGCGCCGAACCCTGCGGAGAGCAGCAGAACGCCGAACTGGGAGAGGAGAGCGAGGCCGAGTGTCGGCCGCGGGTTGCGCCGGAAGGCGCGGAAGGATGCGCTGAGCAGGGTGCCGAGGGTGAGCGGGTGCAGGGGGATCAGGCCGGGGCGCGGCGGGGGCGTCCACTGCTGACCCGCTCCTGCCGGCTGCCCCGGAACATCCGGAGTCGGATGCGGCGCAGCGCCGTAGGCGGGCGTGGCCCCGTAGGCCGGCGCGCTCGGGTCAACGGGCGGCTGCCACTGCGGGGCGCCGGTCTCGCCATCACTCACTGTTTCCCCCTCATGACGGCGTTCGGTTTCGATTACTCATGCTGGCATACTCGACTACTCTTGTGCGAAAGCCTCACCAAGCCGTGCGATCGCCCGACGCACAGGCGCCCCTGAACGAAGACGGGACGATGAACGCTCCTCGCATTCTTGTTGTTGACGACGATGTCGCGTTGGCCGAGATGATCGGCATCGTTCTGCGCGGCGACGGCTTCGATCCCTCCTTCTGCGCAGACGGGTCTGAGGCGCTGCAGGCGTTCCGCGACACGAAGCCCGATCTGGTGCTGCTCGATCTGATGCTGCCGGGCAGGAACGGCATCGAGGTGTGCGAGGAGATCCGGGCGGAGTCCGGCGTTCCGATCATCATGCTCACGGCGAAATCCGATACGACGGATGTTGTGAGAGGGCTTGAGAGCGGCGCCGACGACTATGTGGTCAAGCCGTTCAATCCGAAGGAGCTGGTGGCGCGCATCCGCACCCGCCTGCGTCCGACGCCGGAGTCGACTGCCGAGACGCTGCGTGTCGGAGATCTGAGTCTCGACGTGGCCGGCCACGAGGTGCGCCGCGGAGACACGATCATCAACCTGACCCCGCTCGAGTTCGAGCTGCTCCTGGCGCTGGCGATGAAGCCGCAGCAGGTGTTCACGCGCGAGATGCTGCTCGAGCAGGTGTGGGGCTACCACTACAAGGCTGACACGCGCCTCGTCAACGTGCACGTGCAGCGACTGCGCGCCAAGGTCGAGCTCGACCCCGACAACCCCGCCATCGTCATGACTGTTCGTGGCGTCGGCTATCGTGCCGGTGCCGGAAGGTAACAGCTTTCCGGTCGCCCTGTTCGCGGTGCGCCTGAGGCGTTTCCGTGACCGCCTGGTGCACACCTGGCGTTCCTCGCTGCAGTTCAGAACGGTTGCGATCACGGTCGTGCTCTCGGGCCTCGCCGTGACGATCATCGGCGGTTACATGTCGGCCGTGATCGGCGGCAACCTGTTCACCTCGCGCCGCGACACGGTCGAAGCGGAGCACGCCAAGGCGACGCTGCTCGCCCAGGACTACTTCAACAACGCGCTCGCCGCCGACGAGTCGAGCCAGGTCGACCTGGACCTTCTGAGCATCGACGTGCAGGCACGCATCCTGTCATCGACGACGAGCCCGGGAGGAACGGGCTTCGGGATGCTCAGGGTGCCGGGGCAGACGACGCAGCTGTCGATGCCTGCCACCCGCAGCGGCAGCTTCTCGTCGAGCCTGCTCACGCCGCAACTGCAGTCGCTGGTGCGCGACGACACGGGGCGCGTGTACCTGCAGTCGGTGACGCTGCCCGACGGCTCGCCCGGCATTGTTGCGGGGTCGCTTGTGACGGTGCCGTCTGCGGGCAACTACGAGCTCTACCTGGTGTTTGACCTCAGCGATTCGCAGCAGACGCTGGTGTTCGTGCAGCAGACGCTCGCACTGGGTCTGCTGTCGCTGGTGGTGCTGATCGGCGCGGTCACCTGGATCGTGGTGCGCCTCGTCGTCGCGCCGGTGCGTGTCGCGGCGGAGACAAGCGAACGGCTGGCCGCCGGCGAGCTCGACGAGCGCATCCCGGAGAGGGGCGAGGATGTCATCGCGACGCTTGCCCGCTCATTCAACGGCATGGCCGACAGTCTGCAGCAGAAGATCACACGGCTCGCCGAGGTGTCACGGATGCAGCAGCGTTTCGTGTCGGATGTCTCGCACGAGTTGCGCACGCCGCTCACGACGATCCGGTTGGCCGGCGATGTGCTCTACGACCAGCGCGCCGATTTCGATCCGACCACGGGTCGCACGGTCGAGCTGCTGCATACGCAGGTGCAGCGCTTCGAGCAGCTTCTCGCCGACCTTCTGGAGATCAGCCGTTACGACGCCGGCGCGGTCGAGTTGGAGTTGGAGCCCACCAATCTGGTGCGGCTCGTCGAAGACACCGTCGACTCGATGGTGCCGCTCGCGGATGAGCGCGGTTCCTCTCTCAGGCTGGTGGCGCCCGGCGGCTATTTCGAGGCGGAGGTCGACCCCCGTCGCATCCGTCGTGTCGTGCGCAATCTTCTGGGCAACGCGATCGAGCACGGCGAGGGCGGCCCGATCGTGGTCATGGTCGACAGCAATGAGACGGCGATCGCCCTCACGGTGCGCGATTACGGCGTGGGCATGTCGCCGGCGCAACTGGAGCGTGTCTTCGACCGCTTCTGGAGGGCAGACCCGTCACGCAAGCGGACCATCGGCGGAACGGGCCTGGGCCTGGCCATCTCGCTCGAGGATGCAGGCCTGCACGAGGGTCGGCTCGAGGTGTGGTCGGAGACGGGGGAGGGCGCCTGCTTCAGGTTGACGCTGCCGCGGCTGCGCGGAACCCCGATGGGTGAGTCCCCTCTCGAGTTGCCGCCGGAGGACGGGCCCCAGGTGGAGGTTCCCCGGGAACTTGCCGAGGAACTCGCAGAGCGCCTGCCCGATGATGGAAGGCAGCGACACGAGCAGGAGAACGAGGGGAGGCAGCCGGATGCGTAGCTCACGAATGCCTCGCAGGATCGCCGCCGTCGCGGTCGTCTTCGTTCTGGGCTCCCTGCTGTCGGCCTGTGTGGGCATCCCCAGTTCAGGCGGGGTGATGACGGGCGACGAGGTGAGCCAGCGGGATACCGGCGAGGATGCCGAGTTCGTGATCTCGGGTCCGGCGCCGGGCTCCGACCGGGAGACGATCCTTCGGGGTTTCATCGATGCCTTCAAGAGTTCGGGCGATTACGACGTCGCCCGCCAGTTCCTCAGCTCCAGCTTCGTGAACGAGTGGGAGCCGCGGGGCAGCGTGCTGCTGCGCTCGGGCCCGGAACGCTTTGTCACGATCGATGAGTCGACCATGCAGTATGTGGTCTCCACCCGCGCATCCGTCGATTCGGCCGGGGTGTACACGGCGTTCCCGTCGGCGCCGTCGACGCTGCAGTTCCAGTTCGTGAAGGAGGGCGGCGAGTGGCGCATCAGCTCGGCGCCGAGCGGGATCGTGCTGTCGACGAGCGCATTCGGGCGCATCTTCGGTGAGCACGCCCTGTATTTTCTCGATCCGAGCGGTACGAGCCTGGTTCCGGATGTGCGGTGGTTCCCGGCGGGGACGGCCGCGACGCGCATCGCCTCGGCTCTTCTGGCGGGCCCTCCGGCGTGGCTGCAGGGCGCTGTGAAGACGGCTTTCCCTGACGGCACGCAGCTGTCGTCGCCGAAGCGGGTGGTCGCGGAGGAGGATACCGCGATCGTCGATCTGACGTCGGCCGCGCTCACGGCGACGGAGTCGCAGCGCCAGCTGATGAGGCTGCAGCTGACGGCGAGCCTGGGCACGGTGGCGAGCCTGCCGAATGTGCGCATGTCGGTCAACGGGGCCCCCATGGAGTTGGGTGACCCGGGCACGGGGCTCCCGCAGGCGCATCCGCAGGTCGACAGCAGGCCTCTGCTGTTCCATGACGGCGAGTTCGGTTTTTACGCGAACGGGCAGATTTCTCCTGTCGACACCTTGAGCGCGAAGATCGCCGGCCTGTCGCCGTCGGCGGTGACGCTGGGCACGGGCGGCACCGCTGCGGCCGTGCTCGGCGTGGGCGGCGTGTCGGTTGTGCGCGCCAACCAGGCCTCGCCGGCGCCGCTCGATTCGCGGCCGGGCCTCATCGCTCCCGCTCTCGACAGCTACAACTACGTGTGGTCGGTTCCCGCCGACGATCCGACGGCGCTGCGGGCCTTCGACTTCGAGGGCAGCTCGTTCGCGGTGGCAACGAATCTGCCGGCGGATGCCCGCATCGTGTCGGTCGATGTGGCGCGCGACGGGGCGAGGGTGGCCATACTGCTGTCGACCTCGGTGGGGCCGCGGCTCATCGTGGCGGCGATCAACCGCGATGCGAACAATGCGCAGGCTCCGCTGGCACTGGGCGAGCCGATCGTCGACACCATCGCCTCCGAGGGCACTGCGCTGGATGCGACGTGGCTCGACGAGACGACGGTCGCGACGCTCACTGTGCTCGATGAGACGACGGTCGCGACCGCCTACAAGGTGGGTGGTGACAGGACTTCGCTCGGCAGCCCCGGGAATGCGGTGCAGATCGTCGGCGGCAACACGGAGTCCGGCCTGCGGGCCCTCGGCGCGGACGGCGTTGTGTCGGCGTTGCGTGACAGCGGCTGGCAGTCGACGCAGGCTCAGGCGCAGTTCATCGCGACGCAACGCTAGGCACTTCTCCTCGGGGTGCCGCGTCGCCGTGTGCTGTCCACAGATCGGGGCAACGCGTCGGCTGCAGCGATCATGTCGGCAAGGCTGGACGCGTGCCCGCTCCTCTCTTCGCGCTGCCCGCGCCCTTCTCCGCGATGCTCGCCGGCGCCGCCCTCGATGCCGCCGCCGTGCTCCTGCCGGTGGACTGCGCCGGCTGCGGTGAACCCGACCGCGGGCTGTGCCGCGACTGCCGTGTCGCCCTTCTCCCGGCGCCGAGGGGCAGCCTCGTCGGCGGCTCGCTACCGGTGACGGCGGCGCTCTCCTATGAGGGTGTCGTGCGCCGGAGCATCCTGGCGCTCAAGGAGCAGGGCCGCACCGATGTCGCCCGCGTGCTGGGCGGCGGGCTTGGCGAGGCGGTGCGAGCCGCGGCCCTCGGCACGGGCGTCGTCGAACTCTGCCCCATGCCGACGAGTGACGATTCGTGGCGGCGACGCGGCTACGACCCGGTGGGCCTCCTGCTGCGATCCAGCGGATTGCCCAGGGCGGGCCGGATGCTCCGCCACGCGCGGCACCACAGGCATCAGAAGGCGCTGGGCCGGCAGGAGCGTGCTGAGAACCTCGCGGGCTCCCTCGCCGCACGGCATGCGCTGGACGGCCGCCGCGTGCTCCTCGTGGACGATGTTGTCACCACCGGGGCCACACTGCTGGAGGCGGCGCGGGCGGTGCGGGCGGCCGGCGGGCAGGTCGTCGGCGCGGCCGTGCTGGCCGCCACGCCGCTCTATCTGCCCACTCACAAGGGGTTCGTGGCGAACACCCGGTAAACGCATCGTGACTTACTCGGGCGGCGGCATTACGGTGGGACAAAGAGGCGCGCAACATCGCCTGGTTCACGGGCGGCGCGTCGTCACGAACCGGAGGACGCCATGGAAATTTCCATCAACGGACGCAATGTTGGCATCACGGATCGCTTCCGTGATTATGCGACCGAGAAGGCCGACAAGGTCGATCACCTCGCACCGAAGGCCCTCGCCTTCGAGATCAAGGTGAGCCGCCACAACGAGAAGAACTCCCAGTCCGGAGATGACAGGGTCGAGTTGACCCTCGTGGGTCCGGGGCCTCTCGTGCGTGCGGAGTCGACGGGGTCTGACAAGTACGTCGCCTTCGACCTGGCGCTCGACAAGCTGGTGGAGCGTATCCGCCGCGCGAAGGATCGCACGAAGGTGCATCGCGGCCTGCATCGCCCCGTCTCCTTGCGGGAGGCATCCGAAGATGGATTCAGTGTGGTTGACATCACTCCGGCGAGCCCGGAGGTGATGGAGAGCGTCGCGACCGGCACGATTCCGGTGCAGGCGCCGCCGCAGCCGGGCGATGACGACTGGAGCCCTGTCGTCATCCGCTCCAAGGTGTTCCCGTCCACGTCGATGCGTGCGGAGGAGGCCGTCGACCACATGGAGCTGGTCGGACACGACTTCTACCTCTTCATTGATGCGGAGACCGATCGCCCCAGCGTCGTCTACCGACGCAAGGGCTGGGACTACGGAGTCATCAGCCTCGATTCGGAGAGCACAGCCGAGGAGGTGTCGCGCCGCAGGGCGCGCTGAGCCGGCGGCCCTGGGGCCGTCATCGTTGCGCCGAGGGCGAACGGGCTGAGGCCTGTTCGCCCTCGGGTCGTCGTGTCGAGAGGCCTGACAGCTAGGATTGCTACGGTTAACGGCCTCGCCTGTGCGCGGTCGCACGACGGGATGATCCGACGACATCAATGGGAGTTAATCGGTGGCCAATGTTCTAGAGCGCGTTCTCCGGGTGGGCGAGGGGCGCACGATGCGCCGGTTGCAGCGTTACGCGGCGGCCGTCAACCATCTTGAGGACGACTTCACGGAGCTCACCGACGACGAGCTGCGCAACGAGACCACCGAGCTGCGGGAGCGCTACGCGAACGGTGAGTCCCTCGATGATTTGCTGCCGGAGGCCTTCGCCGCTGTGCGCGAGGCCGCCAAGCGCACCCTCGGCATGCGGCATTTCGATGTGCAGCTGATGGGTGGCGCGGCCCTGCACCTGGGCAACATCGCCGAGATGAAGACCGGTGAGGGCAAGACGCTTGTCGCCACCCTGGCCGCCTACCTTAACGCGATCCCCTCGCGCGGCGTGCACGTCATCACGGTCAACGACTACCTGGCCAGCTACCAGTCTGAGCTCATGGGGCGCATCTTCCGCGCGCTCGGCATGACCACCGGCTGCATCGTGTCCGGCCAGAACCCGACCGTGCGGCGAGAGCAGTACGAGGCGGACATCACCTACGGCACGAACAACGAGTTCGGCTTCGACTACCTGCGCGACAACATGGCCTGGCAGGCCGCCGACATGGTGCAGCGTGGGCATCAGTTCGCGGTCGTCGACGAGGTCGACTCCATCCTCATCGATGAGGCCCGCACCCCTCTCATCATCTCCGGTCCGTCCTCGGGCGAGGCGAATCGCTGGTTCACCGAGTTCGCAGGGCTCGCGAAGCGCCTGATTCCGGATGTCGACTACGAGGTCGACGAGAAGAAGCGCACCGTCGGCGTGCTTGAGCCCGGCATCGAGAAGGTCGAGGACTACCTCGGCATCGACAACCTGTACGAGTCGGCGAACACCCCGCTCATCTCCTTCCTCAACAACTCGATCAAGGCATCCGCCCTCTTCAAGAAGGACAAGGACTACGTCGTCATGAACGGCGAGGTGCTCATCGTCGACGAGCACACGGGCCGAATCCTCATGGGCCGCCGCTACAACGAGGGCATCCACCAGGCGATCGAGGCGAAGGAGGGCGTTGCGGTCAAGGCAGAGAACCAGACGCTCGCCACGGTCACCCTGCAGAACTATTTCAGGCTCTACAGCAAGCTCTCGGGTATGACGGGAACGGCTGAGACCGAGGCCGCCGAATTCATGAGCACCTACAAGCTGGGCGTCGTCGCCATCCCGACGAACAAGCCGATGCTGCGCATGGACAAGTCCGACCTCGTATACAAGAACGAGAAGGTCAAGTTCGACCAGGTCGTCGAGGACATCGTGGAGCGCCACCAGAAGGGCCAGCCCGTTCTGGTGGGCACGACGAGCGTCGAGAAGAGCGAGTACCTGTCCAAGCTGCTGGCCAAGCGCGGGGTCAAGCACGAGGTGCTGAACGCGAAGAACCACGCACGCGAGGCGGCGATCGTCGCGCAGGCGGGTCGCGTCGGTTCTGTGACGGTGGCCACCAACATGGCCGGCCGTGGTACCGACATCATGCTCGGTGGCAACGCAGAGTTCCTCGCCGTTGCGGAGATGAACCAGCGCGGGCTGAGCCCCGTCGACACCCCGGAGGAGTACGAGGCCGCGTGGGATGAGGTCTTCGCGCGCGTCTCGGCGGAGGTCAAGACGGAGGCCGACAAGGTCATCGAGGTCGGCGGCCTGTACGTGCTCGGCACGGAGCGTCACGAGTCGCGACGCATCGACAACCAGCTGCGCGGTCGTTCCGGCCGGCAGGGAGACCCGGGCGAGAGCCGCTTCTACCTGTCGCTCACTGACGACCTGATGCGCCTGTTCAACTCGGCGGCAGCAGAGTCGCTCATGGGCCGCGGCAGTGTGCCGGATGACATCGCGATCGAGTCGAAGGTCGTGAGCCGGGCCATCCGCAGCGCCCAGTCGCAGGTCGAGGCCCGCAACGCCGAGATCCGCAAGAACGTGCTCAAGTACGACGATGTGCTCAACCGTCAGCGTGAGGCGATCTACAGTGACCGCCGCCACATCCTCGAGGGTGACGACCTGCAGAACCGCACGCAGCAGTTCCTGGAGGATGTCGTCACGGAGGTCATCGACGAGCACACCTCCGAGGGCCACGCAGACGACTGGGACTTCGACGTCCTGTGGACGGAACTGCGCACCCTGTACCCGGTCTCGATTACGCCGGACGAGCTGATCGAGGAGGCCGGAACGCGCGGCAAGGTCACGCACGACATGCTCAGCTCCGAGATCATGTCGGATGCGAAGCTCGCCTACGACAGGCGCGAGGAATCGCTCGGCAGCCCCGCCATGCGGGAGCTCGAGCGCCGCGTCGTGCTGTCGGTCATCGACCGCCGCTGGCGCGACCACCTCTACGAGATGGACTACCTGAAGGACGGAATCGGCCTTCGCGCGATGGCACAGCGCGACCCGCTCGTCGAGTACCAGCGTGAGGGTTTCGCCCTGTACCAGAGCATGATGGGGCAGATCCGCGAGGAGTCGGTCGGCTTCCTGTTCAACCTCGAGGTCGAGGTGACGCCCGCGGGCGGCACCGCTGCGGCCCCCGCGGTGGTGGCGAAGGGGCTGTCGGCTCCGTCGACGCCGAACCAGGGCCTCAGCTACTCCGCGCCGAGCGCCGACAACGGCGGCGAGGTGGAGGTGCGCAACCAGCGCGGCCAGATCGACCAGGCCTCGACGGCGCGTGCCCTGAAGGAGCAGCAGGATGCTGTGAGCCCCACATTCGCGGGCGCCCAGCAGGGCCAGCCGCAGCAGGGTGGCCAGCAGGGCCAGCGCGGTGCCTTCGGGCAGCAACAGGGTGGCGGCACCGCCGCGCCTGTGAACCGTGCGCAGCGCAGGGCCCAAGGCAAGAAGAAATAGCACGGGGCAAGAAGAAGTAGCAGCAGCCTGACCGGGGGCGCGGCGAGCGGATGTTCCGCATGCCGCGCCTTCGGCATCCGGGGCCTGTCACGTCTGCCGGGTGGCGGCATCCGGCATTCGTGTATGCTCGGCCCATGATCTCGTCTGTCGTGTTCGCGTGGCCCGCCTCCTAGGCGAGCTTCGGAACCGACACATCAACCGACCGCCTTCAGGGGCGGTTTTCTTGTTCCTGGGGGCGCACGACCCCAGGGAACGACCATGGACACTCTGCTCAGCCGGCTGCTCGCATCCGATGCGCCTCTCGCTCTCATCCGCCGTCATGACGAGCCGTTCGTGCACGTGCTCGGCGGCAGCATCGTCGACGTCGACTCGCTCGACGCGATCCCGCTGGCGCGTGATGGGGTGCCGGCCGATGTGCTGGCGCTGGTGCCGTTCCGCCAGATCGCGGAGCGCGGCTTCGAGGCGAAGGATGACGGCACGCCGCTGCGCTGCCTCCTGGTGGACGAGCGGGAGACGGTCGCCGTCGACGAGCTCCTCGCGCGCCTGGAGGCCCGACCGGGCCGGCTGCAAAACGGGGCATTCGATACCTCAGACGCCGACTACGCGCGCATCGTTCGTACCGTCATCGACGACGAGATCGGTGCAGGGCAGGGCGCCAACTTCGTGATCAGGCGCGACTTCGAGGCGACCAGCGAGCTGCCTCCGCGGGCCGCTGTGCTGGCGTGGTTCCGCGAACTGCTGCTCGCCGAGCGGGGCGCCTACTGGACCTTCGCGGTGCACGCGCCGGGCGGTCTGACCGCGCCGGCGGCATCCGTCTCCCTTGTCGGCGCCAGCCCGGAGCGGCACATCAGCGTCGAACCCGACCCTGCGGGCGGTGCGGCGGTCGCCACCATGAACCCCATCAGCGGCACCTACCGACACCCGGCGGGTGGCCCCGACCCGGACGGCTTTCTGCGCTTCCTGCAGGACGCGAAGGAGACGGAGGAGCTCTTCATGGTCGTCGATGAGGAGATGAAGATGATGAGCCGGATCTGCGGCGAGGGAGGGCGCATCCACGGGCCATTCGTGAAGCAGATGGCGGCGCTCACCCACACCGAGTACGTGCTGAAGGGCCGCACCCGGCTCGCCCCGGTCGACGTGCTGCGGCACTCGATGTTCGCCCCCACCGTGACCGGGTCGCCCATGCAGAACGCCTGCTCCGTCATCGCGCGGCACGAGACGAGCGGCCGAGGCTACTACGCGGGCGTGCTCGCCCTCTTCGAGGCGCAGCCAGACGGCTCGCACACGCTCGACGCGCCCATCCTCATCCGCACCGCCTATGTGAGCGGCCGGCCGGATGGCGGGAGTCGGGTGCGCGTGCCCGTCGGGGCGACGCTCGTGCGGCACTCGGACCCGGAGTCGGAGACGGCCGAGACGTGGGCGAAGGCCACCGGTATTCTGCGTGCCATCGGGGCGTTGCCGCGAGAGACGGATGCCCCGAAACAGACGGTGCCGCGCCTTGCGGATGTTCCGGGGGCGGAGGCCCTGCTGGCCGCACGCAACGAACGGTTGGCCGGGTTCTGGATGGCGCAGCAGTATCCGCGGCCCGGGGTCGGCGGCGCCACACTCGCCGGGCGCAGTGCCGTCATCATCGACGCCGAGGACGAATTCAGTGCCATGCTCGCCCACCAGTTGCGGGCGGCGGGGATGCTCGTGGAGGTGCGGTCGTGGAGGAGCGTCACCGACAGCAGTTTCGCGGGTGCGGACCTCGTCGTTGCGGGCCCAGGGCCGGGCGACCCGAGCGACCTCGCCGACCCCCGCATCGCGCGCATGCACGAGCTCGTGCGCGACCGTGTCGCATCCGGGCTGCCGCTGCTGGCGGTGTGTCTGAGTCACCAGGTGCTGTGCCTGCAGCTCGGGCTGCCGATCGAGCGACTTGCCTCCCCGCACCAGGGGCTTGCACTGCGCGTGCCGATGCCGGGCGGCCCGGCCACCGTCGGCTTCTACAACACGTTCACGGCTCTCGCGCCCGCCGGGGTGGAGCTGCCCGGCGTCGAACTGAGCGTCGACCCGCGCGGGCAGGTGCACGCCGTGCAGGGCGAGGGTTTCGCCTCCGTGCAGGGACACCTCGAATCGGTGCTCTCGCTCGACGGCAACGCCGTGCTCCTCGGACTGGTGGAGAGGCTGCTCGGGGTGCGGGAGGACGCCGTGGTGGGGTGACCGGTGCGTCGCCCGCGGGGCTTGTGGATAACTTTCGAGGCCGTTTCAGGATCTGTCGCATGATTGCGGCATGTCCCAAGCTGTGTCGATCATCACCGAGCGCGTGCGCGAACGCGTGCGACGGGAGGGCATCGACCTCGGCGGAGACCGCGAGCTGGCAGGCAGGCTCGTGCGCGACGAGGTGCGCAGCTACAGCGAGCGGGCGCTCGCCGGCACGCTGCCGATGCTCGCCGACGAGCAGGGCACGGCGCGCGATGTCATCGCCTCGATCGTCGGCCTGGGTCCGCTGCAGCCGCTGCTCGATGATCCGGACATTGAAGAGATCTGGATCAATGCTCCCGACAGGGTCTTCGTGGCCAGGGGTGGGGTCTCCGAGCAGACCGGCATAGTGCTGAGCCCTGCGCAGGTGCGCGATCTGGTCGAGAGGATGCTGCAGTCCACGGGCAGGCGCGTCGACCTGAGCTCACCGTTCGTCGACGCATCGCTGCCCGACTCCTCGCGACTGCACGTGACCATCCCCGACGTGACGCGCGAGCACTGGGCGGTGAACATCCGCAAATTCACGCGGCGCATCGCCCAACTGCAGGCGCTCGTCGAGCTGGGGTCGCTCACCCCACTGGCAGCCGAATTCCTGCGGATGTGCGTGCTCTCCGGTCAGAACATCGTCGTCTCGGGCGCAACCCAGGCGGGCAAGACGACGCTCCTCGGGGCGCTGCTGTCGGCGGCGCGGCCCTCCGACCGCATCGTCACCGTGGAGGAGACCTTCGAGCTCGACGTGACCGCGCGCGACGTCGTTGCCATGCAGTGCCGCCAGCCCAGTCTGGAGGGCACGGGCGAGATAACCCTGAGACGCCTCATCAAGGAGTCGCTGCGGATGCGCCCCGACCGTCTCGTCGTCGGAGAGGTGCGCGAGGCGGAGTCCCTCGACCTGCTCATCGCGCTCAACTCTGGCCTGCCGGGCGCGTGCAGCGTGCACGCGAACAGTGCACAGGATGCTCTGGCGAAGCTGTGCATCCTGCCTCTGCTGGCCGGGCGCAACATCGATGCCTCCTTCGTTGTGCCGACCGTCGCATCCGTCGTCGACATAGTCGTGCACTGCGAGCTCGACCGGCACGGCGCCCGCCGCGTGACCGAGATCATCGCCCCGACGGGCGAGATCGACGACGGGGCCATCCTCTCCACGGGCATCTTCTCGATGCGATCCGGTGAGCTTGCCGCCACGGGAGCCCTTCCGGCGCGGATGGCGAAGTTCCGCGCCGCAGGGCTCGACCCGGCCGTACTGCTGCAGCCGGGCACCGCGGCGGTGGCGCACGCGGTGACACCGGTGCCGGTGGAAGAGACGGGTGCGGCATGATCGACACCTCCCTCGAACGCCTTGTTCTTCCGCTCGCCTTGGGCATCGCCCTCGGTCTGGGGCTGCTGCTCATGGCCTCTCCGCTGCTGTGGCCGGAACGTCAGCGGCGCGACTCCGGCACGTCCAGGTTGATGTCCACGCTCGCGGAACGGCTCGCCCTCGCCGGTCTGCCCTCGGCGACCCCGGTGATGCTCCTCGTGGCGTCGGCGCTGCTCGCCCTTCTCTGCGGCGCGCTCGTGCTGGCATTCGTGCCGGTCATCGCCCTCGGGCTCGCCGCTGCGGTCATCGGCGGGATGGTGCCGATCTCGGTCGTGACCTGGCGGGCCCGCGCCCGACGCAGGGCCAACCGCGCGCTCTGGCCCGACGTCGTCGACCACCTCGTCTCGGCGGTCCGCTCGGGGCTCTCCCTCCCCGACGCGCTCGCAGCGCTCGCTCACACCGGGCCCCTGCATTCCCGCGCCGCCTTCGAGGAGTTCGAGCGCGACTATCGCAGCACCGCGAACTTCTCGCGCTGCCTCGACCGTCTCAAGCAGCGCCTCGCCGACCCCGTTGCCGATCGAATCCTTGAGACACTGCGGATGTCGCGCGAGGTCGGCGGCAGCGACCTCACCGCGGTCCTGCGCAACCTCTCCGCCTATCTTCGGCAGGAGGCCGCGATCCGCTCAGAGGTGGAGGCTCGGCAGTCGTGGGTCGTGAACGCGGCGAGGCTCGGCGCGGTCGCACCCTGGGTGGTGCTCCTGCTGCTCGCCTCGCGGCCCGAGGCGGCCCTCGCCTACAACAGCGCAGGCGGGGTCGCACTCATCGCGGGCGGCCTCGCCGTCACGGTGCTCGCATACCGCATCATGCTCGCCATCGGGCGGCTGCCGGAGGAGAGCAGGTGGTTCCAGTGAGCTCGTTCGCCACCGGGCTCGGCCCGTGGGCGCTCGCCTGCGGGATCGCCCTCGGCGTCGGCCTCTGGACGCTGCTCGGCATGGTGCCCCGCTTCGCCCGCCCGCGCCTCCTCGCCCGTGTCGCACCCCACGTCTCCGACGTCTCCGAAGAGGCCCACGCGATGCAGCGGGCGCGCAACGCCGAAGCGTTTCCGGTGCTGGGTGCACTCCTCGGGCCTGTTCTCGCGCGTCTGCGTCGCATCCTCTCCTCCGTACTCGGAGGGGGCGCGAGCGTCGAACTGCGCCTCCACCAGGCGGGCTCCCGCCTCACCCTCGAGGCCTTCCGTTCGCGGCAGCTCGTCTGGGGCGTCATCGGACTGGGAACAGGAACGGTGCTCGCGACGGTACTCGGCAGCCTTCGGCCCACCCCGCTGATCCTCGCCGTGGCAGTCGTGATCGTCGCCGGCGTCGCGGGTGTGCTGCTGTGTGACTGGCTCCTGCAGCGCCGGGCCGCCTCCCGCATCGCCCGCATCACCGCCGAGCTGCCGCTCGTGCTCGAGTTCCTCAGCCTGAGCCTCTCCGCAGGGGAGGGCATCCTCGACGCGCTCCGCCGGGTGGCGCATGTCAGCCGGGGCGAACTGTCCGGCGAACTGGGCAGTGTGCTGGCCGAGGTCAACACCGGGCTGCCGCTCTCAGAATCCCTGACGCGCTGCGCCCGGCAGCTGCAACTCCCCGCATTCACCCGCTGCGTCGAACAGGTCACCGGCGCGCTCGAGCGAGGCTCCCCACTCGCCGAAGTACTTCGGGCCCAGGCGCAGGATGCCCGTGACGACACCAAGCGCCACCTGCTCGAAGTGGCCGGCAAGAAAGAGGTGACGATGCTTATCCCGCTCGTCTTCCTCATCCTGCCGATCACCGTAATTTTTGCCATCTTCCCTGGGGTCTTCGTGCTCCAGCTCGGCTTCTGAGGCCCCGCATCCGCCGTACCCCTGCCACCCGCCCAACCCCCGAATCGCCGAAGGAACCATCGTGACGACACCCTCCATCATCCCCACCGGTCTGCGCCGCCGTGCCGCTGCAGCACTTGCCGCCATCCGCTCCGACGAACGGGGCGACGTGCCCGGCTGGGTGCTCATAACGCTCATGACGGCAGGTCTTGTGATCATCATCTGGGCGCTCGCCGGGCCGGCCCTCAGCGGCGTTTTCGAGCAGGCCATCCAGCGCGTCTCATCGTTCTGACCCCGGCAAGCAGGTGACCACGATGACTGGCCGTGTGCGGGCGCTGTTCCGCGCCGAACGGGGCTCCGCACCCGCAGAATTCGTCATGGTCGCTGCGCTGCTCACCGTGCTCACACTGTCGGTCATGCAACTCGCCCTCGCGCTGCACATCCGCAACACCGTGCTCGACGCGGCCTCTGAGGGTGCCCGCTACGCATCCCTGGCCGACAACGAACTCTCCGACGGGGCGCGGCGCACACAGGAGCTCATCACGACCGCCATCGGCCCCGGCTATGCGGGCGACGTTACCGTCACCTCGCAGACGCACCTCGGGCATCCGGCCGCAGTCGTCACGGTGCGGGCACCACTGCCCCTCATCGGACTCATCGGCATCAGCCACGGACTGGAGGTGAGCGGGCATGCGGCGCTGGAAACGCTGGAGTGAGGCCCTCGCGGCAGAAGAGGGTTCCGCCTCGCTCGAGTTCATCACCGCAGGCATGCTGCTGCTGGTTCCGCTCGTCTACCTGGTGGTCGCGCTCGGCTCGCTGCAGGCGGCGGCGCTCGCCGTCGAAGGAGGCGCCCGCCAGGCCGCCCGCGTGTACGTCGACTCCGTCGACAGCGCCACCGCACGGCACCGCACCGAAGTGGCCGTGCGTTTCGCGCTCGCCGACTACGGCATCGACGACGCAGCCGCCAGCGTGACCATCGACTGCCTGCCGCGACCGGATGCCTGCCTCACCCGGCAGGGCACGGTCACGGTGACCGTGTCGACCACCGTCGCGCTGCCCCTCATGCCGCCCGTGCTCGGTGGGGGAGGACTCCTCGCCGTGCCCATCGAGGCCAGCGCGGTGCAGCAGGTCTCGCGCTTCGGGCGGGAGAGGTGACACGGATGCGCCGGCTGCGGCAAGAAGAGACGGGCTCCACCCTCCTGCTCACCATCTTCTATTCGATGCTCTGCCTTGTGCTGGCGCTGCTGGTCACCGCCGCCACCTCTCTCTACCTGGAACGCAAACGGCTGTTCACCCTCGCCGACGGGGCCGCGCTTGTCGGCGCGGAGGCGTATGAGCTGGACGCCTTCCTCTCCGCGGCCACCGGCGGTGCATCCGCTGCTCTCTCGTCGCCAGCCGTGGCATCCGCCGTCGACGGCTACATCGCGGCCGTCCCGCACGACTTCGAGGGGCTCGCCGTCGTTCGCGCAGACAGCCGAGACGGGCTCAGCGCGACGGTCGGCCTCTCCGCCTTCTGGCGCCCGCCGATGATCACACTGCTCGTGCCGGAGGGTCTGCGCATCGAGGTCGAGACGACCGCGCGCAGCGTGCTCGGCTGACGCGCGCCCGCCCCTGACTCGCAGCGACCGGCCGCCGCCGCTACCCGTGCCTGACGAACAGCAGCGTCACGCCGATCGCAACGACAGCCCTGCGCTGGGCGCCCCGCCCCCGCGGAAGAGCGCGCAAACCACTCCCGCGCGACCCCCGCGACGACTGCCCGCTGGCCCTGCCGAAAACGAAGGAGATTCGCGCCGAAACGTCCCCGCGGGGCACATCTGTGGCACATTGGGCGCGAATCTCCTTCGTTTTCAGCAGAGCGCCGAGCACCGAGCACACCTCGCGCGGCGCCAGGAGGGGCGGCGGGGGAGCGCCGCCGTCAGCGCGCTCGGGGCACGAAGCGCGGGATGTAGCGCAGCAGCATGCCCGCGCCGACGAGCCCGAGAACACCCATGGCGCCCGCCGCGAGCGACAGCGTCGCCACCGCCGTGATGCCCGAGATGGCGAGCGGGGCCGCCGCGCCGCCGATGCTCGTCGTGAAGCGCCACGCGCCCAGGAACGGCGCAGGGTTGCGTTTGTCTGCCAGGTCGGCGCCGAGCGTCATCAGGATGCCGCTGCCGATGCCGTTGGCGAGCGACAGCAGCATGGCCGCCCCGATGAACCATTCGACGTTCGTCGGCAGCTCGTGTGTCGCCGCGAGCACGAAGTGGCCGGCGGCGAGCCCCAGGATGCAGGGCAGCGCGCTCCACATCCGCCCGAAGCGGTCCATGATCTGGCCGCTCGCATAGAAGAGGGCGAAGTCGACGCCGCCTGCAACGCCGATGATGAGGGCCGTGTCGGCTTCGCTCACCCCGATGCTGACCGCCCACAGCGGCAGGATGACGGCCCGGCTGGCGCGCAGCCCGCTCAGCAGTGTCACCCCGCTGCCGAGTTTCAGCAGCACCGAGCGGCTCGCCCAGATGGTGCGGAACAGCCCGCGCGCCTCGTCGGCGACGAGCGCCTCGCCCTCGTGCAGCCGGCGCCCGTCCTCGGCCCGCACCGTCTTCACGGCGACGAATGCCGCGCTGGGCTCCCGGCCGAGCGTGAGCACGGCGACGCTGGCGAGGCAGGCCACGATGTGGATCCAGAATGCCGTCTCGACGCTTCCGAAGAGGTGGATGACGCCGGCCGTGATGAACGGCCCCACGAAGTAGCCGCAGCGGAACACCCCGCCGAGCGTCGACAGGGCGCGGGCCCGGTGGCTGGCCGGCACGAAGCTGGTCATGAAGGCGTGCCGGGCGAGCGCGAACACGGCCGTGGCGAGGCCGATGAGGAACACGCCGAAGCTGAGCGCCCACGCGTTCGGCGACAGCAGGCAGATGACGAGTCCGACGACGGAGAGCAGCGCGGCACCGATCATGGCCGGCCGTTCCCCGATGCGGCTGACGAGCCATCCGCTGGGGATGTCGCCGAACAGTTCGCCGATCATGAGGATGCCGCCGACGAGCCCGGCGACGGCGAGGCTGGCGCCCAGATTGTGGGCGAAGATGGGGATGATCGGGATGATGGCGCCCTCGCCGATCGCGAACAGCAGCGCCGGCAGCAGGGCGGGTAGTGCGATGGCGCGCCAGCGGAACGGCGGCACAGTGCTCATCCTTCAACTGTAGGCGCGCCGGGTAGGCTGGTTCGCACAATGGATGAACTGGATATTTCGGCGCAGCTCGCCGCCCTTCGCGCCACATTCGTCGAGATTCGTGCCGTCATCGGCGTGGAGCGTCTCGAGGCTGACATCGTGGATCTCAGCGAGCAGGCTGGCGCGCCCGATCTGTGGGATGACACCGAGAAGGCCCAGAAGGTGACGAGCGCGCTCAGTCACCGGCAGGCCGAGCTGGCGAAGGTCACGAGCCTGCAGCAGCGCCTCGATGACATCGAGATCATGGTCGAGCTCGCCAATGAGGAGGGTGACGCGGATGCCGCGGCGGAGGTCCGCAGGGAGCTGGCCGACATCCAGAAGGTGCTCGGCGAACTCGAGATCCAGACGCTCCTCAACGGTGAATGGGATTCGTATCCTGCCGTGATCACGATCAGGGCGGGTGCCGGCGGCGTCGATGCCGCGGACTTCGCCGAAATGCTTCAGCGCATGTACCTGCGCTACGCGGAGCAGCACCGTATTCCGGCGCGCGTTCTCGACACGAGCTACGCGGAGGAGGCGGGCATCAAGTCGACGACGATCGAATTGGATGCCCCGTACGCGTTCGGCAAGCTGAGTGTCGAGGCCGGCACTCACCGTCTGGTGCGGATGAGCCCGTTCAACTCGGCTGGTAAGCGCCAGACGAGCTTCGCTGCCGTCGAGGTGATCCCTCTGATGCCTGAGGCCGAGGCCGTCGAGATTCCTGAGAACGACATCCGGGTCGATGTGTTCCGTTCGAGCGGTCCCGGCGGCCAGTCGGTCAACACGACCGACTCCGCGGTGCGCCTCACGCACATCCCGACGGGCATCGTCGTGTCGATGCAGAACGAGAAGAGCCAGATCCAGAACCGTGCCGCCGCGATGCGCGTTCTGCAGTCGCGCCTGCTGATCGTGCAGCGCGAGCAGGAGGCCGCCCAGAAGAAGGAACTCGCGGGCAACATCACGGCGAGCTGGGGCGATCAGATGCGCAGCTACGTGTTGGCGCCGTACCAGATGGTGAAGGATCTGCGCACGGAGTACGAGGTCAACAACCCCTCGAATGTGTTCGATGGCGACCTGGACGGCTTCATCACGGCGGGCATCCGCTGGCGCAAGCGCGACAAGGACTGAGCGGCGGTTTTCCCGTCAGGCCGAAGGCCCGGGCATGATGCCCGGGCCTTCAGTCTTCTTTCGGGGGTTCTAGCGGAGCGCGAGGCGTCGGCGCACGACGAGCCACGCGAGGGCTGCGGCCACGAGGATCGCGAGCACGATGAGCACGCCCGGCATCAGGCTGGCGGGGCTCACGCTGCTGGCGCCCGCGGCGAGCTCGCCTGAGCCTGCCGCGATCTTCTCGTTGCCGTCGCCGAGCTGGCTCATGCCGTCGCTGAGCGTCTTGGCTCCCGCGTCGAGCTTCTCGGCTCCGGCGGCGAGACTGCTGTTGCCCTCGGCGAGGCTGGCCGCGCCGGTGGCGAGGGTGCCGCTCCCGGCCGCGAGTGTTCCGGCTCCTGCGGAGAGGGTCTGCAGCCCGGTGTTGAGCTTGTTCGCTCCGACGGTGAGGCTGGCGGTGCCGTTCCACAGTGTTCCGGCGCCTGTCGCGAGCTTGGAGGTGCCCGCGGCGAGGCTGGATGCCCCGGCCGAGAGTGTCTGCGCTCCGGTGGCGAGTTTTGCTGTTCCGTCGACGGCCTTGGCGGTCTTCACCCGCGACCGTTCGGTTCCGTCGGCGACCGCCTGGGCCCCGGCCGCGAGCTGTGCGGATCCGGCGGCGGCCTGCGCGATGCTGTCGTGCACCTTCGAGGCACCGGCAGCGACGGCGCTGGCGCCGTACTGGAGGCCGGGCGTCGGGTCACCGGCGGTGGGCTGTTTGCCGATGCCGCCGATGATGGTCTCGGTGCTGGCGCGGGCTCCGGCGATCTGCTGGGCGACCCCGCCGTTCATGGCGTCGAGGGTGGCGATCCGTGTCTTCAGTTCGGTGATCTCTGCGGTTCCGAGGGTCGTTCCGGCGAGGGTTCCGACGTAGCTGTCGAAGTCTGCGAGGTACGCGTCGAGCTGCCCTGTCGTCATCGCGACGTTGGCGGCCGGCACCGCGGAGGAGCCGGTGAGCAGCCCGAGGTAGCCGGAGAGCTGGCCGAGGCCCGTGTTCACGGCGCCGACGCCGGCGCTGACACTTGCGGCGCCTCCCTTGAGCTGGGCGGCGCTCTGCGTCGCGGTCAGGCCGGTCGTGGCATCCGCGTCATTGAATCCGGATGCGAGCTGGGCAGCACCGGCGGCGACAGCAGCGGCGCCGTCGCGCAGGGCGATGGAGAGCTCGGATGAGGTGCGCCCGAGCGCGTCCTCGGGGTCGGGATCGTTGAACCCGGATGCGAGCTGGGCGGCACCCGCGGCGACGTCGGCGGCACCTGCGGCCACCTTTGCGGCGCCGGCTCCGGCGTCGGTGGCGCCCCTGCTGAGGGTTCCGGTTCCGTCGAGGAGGCGCGAGGCGCCAGAGGCGAGGTCGGATGCCCCGGTTGCGGCCGTTCCTGCACCGGTGGCGAGCGCGTCGGCCCCTGCTGCTGCGGTGCTGGCTCCTGCGGCGAGCTTGGCTGCGCCGTCGCTGGCGGATGCTGCACCGTCCTTGAGCGTGCCCGTCCCGGCGGAGAGGGTCTTGGCTCCGTCGACGAGCTTCACGGAACCGTCATGCGCGCTGCCTGCGCCGGTGGCGAGCTGGTTCGCTCCTGCGGCGAGTTTGTCGGTCGTCATGAAGAAGAACGCGAGCAGACCGATGAGGAGGATGCTGAGGATGGTGATGGCGACCTTGGAGCTGTGGTCGCGTCTGGCGGACATGGTGGTGTGGGCGGGACCTGTCATCTGGTGACTCCTTTGTCATTTTCAGGCGCGCCGGTGAGACCGTCGGGTGCTGCTGTCGTTGCTGTGACGGATGACCGGGCTGCTTCGAACATCCGACGCTGGAGTCCGTGCCGGGTCATCTCTCCGGGTGATTTGCGATGAATCTAACAGCGGCGAAGCGGGTCGCGACCCGCTCGGGGAATGTGTGTGGCAACTGTCAATACCCGACGGGCCGAGCTCAGATTATTTGGAGCTATCCCACCAAGCCTTGCGGGCATCCGCTTTGCTCGCATCCTCGGCCTGTCGCTGCTGCCCGGCCGCCTGCTCGCGCCTAGGCTCAAGGGGTCATGATTCGCTTTGATCAGGTAACCAAGCTCTATTCCGGCAACACCCGCCCCGCCCTCAACTCGGTGACTCTCGAGATTCAGCGCGGCGAGTTCGTGTTCCTCGTCGGGGCGTCGGGCAGTGGCAAGTCCAGCTTTCTGCGGTTGATCCTCAAGGAGGAGAACCCGACGAAGGGCGAGATCCATGTGCTCGGCCAGAATGTGGGCCGCCTGTCGAGCCGCAAGGTGCCGTACTTCCGGCGCAATCTGGGCGTCGTCTTCCAGGATTTCCGCCTGCTGCCGCAGAAGACCGTGTTCGACAATGTGGCGTTCACGCTGCAGGTGATCGGCAAGTCGAAGGGCTTCATCCAGGAGGCTGTTCCGGATGTTCTCAAGATGGTGGGTCTTGCCGGCAAGGCGAGCAGGTTCCCGCATGAGCTCTCTGGTGGCGAGCAGCAGCGGGTGGCGATCGCCCGCGCGATCGTGAACAGGCCGGCGCTGCTGCTGGCCGATGAGCCCACCGGAAACCTCGACCCGTCGACGAGCGCCGGCATCATGGCGCTGCTGGAGCGCATCAGCCAGAGCGGCACGACCGTGATCATGGCAACCCACGATGCGGGCATCGTCGACCAGATGAAGCGCCGCGTGATCGAGCTGGTGAGCGGCCAGATCGTGCGCGATGAGCGCCAGGGCGGGTATCTGACCCAGACGATTCCGATCCAGAGGCCGGCTGGCGATGTCGGCGACCAGCGCAGACCCGGCACGTCGGGGTCGGCCAGCTCGGGGTCGGGGGGTCTCTCATGAGGTTCGGTCTGATCATGTCGGAGGTGGGCCAGGGCCTGCGCCGCAACTTCTCGATGGTTGTCTCCGTCGTTCTGGTGACGTTCATCTCGCTCACCTTCGTGGGCACCGCCATCCTGCTGCAGATGCAGATCAGCGAGATGAAGGGCTACTGGTACGACAAGGCCCAGGTCGCCGTGTACATGTGCACGGAGATGACGGACACCGGCAATTGCGACTCGACCGAGGCGTCGGATGACCAGAAGGCGGCGGTCGAGGCGAAGCTGAAGTCGCCGGAGATCGCGCCGCTCGTCGACCACTACGTGTTCGAGAACCACGATGAGGCGTACGAGAAGTACATCCAGTTCACCGACAGCGCTGACGCCGAGTTCGTGACGCCGGAGTTCCTGCCGGAGACGTTCTGGGTGAACATGGTCGACCCCACGCAGGCGGATGTTCTGGTCGAGACGCTCTCGGGCACGCCCGGTGTCGACGAGGTCGCCGATCAACGCAAGTACCTCGACCCCATCTTCGACGCGTTGAATGCGGCCAGTTACACGGCCATCGGCATCGCGGCGCTGATGCTGGTTGCGGCGGTTCTGCTGATCGCGACGACCATCCGGCTGAGTGCGTTCAGCCGTCGGCGCGAGCTGGGCATCATGCGACTGGTGGGCGCATCCAACCGCTTCATCCAGACTCCGTTCATTCTGGAGGGTGTGATCGCTGCGGTGATCGGTGCCGCTCTGGCGGGCGCGGCGACGGTGGCGATCGTGCACTTCTTCGTGCAGGGCTATCTGGGGTCGTTGATGTCGTCGACGTCGTTCGTGGGAATGGCGGAGGCGCTGCTTGTGGTGCCGATCCTTCTCGCCGTGGGCATCGTGCTGGCGGGGATCTCCGCGAATGTGGCGATCAGCCGCTACCTGAAGGTCTGATGCCTGTGGGCATCCGTGCCCGTCGCATCCGGAGCTGTCGCCCGGCAGGATAGACTGGCTGGCTCCCCGCACGAGGCGGGGGATTGGTTTTGGAGATTATCGTGCCCAGGGAGAATGGCCAGAAGGTCGTCGCGACGAACCGTAAGGCGCGCCACGACTACACGGTCGAGGACACCTACGAGGCCGGCCTGGTCCTGACGGGCACCGAGGTGAAGTCGCTGCGCGCCGGCCGGGCGAGCCTCGTCGACGGCTACGCGTTCATCGATGACCGCGGTGAGGCCTGGCTGGATGCCGTGCACATTCCCGAATACACGGGCGGTTCGTGGACGAATCACCCGCCGCGGCGCAAGCGCAAGCTGCTGCTGCACAAGGCGCAGATCGTGAAGATCCACAACAAGGTGAAGGAGGGCGGCTACACGCTTGTGCCGCTCCAGCTGTACTTCTCCGACGGCCGTGCGAAGGTCGAGCTCGCGGTCGCGAAGGGCAAGCGCGAGTACGACAAGCGGCAGACGCTGCGCGAACGGCAGGACAACCGCGAGGCGCAGCGGGCCATGTCGTCGCGAAAGAACATGGGCGAATAGCAGCTGCGCCTGCGGCTTCTAGCTGAGCGGGTAGTCGGCACCCTTGCCTCCGAGCGGCTCATCGATGGGGCCGTTGGTGTCGTAGGCGAAGCAGAGGATCTCGCGGTCGCCGTCGGCCCAGCTGTCGGCGCCGGGCACGAAGTAGCTGTAGTAGAGGCTCGTGTCGAGTTCGGATGTTCCGACGAAGTCCTCGAATTCGGGCAGGCAGCTGAGGTCGGCTTCGCTCATGAGCGCATCCGCGTCGTATTCGGCGAAGTCGGCGTCGCTCACGTCGTAGAGGTGGTAGACCTCGTTGTCGTGGGTCTCGGTGCATTCGGGCATCTTCACGGAGGTGACCTCGTCGGCGTTCAGGTCGCCGTCGTCGAAGCAGTGGCCGAGAGTCAGCGAGAAGACGTCCTCCTTGCCTTCGGTGATGTCACTCAGCTGCTGCATCATGCTGCAGCCGCTGAGGGTGAGGGAGAGTATTGCGGCTGCGGCGAGCACGGCGGCGGGGGACTTCTTCAACAGGATGCGGGGGGACACTCGTCCTCTTTCTCTGAGGTCACGGGTTCGGGTTCGAGAGGGTGCTCGGCGTGACCGATGCCGATTTACCCTCAGAGATACTAGCGAGCATTGGCCCCCCATTCGGGTCACACATGTGGCCTCGGCGCGCCCCGGGCTCACGTGAGCTGTTTCCTCCTTCGCACTGGCGACATCCGCAGTTTCGACATAAGATAGGAGGCTGCATCGGTGACGGTGCATTTTGACAATTCAACAGCGCGCGACAACGAACCGCTCGTCGCGAGCACGCATGGGGATGATCGGTTTCGACATTGCCTGCGTGATTGTGAGAAGCGGGTCGAGGATGCAGCCTTATCTCGTAAACGATGGTTGCAAACTATAAGTGCCAATAAATCACGCACTGACTTCGCCCTCGCTGCCTAAGCGAGCGCACTAAAAAGTCCGTCAGCCCGGGGATGCTCTCGATCCGGTTCCTGACGTCATCTAGAGAGATTGCTCCGTAGTTACGCCTGAGGGCTACGGGGGACTTGCACTCTGGCTGGGCTTGTCGGTTTAGCTGTCAGTGGCAAATTCCGGAGCCGAGTAGAACGATTTCGCTGAATACACCCGTAGAAGGCATATGACCACAGCAGTGGACCGGGGTTCAATTCCCCGCATCTCCACCACCTGTGCTCGTGAGGGCCACGCTCGTCGTCGCGCGCTGTCGAATGCAGGGAGGGGTCGCCCGGTGGGCGGCCCCTCCTTGTCGTTGGTGGCGTGGAACCGGCCGGCGGGGCTGCTCAGCCGGCGATGAGGGCGCCCGCCCAGAGACCCAAGCCCGCGGCGAGTGTGCTCGCAGCCAGCATGCCGAGCCCGTTCGCGACGGCGGCGAGTGGGCGGCGCTGCTGCAGCATCCGCACCGTCTCGAAGCTGGCCGTGCTGAAGGTGGTGTAGCCGCCGAGGAACCCGGCGCCGAGAACGAGATGCCATTCGGCGGGGAGGGTGCCCGCGATCGCCAGCCCGGTCAGCAGGCCGAGCAGCAGCGAACCGGAGACGTTCACGACCCAGGTGCCGGCGGGCATCCGCTTCGAGAGCGGGCGCAGCGCGCCGTCGACGAGCAGGCGGCAGGCGGCGCCGAGCCCGCCAGCGACGGAGACGAGAACGAACAGCAGGGGAGTCACCGGGCACCTCCTGCGGCTGTGCGTCGCGCGCCCACGACGATCCCGGCCCAGGTGGCGAGCCCGCCGAACACGACGGTGGCGCAGGCATACAGCGCTCCCGTGCCCATGGTGGTGCCGGATGCGAGCAGCAGGGCGGTGTCGGTGGCGAGCGCACTGTAGGTGGTGAAGCCGCCGAGCGCTCCCGTTCCGGCGAACAGCCGCAGCCTCGTCGCGGTGGGCGCCGTCGCATCGGCGCGGATGAGTGCCTCGAGCAGCAGGCCCAGAAGGAAAGCGCCGATGAGGTTGGCGACGAGGATCGCGAGCGGGATCGATGCGACGACGGGGAGCGCAAGGGTGAGCCCCTCGCGGGCCGCCGTGCCGATGGCGCCGCCGACGGCGACGAGGGCGATGGAGGAGACGCGCAGGTGCAGCGGCCGGGGGTGGTCGGCTGGTGCGTGAGCTGTCATTCTGGCCTGTTCCGGGCTGCGGGGGCTGGCAGGGCACGGATGCCCACACGCCAGTATCGCAGGGCAGCGCGGCCGGGTGCGGTGTCAGGCGCGGCCGGTCGGCTCCACGTCGACCCATTCGGTGCCGAGCGGCTCCAGCCTGCCCGCCCCGGCCGTCGCGGCGGCCACGATCGCCGCGACCTCCTCGCCGTCGCCGGTCAGCCGCACGACGGCCCGGGAGCCGTACTCCGTGCCCAGCACGCCCACGCCGCGCTGGCGTAGTTCGGCCTCCACACGTCCGGCGTCGGCGTGCGAGAGCGGCAGCGCGAACAGTTCGCGGCGGGCGCGCTCGACGAGCCTGTTCGTGGCGTGCGCTTCGTCGACTGCGGTGAGCACCGCATCCGAATATGCCCGCACCAGGCCACCCGCACCCAGCAGCACGCCACCGAAATAGCGGGTCACGACGGCGACGCAGTCGATGAGGCCGCGGCCCGCGAGCGCGTCGAGCATGGGTGCGCCGGCGGTGCCGGAGGGCTCGCCGTCGTCGCTCGAACGGCGAATCTGGCCGGGGAGCACGGATGCGCCCAGGATGAATGCGGAACAGTGGTGGCGGGCGTCCCAGTGCTCCCTGCGCGCCAGCTCGACGGCGGCCCGCGCCGCCTCCTCCGTCTCGACGCGCACGAGGCGGCAGAGGAAGCGCGAACGCTTCACCTCGATCTCGGTGTCGACGCGGGCGCCCGCGCCGCCTCTGATCGTCGACTCCGCCATCCGACCATTCTTGCCTGTCGGGCGCATCACCGTGTCGGGGCATGACACGATGAATCCCGGGCTGCATCACAGGCCCGCTGAGGAGATGGCGCCAGATGGCATCTGAGCAGTCCGACGAGGAGCACGACGCAACCCAGAATGAGGCATCGCCCGGGCGCGAGCCCTCACCCGGGGTGAACCCCCCCTCCGCCGCTCGAGCGCAGCCGCTTCGGTGGCACCGAGCGGCGGCCATGTGCCGGAGCGGTCGTGGACTCAGCGACTCGAGCGGATGCGCGCATTCCCGTCACAGCGCCAGGTCGCGCAGTTCCTCGACCGCGTCGTGCGCCCCGCGCTCGACGATGTCGCCACCGAGTTCCGCAATCAGGGCTACCAGGTGGAGCAGAGCACCATGGCCGGCTCGACCGGTATCGAGGAGCCGGTGCTGCGGGTGTCGATGGACTCGTTCCGCGCCTTCCACTACCAGGTCGCCGTCGTCGAGGCACCCGTGCCGATGTTCACCGGCCGCATGTCGCGCGAGACCGATGTCTATTTCCGCCTCGAGGTGTTCACGCAGACCGGCTCAGGCGGCTACGACCTCATGGGGCTCACGAGACAGCAGGTGATCGACGATGTACTCGACCGATACGAGGCGCACCTCGCGTTCCTCACCTACTCGACGGAGACCGACACCGCATCGGTGCTCACGCCTCGCATGCCGCCGGCGACGGCCCCGCTGCCGGTCATCCCGGAGGACGCGGATGCCATAGAAGAGCTCGACGACGACCGCGACTGATGCGACCAGAAGAGATCCGGATGCGGTGTCGCATCCGGATCTCTGAAGGGTGAAGGCTCAGACGGTCTTCTGGCTCGACGTGATGAGCAGCTGGCCCTCCGCCACCGAATCGGGCATGATGTCGCGCTCGATGGTCGTCGCGAGCGGCTTCTCCTTCACGAAGAGCAGCAGCACGAAGGCGAGGATGGCGAGCGGCACCATGTACAGGAACAGCGGCGCGAGGGCCTCGTTGTAGCCCTCCACGATCTGCTGGTGGATGGCATCCGGCAGATGCTTGATGCCATCGGGTGTGAGCGAGTTGATGTCGGCAGAACCGGATGCCCCACCCATTCCCGCGAATCGGCGCGTCAGCTCATCGGCCAGGCGGGTCGTGAACAGGCTGCCCACGACGGCACCGCCGAGCGAGCCGCCGATCTGGCGGAAGTAGTTGTTCGACGCGGTCGCCGTGCCGACCTCACTGTTCGGGAACGAGTTCTGCACGATGAGCACCAGGATCTGCATGCTCGTGCCGAGGCCCATGCCCAGCACCGCAAGGTACAGGCAGAACTGCCAGATGGGCATGTCGGGCGTGATCGTGCTGAGCAGCGCGAGACCCACGGCGATGATGGCGGCGCCGACGATGGGCATCCATTTGTAGCGGCCGTAGCGGCTGACGAGGGAACCCGTGGCGACCGAGGTGATCAGCAGCGCACCCATCATCGGGATCATGAGCAGGCCGGCCTGCGTGGCATCCGCACCGAAGGTCATCTGCAGGTATGTCGGCAGGTAGCCGATCGCGCCGAACATCGCGATCCCGGTAAGAAGGCCGGCGCCCGTCGTCAGGTTGAAGTTGCGGTCCTTGAAGAGGTGCAGCGGCATGATCGGTTCGGCAACCCTGCGCTCGACAAGCACGAAGATGACAGCGGAGATGACCGTCGCGGCGATGAGGCCGAGGATGGTGATCGAGTCCCAGGCGAAGTCCTTGCCGCCCCAGGAGCCGACGAGCACGAGGCAGGTCGTGGCGAAGGCCAGCAGCGCCATGCCCCAGCCGTCGATCTTCGGGCGCACGGAGCGGTGCTTCGGCAGGTGGAGCAGGAACACTGCCGCGCCGAGGGCGAGCAGTCCGACGGGGATGTTGATCCAGAACGTCCAGCGCCATCCGACGCCCTCGGTGAGCCATCCGCCGAGGAGAGGGCCCGCAACGGATGACACGGCGAAGACGGCGCCCATGATGCCCATGTACCTGCCGCGCTCGCGGGCGGGCACGACGTCGGCGATGATCGCCTGCGACAGGATCATGAGGCCACCGCCGCCGATGCCCTGCACGACGCGGGCCGCGATCATCATCGTCATGTCGCCGGCGAGGGCGCCGATGACGGAGCCGACCATGAACACGAGGATGGCGGCGATGAGCAGGCTCTTGCGCCCGATGAGGTCGCCCATCTTGCCGTAGATGGGCATCATGATCGTGGAGGAGAGCATGAACGCGGTCATGATCCACAGCATGTGGTCGACGCCGTTGAGCTCGCCGACCATCGTCGGCATTGCTGCGCTGAGCACGGTCTGGCTGAGGGAGGAGAGGAACATGGCGAGCATGAGGCCGATGAAGACCAGCAGGAGGCTGCTCTTGCGCTCGCCGGATTGCGAGGTGGGGGCCGGAGCGGAGGTCTCGGCCGTTTCAGAATTTATTTGCACAAGCTGCAATAATACACGACTGCAGGAATTTTGGAGACAGCTGCCCAGACCGCTTCAGGATGCCTCAGCGCCGGTGGGCTTCACCGCCCGCCCATAGACTGGGTCGACTCCATGAATGACACTCCCGCCGCCCCGGCCGCACCCCAGACCCCCTCCGACCGCACGCGGTGGGAGGCCTTCGCCGTCTGCGCGGCCGTCGCCGCACTCACGATCATGGACCTGTCCAAGATCAACGTCGGGCTGCCCACCATCGAGCACTCGCTCAGCGGCGGCCCCACCGAACTGCAGCTCATCGTCGCAGGCTACGCCCTCGCCTTCGGCCTCGCGCTCGTGCCCGCCGGCAGGCTGGGCGACATCCACTCCCGCAAGGCCATGTTCGTCATCGGCCTGAGTTCCTTCATCCTCGCGAGCCTGCTCTGCGCCGTCGCACCCACCATCGAGGTGCTCGTGATCGGGCGGATCCTGCAGGGAGTGGCGGCGGGCATCCAGATGCCGCAGGTGCTGGGGCTCATCCAGCAGCTGTTCCAGGGGCGCGAACGCGGGCAGGCATTCGGCCTGTTCGGCGCCATCATCGGCCTGTCGACGGCCATCGGTCCGACCCTGGGCGGTCTCCTCATCGCGCTCGGCGGAGAGGCGGATGGCTGGCGCCTGCTGTTCTGGATGAACCTGCCGCTCGGCATCCTGGCCCTGATCTTCGCTGTACGTCTGCTGCCGAGTCATCAGCAGCACGAGCGTCGTCACACCGAACTCGACCTCGTCGGCATCCTCCTCCTCGGCGCCGGCGTGTTCGGGCTCATGCTGCCCTTCGTGCTCACCACGGGCGGCCCCGACGACGACCCCAAGCGCTGGTTCTGGCTCGTGCTCTTCGTGATCGCCGCCGTCGCCTTCGTCATCTGGGAGCGCCGCTATCTCGCCCGCGGCAAGTCACCCGTCGTCGACTTCGGGCTGTTCCGGCTGGGCTCGTACCGCAACGGCATCCTCATCGCCACCGCCTATTTCGCCGCGACCCCCGCGATCTTCCTGCTCACGACGCTGTACGTGCAGCAGGGCCTCGGGCTCGCCGCCGTCTTCGCCGGCATGATCAGCATCCCCTTCGCCCTCGTCTCGGCGTGGACGTCATGGATCGGCGGGAGGCATGTGCACAGGCTCGGGCGCAAGCTCGTGCTGTTCGGATTGGCGCTCGTGTTCGTGGGATTCGTGCTCGCGCTCCCCGTCGCCGCCTACAGCCCGCCCGAACTCGTGCCGTGGCTGCTGGCCGTGTGCATGGGCGTGGCGGGCGCGGGCGGCGGATTCGTGATCTCGCCGAACCAGACTTTGACCCTCACCGATGTCCCCGTCGTGCAGGGTGGCGTCGCCGGATCGGTCGCCCAGGTCGGGCAGCGTGCGGGAACCGCGATCGGTGTCGCCGTCGCCAGCTCCACCTATTTCGCGACGCTCTACCGAGAGAACGGCCTGCACGATCGCATCGAGGTCTACAGCGATGCGTTCCGCAACGGGCTGCTCGTCGCCCTCGGGCTCGTCCTCGTCGCGCTCGTCTTCGGTCTGCTCGACCTGCGCCAGCCGCAGGCTGCGCGCCGCTAGCTGCAGTCGCGCGGGTTACAGCGCTGCGAGCTCAGCCGCGCCCCTCGGCGTCGCCGGCAGCGATCACGTCGAGCACGGCATCATGCAGCAACCCGTTCGTCGCCAGCGCGGAGCCGTGCCACGGCCCAGCCTCGCCGTCGGCCGACGTGAAACGCCCGCCGGCCTCCTCCACGATCGGGGCGAGCGCCGCCATGTCGTACGGCTGCAGGTCGAACTCGCCGGCGACATCGATGAGGCCCTCCGCCACCATCATGTACGACCACATGTCGCCGTAGGCCCGCGTGCGCCACACCTGACGGCTGAGCGCCACCAGCTGGTCGAGGCGGCCATGGACATCCCACTGCTGGATGCTGTTGTAGCTGATCGAGGCATCCGCCAGTGACGACACCCGCGAGACGCCGAGCCTGCGGGTCTCCCCGGCCTCCGGCCCGAACGCATCCCGCAGCCAGGCGCCGCCGCCCGTCGCCGCCCACCAGCGCTTGCCGAGGGCCGGCGCGCTGACGACACCGAGCACGGGCACGCCGTCGATCGCGAGGGAGATGAGTGTTGCCCAGACGGGCACCCCGCGCACATAGTTGGCGGTGCCGTCGATCGGGTCGATGATCCACTGCCTGCTGCCGGAGCCCTGCGTGCCGTACTCCTCGCCGAGCACGGAGTCGTCGGGGCGCTCGGCCTCGAGCAGTTGCCGGATGGCGCGCTCGACCGCCTGATCGGCATCCGACACGGGGGTCATGTCCGGCTTGGTGGTCACCACGAGGTCGGTGGAGCGAAAACGCTCGCGGGAGATGGCGTCGGCCGTGTCGGCGAGCCGCAGCGCAAGCTCAAGGTCTGTGTCGATGGTGGGTTCACTCACCCTCTCAGGCTACCGGGGTTCGCGATTCTGCCGAGTTGCCCGCTTTCGCCCCATTTCGCGCCAGAAAAGGGGCCGAAGTGGGCAACTCGGATGCCGGATGCCGGATGCCGGATGCCGCATGCGGCCGGCTCAGGCGAGCGACGCGAGCAGACGCTGGAACGAGTCGAGCCGCTGCCGCCCGATGTCGCCGAGCTCGCCCGCGCCGACGCGGTCGATGATCTCGCAGTCGGGGGAGCCGGGCAGATGTGTGCAGCCACGCGGGCAGTCCTCCGCGATTTCCGCCAGGTCGGTGAATGAGCGCAGGATGTTCTCCACCTTGACATGGCCGAGGCCGAAGGAGCGCACGCCGGGGGTGTCGATGATCCACCCGTCCGCGAAGCGGTACGACACCGTCGACGACGAGGTGTGCCGCCCTCGCCCTGTGACGTCGTTGACTCGGCCGATGGCGCGATTCGCGCTGGGCACGAGCGCGTTCACGAGCGTCGACTTGCCCACGCCGGAGTGCCCGACGGCCACCGTCGTGTGGCCTCGCAGCAGTTCGCGCAGTCGCTCGGTGGGGGTCGCATCCAGCCCGCTTGTGACGACCGTCAGGTCGAGGCCCGCGAAGTTCGCGAGGAACTCCGCAGGGTCGGTGAGGTCGGTCTTGGTGATGCACAGGATGGGTTCGATGCCGGCGTCGTAGGCGGCCACGAGGTAGCGGTCGACGAGTCGGGGGCGTGGCTCGGGGTCGGCTGCCGCGACGACGATGAGCATCTGGTCGGCGTTGGCGACGATGATGCGTTCGACCTCGTCGGAGTCGTCGGCGCTGCGGCGCAGCACGGTCGTGCGGGGCTGGATGCGCACGATGCGGGCGAGGCTGCCCTCGTCGCCCGAGGTGTCGCCGACGACGTCGACCCGGTCGCCCGTGACGATCGCCTGGCGGCGCAGCTCGCGCGCCCTCGTGGCGGTCAGTTCGTGCTCCTCGACGGTGTCGCCGACCTCGTCGCCGAGCAGCACCGTGTACCGCCCGCGGTCGACGGTGAGCACGCGCCCGGTCACGGCGTCGCCGTGCTCCGGCCGGATCTTCGTGCGCGGCTTGTTGCCCTTCGGATTGGGGCGCGCACGAGCCTCATAGTCCGCGTACTTGTCGTCGCCGTCATCGTCGTCGTCGCTGAGCCAGCTCATCGGTGCGACGCCATGCTCTAGAGAAGCCCGAGGGGGTCGGATGCGACGGCGGGCGCCCGCCCCAGCAGTGGGCCGGTCCACAGCTCGGCGAACTGTGGCAGCGTCTTCGCGGTGGTGGCGATGTCGTCGATCAGCACCCCCTGCACGCCGAGGCCGATGATGGCCCCGGCCGTGGCCATCCGGTGGTCCTCGTAGCTGTGCCAGAGGCCGCCGTGCAGCGGGCGTGGCTCGATGAGGAGGCCATCGGGCAGTTCGGTGACGGCGCCGCCGAGGCCGTTGATCTCGGCGGCGAGGGCGGCCAGACGGTCCGTCTCGTGCCCGCGAAGGTGACCGATGCCGGTCACGCGGCTCGGGCCGTCGGCGAGTGCCGCGAGTGCGACGAGGGCCGGGCCGAGCTCGCCGCCCTCGCTCAGGTCGAGCTCGATGCCGGGAACCTGCGCGCCGCCGATGATGCCGGCACCCCCGTCGACGGTGAGCGCGCCGCCGGAGCGGGTGACCTTCGCCCCGAAGCGGGGAAGGATCTGCTCCAGATGCGCTCCCACCTGTGTCGTCGCATCCGGCCACCCCTCGATGGTGACGGTGCCGCCCGCGACGAGCGCAGCCACCAGGAACGGAGCCGCATTCGACAGGTCAGGCTCGATGTCGACGCTTCTGGCTCTGATCGGCCCGGGTGCAACCACCCAGCGGCCCGGCTCGGGGGACTCGACCTCGACGCCGCGCTCGCGCAGGGTCGCGATCGTCATCTCGATGTGCGGCATGCTCGGCAGGGTGTCGCCCGTGTGCACGAGCGTGAGGCCGCGCCTGAAGCGTGCCGCCACCAGCAGCAGGCCGGAGACGAACTGGCTGGAGGCGGAGGCGTCGATCGCGATCTCCCCGCCCTCCACCTCTCCCGTTCCGTAGAGGCTGAACGGCAGCGTGCCGCGCCCGTCGTCATTCACATCGATGCCGAGGTGACGCAGGGAGTCGACGGTGGTGCGCATGGGGCGGCGGCGGGCCGCCTCGTCGCCGTCGAACGAGACGGGGCCGAGCGCGAGTGCCGCGAGCGGCGGGATGAAGCGCATGACGGTGCCGGCCAGGCCGCAGTCGATGGACGTGCCACCGGTCAGCTCGCCCGGCGTGATCAGCAGATCGGGCCCGTAGGGGCCGGCTCCGACCTCCTCCACGATGGTGCCCAGCCCACGCAGCGCCTGCACCATGAGCGTCGAGTCGCGCGAATGCAGCGGCGCGCGCAGCGTCGAGGCGCCATCCGAGATGGCCGAAAGCACCAGCTCGCGGTTCGTCAGCGACTTCGAGCCGGGCAGCGACAGCGTCGCCGCGAGGGGTCCGGATGCCGTGGGCGCCTCCCAGGGGCCGTCATCACCTGGTTCGACGAGCGAGTCGCTCTCATACGGGTCGAACTCAGGATTGGAATATTTGGAGATCAGCATCGTTGTTACAGAGTATCGGCAGTTCGAGGGATGAGACAGGAGTCATGGTGAGCCTGCTGGCGGAACGCCCCATTTCCCTGCACCCGGGAGACCTACCGGTGTGGCAACTAAGCTTGTCGGCGATGGACATGCCAACCCCCGACCTTCCCTCCGACGCCGATGCGGCCGCCCTCGCCGCCGCATCCGGCGAAACCACTGCCGCCCCTGAGGCGCCGGTCGCGCCCGAGGTGCCGGAAGAGGTCGAGAAGCCTGCGCTCAGCGCCGACGAACTGCGCGACCTGTTCGAGGAGCAGGCGATGCCGTTCATGGATCAGCTCTACGCGGCGGGCATGCGCATGACGCGCAACCCCGCGGATGCCGCCGACCTCGTGCAGGAGACCTTCGTGAAGGCCTTCGCCGCGTACGCCAAGTTCGAGCAGGGCACCAACCTGAAGGCCTGGCTGTACCGCATCCTCACCAACACCTTCATCAACACCTACCGCAAGAAGCAGCGCGAGCCGTACCAGGGCACGATCGACGATCTCGAGGACTGGCAGCTGGGCGGTGCGGAGTCGACCACGTCGACCGCGTCACGCTCTGCCGAGGCTGAGGCCATCGATCACCTGCCCGACAGTGCGGTGAAGGATGCGCTGCAGGCGATCCCCGAAGATTTCAGGCTGGCCGTCTACCTGGCCGACGTGGAGGGTTTCGCCTACCAGGAGATCGCCGACATCATGAAGACACCCGTCGGCACCGTCATGAGCAGACTGCATCGGGGGCGCAGGCTGCTGCGCGGCCTGCTTGCCGACTACGCAAACGATCGCGGCATCAAGGCCGCCCCCACCAGGAGCAGAAAATGACCGACTGCGGATGCGAGAAGGCGAAAGCCGAACTCGAGGAGTACCTGCACAACGAGCTTCGCGGCAAGGACGCCGAGGATGTTCGCCACCACATCGAGGGATGCGACGACTGCAGCTATGAGGCCAGCGTCGGCGTCGCCCTCACCCATGTGATGCAGCGCGCCTGCAAGGAGACCGCGCCGGAGGACCTGCGCTCGCAGGTGATGCTCAAACTGCGCGAGATCCAGTCCACCCACTGACCGTCGCACGGCCCGCCCGTTGGGTCGGGCCTGTGGTCTCGAGACTGGCGCGGTAGACCGCACCACCTCGAGCAGCAGAGTAACCCGCCGGTTGAGGGGCACGAAGTGCCGTCTCGAAACCGCAGCCACAAACAACGCAAGGGGCGGGCATCCATCGGATGCCCGCCCCTTTACGTGTGCTCGTGTCTAGAGCGTGAGCGCGCGGTCGATCAGGTCGGCCTGCTCCTGCGCGCTGCGCTTCGTCGACCCCGTCGCGGGGGAGGCGGATGCGGGGCGCGATGACAGCTTCACCTCGCGGCTGGGCAGGTTGCGCAGCAGCTCCATGCAGATGAACGGCCAGGCGCCCTGGTTCTCCGGCTCCTCCTGCGCCCACAGCAGCTCCGCGTTCGGGTACTGCGAGAGCACCGAGGAGAGCTCGCGCAGCGGCAGCGGGTAGTACTGTTCGACGCGCACGAGGGCCACGTCGCTCTGGCCGCGCTTCTCGAGCTCTGCCTTCAGGTCGTAGTGCAGCTTGCCGGCGTGCAGCACGACACGCTTGACGGCGCCCTTGTCGACGACGTTCGCGTCGTCGATGACGGGCTCGAAGCGGCCGTTCGTGAAGTCGGCAACCTCACTCGTGGCGCCACGCAGTCGCAGCATCGCCTTCGGGGTGAAGACGACGAGCGGGCGGCGCGGGCGCGCGTATGCCTGGCGGCGCAGCAGGTGGAAGTACGACGCGGGCGTCGACGGCCGTGCCACTGTCATGTTGTTCTCGGCGCAGAGCTGCAGGAAGCGTTCGATGCGCGCCGAGGAGTGGTCGGGCCCCTGGCCTTCGTAGCCGTGCGGCAGCAGCAGCACGACGCTCGAGCGCTGGCCCCACTTCTGCTCGGCGCTGGCGATGAACTCGTCGATGACGATCTGGGCACCGTTCGCGAAGTCGCCGAACTGCGCCTCCCACAGCACCAGGGCATCCGCTCGCTCGACCGAGTAGCCGTACTCGAAGCCCATGGCGGCGTACTCGCTGAGCAGCGAGTCGTAGATCCAGAAGCGGGCCTGGTTCTCGCTCAGGTTGAGCAGCGGCAGCCACTCCTGCCCGTTGACGCGGTCGTGAAGCACGGCGTGACGCTGCACGAAGGTGCCGCGGCGCGCATCCTGCCCCGCGAAGCGCACCGGGGTGCCCTCGAGGAGAAGAGATCCGAGCGCGAGCAGCTCGCCGAAGCCCCAGTCGACGTTGCCGTTGCGGCTCATGTCGAAGCGCTTCTTCAGCAGCGCCTGCAGCTTGTTGTGCACGGTGAAGCCGGCGGGCGGGTTCGCGTGCGCGTCGCCGACGGTGGCGATGACGCCCTCCGAGACGGCTGTCGTCTCGGGTTCGCCCGCTCGGTCGTCCTGCTGCGATTCGGGGCGCTCCAGATCGGAGACGGCGTTCGGGTCGACCGTGACGATCGGCATGGAGTTCGTCTGCGCGGCGTGCGTCTCGAGGAACGCCCGCTCGAGGCGATCCTGGAAGTCTGCCTGCGCGCCGGCGTACTCGTCCTCTGTGATGTCACCGCGCCCGACGAGAGCCTCACCGTACAGCGTGCGAACGCTGCGCTTGGCCTCGATCAGGTTGTACATGAGCGGCTGCGTCATCGAGGGGTCGTCGCCCTCGTTGTGGCCGCGGCGGCGATAGCTGATCAGGTCGATGACGACATCGCGGTGGAACTCCTGGCGGTAGGCGAGCGCGAGCTCACCGACACGCACAACCGCCTCAGGGTCATCGCCGTTGACATGGAAGACGGGCGCCTGGATGGTCTTGGCGACATCCGTCGAGTACACCGAGGTGCGTCCCTCGTCCGGCGGCGTCGTGAAGCCCACCTGGTTGTTGATGACGATGTGGATCGTGCCGCCCGTGCGGTAGCCGCGCAGCTGCGACATCTGCAGCACCTCGGCGACGATGCCCTGGCCCGCCATGGCGGCGTCGCCGTGCACCATGATCGGAACGACCTGGAAGGTTCCGATCGGCTTGCGGTCCTGCTTGGCGCGCACGATCCCCTCGAGCACACCGTCGACAGCCTCAAGATGCGAGGGGTTCGCCGCGAGATACACGGGGATCTGCTCGCCGCCGAGGCTCGTGAACGTGCCCTCGGTGCCGAGGTGGTACTTGACGTCACCGGAACCGTGAACGGTGCGCGGATCCTGAGTGCCCTCGAACTCCCTGAAGATCTGACCGTAGGTCTTGCCTGCGATGTTCGTGAGCACGTTGAGACGACCACGATGGGTCATGCCGATGGCGACCTCTTCAAGGCCCGCCTCGGCTGAACCCTGGAGGATCGCGTCGAGAAGGGCGATCGTCGACTCGCCGCCCTCAAGGCTGAAGCGCTTCTGGCCCACATACTTCGTCTGCAGGAAGGTCTCGAAGGCCTCCGCCTCGTTGAGCTTCGCAAGGATGCGCATCTGCTCGGCGTGGGTCGGCTTCTCGTACGGCGCCTCCAGCCTGTCCTGCACCCACTTGCGCTGGGCAGGATCCTGGATGTGCATGTACTCGACGCCGACCGTGCGGCAGTATGCGTCGCGCAGGATGCCGAGGATGTCACGCAGCTTGGCGGAGTTGCGGCCACCGAGCCCGCCCGTGACGAAATCGCGGTCGAGATCCCAGAAGCTGAGACCGTGGCTGGCGATGTCGAGGTCGGGGTGCTTGCGCTGCACGTACTCGAGCGGGTCGATGTCGGCCATGAGGTGGCCGCGCACGCGGAAGGAGTTGATGAGCTCCTGCACGCGTGAGGTCTTGTTGACCGCGCTCGCCTTGTCGACGTGGATGTCCGAGCCCCACTGGATGGGCTGGTACGGGATGCGCAGATCGGAGAAGATCTCCTCGTAGAAGTCGTGCTTGCCGATGAGGCGTTCGTGCACGAGCTTGAGGAACTCGCCGGAGCCAGCACCCTGGATGACCCTGTGGTCGTAGGTGGAGGTGAGCGTGATCGTCTTGCCGATGCCGAGATCCGAGAGCGTCGTCGCCGACATGCCCTGGAACTCTGCAGGGTATTCGAGCGCGCCGGCGCCGATGATGCATCCGGCGCCCTTCATGAGACGCGGCACCGAGTGGACCGTGCCGATGCCGCCCGGGTTGGTCAGCGAGATGGTGTTGCCCGAGTAGTCGGCCATCGTCAGCTTGTTGTCGCGGGCGCGCTTGACGACATCCTCGTAGGCGGAGAGGAACTGGCCGAAGCCCATCGACTCGGTCTTCTTGATGCCGGGCACGACGAGGCTGCGCGTGCCGTCAGGCTTCGGCAGGTCGATCGCGATACCCAGGTTGATGTGGGCGGGCTGCACGACGGAGGGCTTGCCGTCGACCTCGTCGTAGAAGACGTTCTGGCTGGGGAAGTCGCGCAGCGCCTTCACCATCGCCCAGGCGATGAGGTGGGTGAAGGAGATCTTGCCACCGCGGGAGCGCTTCATGTGGTTGTTGATGACGATGCGGTTGTCGATCATCAGCTTCGCGGGGATGGTGCGCACGCTCGTGGCCGTCGGAACGGTGAGGCTCGCATCCATGTTCGTCGCAACGGCCTTGGCCATGCCCTTGAGGGTCGTGACGACGTTCTGCGGCTCCGCCGGCTTCTCGGCGTCGGCCGGCACGGCTGCGGGCTTCGCGGGCGCAACGGGTGCCTCCGCGGGGATCGGTGCAGGCTTGGCCTGGATCGACGTGGTGCGGGCCACAGGCTGGCTGCCGGTCGTCGTGGGCGGCTCAGCACCTGCGGTATCTGCGGCGGGCGCGGCCTGCTGTGCAGGAGCGGCGGCAGCAGGATCAGCAGGAGCGGCGGGGGCAGCCGAAGCCGGTGCGGCCTGCTGCGGCGCGGCCTGCTCAGGCTGCTGCGCTGGTGTCGCCGGGGGAGCCCACTGCTCTGCGGGAGCCTCTGCGGGGGCCTGAGCGGTCTTCGACTGGTGGTAGTTCTCGAGGATCGGCCACCACGACTTGTCGACAGCATTCCTGTCGGCCTTGAACTGCTCGTACATCTCGTCCACGAGCCACTCATTGGCTCCGAACTCGCCGGACGATCCTTCGCCAGGTTCGGTTCCGGTCACTTGGCTAGACACAGCCGCCCACTCTCCGTTGTCTCTGTCGTTGTCTCCGTGTGCGCACGTCTCTGGCCACACACAGACTCAAGCGTAATCGCTTTGGCTGAGCGCTGCCGCCGCCTCGCGTCTGGCATCGCGGTTAAAAAGAGTCAATTTTGATTGCAGGTCGCGGAAGGCCGCATCCGGGGTCCAAGAAGCGACCTGCCATGCCTTTTGCGGGCCAACAGAGCTAGCCTGAATGGATGAAGTTCTACGAGGCGACACCGAGCCATGACCTGACCTATTCGGATGTCTTCCTGCTGCCCAGTCGTTCGGGCATCCGCAGCAGGCTCGACGTCTCGCTTGCGGCGACCGACGGATCGGGGGCCACCATCCCCATCGTCTCGGCGAACATGAACTCGGTGACGGGCCCGCGGCTCGCCGCCACCCTGGCCCGGCGTGGCGGCCTCGGTGTGCTTCCCCAGGATCTGCCGCTGCAGGAGCTCGACGCCGCCATCCGTTGGGTGAAGGATCAGTCGGTCTCCTTCGACACCCCGCTCGACTTCTCGGCCGAGCAGACGGTCGCCGACGCGCTCCAACTCGTTCCCGCCGTCGCAGGTCAGGGAATCGTGCTGCGCGACGGTGCGGGCGAATACCTGGGCTGCCTGCCCGCAGCCCGACTGGCGACGGCGATCCCCGACGCGCGCCTCGGAGATCTGCTGCACGGCGAACTCACCTCCATCGACGCAGACGATGTGACGGATGCACGCGCCGCCTTCGACCTGATGGTCGCCGCCGATCTCGACTTCGCGCCCGTGCTGCACCACGGCAGGCTCGTCGGAACGCTCAGCCGCCGCAGCGCCCTGCGCAGCACCCTCTACGAGCCGGCCGTCGACGCATCCGGTCGCCTGCGGGTGGCCGCAGCGCTCGGCATCAACGGTGACATCGCGACGAAGGCGCGGGCACTCGCCGAGGCGGGCGTCGACCTGCTCGTCGTCGACACGGCCCACGGGCACCAGGAGGGCATGCTGCGGGCGGTCGAGTCGGTGGCCTCGCTCGACCTCGGGCTGCCGATCGTCGCGGGCAATGTCGTGACGGCGCAGGCCGTGCGCGACCTCGTCTCGGCGGGGGCGAACATCCTCAAGGTCGGTGTCGGACCCGGCGCGATGTGCACGACCCGCATGATGACCGCGGTGGGGAGGCCCCAGTTCTCGGCCGTGCTCGAGACGGCGGATGCTGCGGCCGAGCTGGGCGCGCACGTGTGGGCTGACGGCGGCGTGCGGTACCCGCGTGATGTCGCGCTCGCCCTCGCGGCCGGCGCATCGGCTGTGATGATCGGCTCCTGGTTCGCCGGCACCGTCGAGGCGCCGGGAACGTTGCAGGCGGATGACGCCGGCCGGCTCTACAAGGAGAGCTGGGGCATGGCGTCCACCAAGGCCGTGCATGAGCGTTTCGGCAGGCTCGACCCGTACGAGCTGGCACGCAAGGAGCTCTTCGCGGAGGGCATCTCGAGTTCGAAGATCTACCTCGACCCGCTGCGCCCCTCGGTGGAGGACCTGCTCGACATGATCACCTCGGGTGTGCGCAGCTCCTTCACCTATGCGGGGGCGACGTCGCTCGCGGACTTCCACGAGCGCGCGCTCGTCGGCATCCAGTCGGCCGCAGGCTACGAAGAGGGAAAGGCGCTGCCGGTCAGCTGGTAGCGCGGTCTCGCCGCTCTCACCCGACACTTCGCGACACGTCTGTACCTGTGGAGGGGGCGGATGTGTCGCGAAGTGTCGGGTGAGCGGGGATCGAGCCGACTGCAGCGGCTGAGTGGTGTCAGGCGCGCCCGCGGCTCTCCAACCGCAGCCCGGCGGCGAACAGCCTGGCGTGGAGCTTCTTCGGGTCGCGGGCGGTCGCCCAATCCCAGCGGACGACCCTGGCGCCGGTGTTGCGGATGCGATCCTCCCGCCACTTCTCATCGACCAGAGCCCGCTCCGTCGTGCGACCCTGGAGGATCGCTGGGTCAAGATACTTCCCCTCTCCGTCGGACTCGCCCGCGACCTGCTGCCCGGGCCACCAGAAGTCGCTCCAGCCGATGAAGCCGTCCTCGTCATGGAACGGATGCTGCAGTTCCGGCGCAGGGAACCCGAGCAGGTGGATGGTGCACCGGCTGACCGATTCGCCGGGGGAGTCGGCGAGATGCGTCGCGAACGCGAGGGAACGGAGCGCCTGATGAAGGCCGCGCGTTCGACCCGTTGCGAGGATCGACTCCCGTACGCGCTCGGAGAACGCGCGTGCGGCATCACCCGCAGCCGTTGACTCCACGACGGCCCACTCGCCTGGGAGCAGCGCGTCACGCGCGACACGGTGCAGGGCATGGTCGGCGGGCACGACGAAGGCGGCGAGATCGGATGTGAGCGCGAGGTCCGCCAGCGTGTCGGCGAGCGAGGTGCACCAGAGGCCGTCGATGAGCTCGGCAGTGCGCCCGGGCAGAGATCTGTGCCGGATCACGCCGTTACGTGACCGCCCGACCGGATCCGAGCTGATGTGGGCTGCGAGCATCTGTCTGTGGAGCAATGGGAGGCCATGAATGGCGGCTGCCGAGGCGTGGCTGAAGACGGGTTCGCGGATGCGGGTTGCCGCGACGGCGCGCAGCCGCAGCAGGTATTTCGACCGCGGTGTGGCACCGACCCACTTCTCGGCATCCACGAAGACTCCGCGCCTCAGTCGCTGCAGGCTCCCGGCCCGCTGCAGCCGTTGCACCTGCCTGGGCTGTTCACCGAGGCGCAGGATCTCGCTCGTCAGGAGGATGCCGCCGCGCGAGTGGGAATGTGTGTGCATCACTCGAGTGTCGTGCGCGGCGGGCGACCAAGGGAGCGCGCGCCGGCGACCCGTGGCATCCGTCGCCGGAACGAAGCCTGTTGAGGAGCCGTGCGCCGCGCCTGAAAGTGGTGCCCGCAGCCCTTCACCCGACACTTCGCGACACGGCTGTACCCGTGGAGGGGGCGGATGTGTCGCGACGTGTCGGGTGAAGCGCTGGCGGAGTCCCCGTGGCGCGGAGCGGTGAGCACAGGTGAGGGCGGGCGAGGAGGAATGAGCCCGGGGTGGAGGAGCGAGCCCGGGCGAGCACAGCGAGGGCTCACAGCCGCCCTGTCGCCTGCGACGGTTATACTCAGAGCAAATGGACGACCCTCCCTCTAGTTGCCCTGCCGGTTCACCATGCACGAGTTGACTCTGCTGGGCATCGGCCTGGTGCTCACCATCGGAACCGGCCTCTTCGTCGCATCCGAGTTCTCTCTCGTCAATCTCGAACGCTCCGAGCTCGAAGCGCGCCAGGCGCGTGGCGAGACGCGGCTCGGCATGACCATCGCGGCGCTCAGGCACACCTCGACGCACCTGTCGAGTGCGCAGCTGGGCATCACGCTGACGACGCTGCTGACCGGGTACACGCTCGAGCCGGCGTTCAGCGGCATGCTCGCTGGCCCGCTCAGCACGCTCCCGTTCCCTTCGGAGGTGACGCGCGGGATCGCGGCCGTCATCGCGGTGAGCGTCGCCACGCTGCTCTCGATGATCATCGGCGAGCTGGTGCCCAAGAACTTCGCGCTCGCCCTGCCGATCGCGACGGCCAAGCTTGTGGTGCCGTTCCAGACCGCGTTCACCTGGACGTTCCGGCCCGCTGTGGTGCTGCTGAACAACACGGCCAACGTCATCCTGCGCTCTGTCGGCATCGAGCCGAAGGAGGAGCTGTCGTCGGCGCGAACCGCCGAGGAGTTGCGGTCGCTTGTGCGTCGTTCGGCGAAGGAGGGCACGCTCGAGGTCGACACGGCCACGCTGCTCTCGCGCACGCTCGTGTTCAGCGAGCATGTCGCCGCCGACGTCATGACGCCGCGACCCCGCGTGGCGAGCGTGGACCGCACCGATTCGGCCCAGGTGGTCATCGAGTTGGCCAAGAGCACGGGCCTGTCGCGTTTTCCGGTCATCGACGACAGCATCGATGACGTCGTCGGTGTCGTGCACGTGAAGCAGGCGGTCGCGGTTCCGCGCGAGAAGCGGGCGGATGTTCCGGCTTCGGCACTGCAGGGTTCGGCTCTGCGGGTTCCTGAGACCATGAAGCTCGACTCCCTGCTGGGTGAGCTGCGGCAGCGCGGCTATCAGATGGCGATCGTCGTCGACGAGTACGGCGGAACGGCCGGGGTCGCCACGCTGGAGGATCTGGTGGAGGAGCTTGTCGGTGAGGTCGCCGACGAGCACGATCGTGCCCGTGCGGGCGTCGTGCGTTCGCGCGGCTGGTTGACGTTCCCCGGCATGCTGCGCCCCGATGAGCTTCTGGAGCGGGCGGATGTCGTGGTGTCGGAGGACGGACCCTACGAGACGGTCGCCGGCTTCATCATGAGCGAGCTGGGCCGTCTGGCCGTGGTGGGCGACACCGTGCGTGTCGACGCCGGCGAGTTCAGGGTCGAGCGCATGGACGGCCGCCGCATCGACCGCGTGCGTTTCACCCCCGACCCGGATGCGCCGGCGAGTGAAGGGGTTGAGCGACGATGACCGATTGGTGGGGTATCGCCTGGCTGTTCATCCTTCTGCTTGCCAATGCCTTCTTCGTCGGTGCCGAGTTCGCGGTGATCTCCGCGCGGCGATCGCAGATCGAGCCGAAGGCGGAGGCGGGTTCGCGCGCCGCGAAGACGACGCTCTACGCGATGGAGCATGCGACGCTCATGTTGGCGACGAGCCAGCTGGGCATCACGGTGTGCTCGCTTCTCATCCTGAACGTCTCAGAGCCGGCCATCCACCACCTGTTGGAGCTTCCGCTGCAGCTGACCGGCTGGTCGGAGGAGGTCATCGGCACTCTCGCGTTCATCGTGACGCTCGTGCTGGTCTCCTTCCTGCATGTGGTGTTCGGCGAGATGGTTCCGAAGAACCTGTCGTTCTCGCTGCCCGATCGCATGGCTCTGCTGTTGGCTCCGCCGCTCGTGTGGGTCTCGCGCGTGTTCCGTCACGTGATCTGGGCGCTGAACGCCACGGCGAACGGGGTTCTGCTGCTCTTCCGCGTTCAGCCGAAGAGTGAGGCGACCAGCTCGTACACGGTCGACGAGGTCGCCAACATCGTCGCACATTCCACGCGCGAGGGTGTGCTCACCGACCGCACGGGAGCGCTCAGCAACGCCTTCGAGTTCACGCAGAAGAAGGTGCGTGACATCGAGGTGGGTATGGGCGATCTGGTGAGCCTCTCGGAGGCGGCCACGCCGGCCGATGTGGAGCGCGCCGTAGCCCAGCACGGCTTCTCTCGCTATGTGCTCGTCGACGATGAGGGTGAGCCGACCGGCTACCTGCATCTGAAGGATGTCATCGACCTCGACGACACGGGTGAGTTCCTGGAGCCTGTGCCGCCGAAGCGCATCCGCCAGCTCATCTCCATCTACCGCGACATGGAACTCGAGGATGCCCTCGCTGCGATGCGCCGCTCAGGTGTGCACATCGCGCGGGTGTTCGAGGAGTCGGGCGCCACGCGCGGCGTGCTGTTCCTTGAGGACATCATCGAGGAGCTGGTCGGCGAAGTGCAGGACGCCACCCGCCGACTGTAGGGCGCCTCAGGAGTCGACTTCGTCGTGCCAGCGCGCGCGGTTGTACTGCGGTGGCACGAGTCCGCCCGCCGTGTGTGCGTCGAGCCCGAGCTCGATCGCTGCCCTCTGCGGGAAGTTCGGGTCGCGCAGCAGCTTGCGCCCCAGCATGACGGCATCCGCCTGACCGGATTCGATCACCTGTGATGCGTGACGGGCATCCGAGATGAGGCCGACGGCGGATGTGCGCACGCCGCCCTCGCGGCGCACATGCTCGGCGAAGGGAACCTGGTATCCGGGTCCGACGGAGATCTTCACCCCGTCGACGACGCCGCCTGTGGAGATGTCGAAGAGGTCGGCTCCGGCCTCGCTCGCCCAGCGGGCGACCGTAGTGGTCTGTTCGACGTCCCAGGCCCCCTCGACCCAGTCGGTGCCGGAGAAGCGCACGAAGAGCACCTTCTCCTCGCCGATGGCGGCGCGCACGGCGGTGACGACGCGCAGCAGCAGGCGTGCCCGGTTCTCGAGGCTGCCGCCGTATTCGTCGTCGCGCAGATTGGACAGGGGCGACAGGAACTGGTGCAGCAGGTAGCCGTGCGCGGCGTGGACCTCGATGACGTCGAAGCCGGCCTCGACGGAGCGGTGGGCTGCGGAGACGAAGTCGTCGACGACGCCGTCGATCCCGGCGCTGTCGAGCGCGACGGGCGTGTCATAGCCGTCGAACGCGATGGCGGAGGGGGCGAGCGTCTGCCAGCCTCCTTCCGAGACGGGCCGCGTGCCATCCTGATCTCCCCACTCGCGGAACACCGAGGCCTTGCGACCTGCATGGGCCAGCTGGATGCCCGCGGCGGCCCCCTGGGAGTGGATGAAGTCGACGATGCGGGCCCAGACGTCGCGCTGCTCATCCGTGTAGATCCCGGTGTCCTCGGCGGAGATCCGGCCCTCGGGGCTCACCCCGGTCGCCTCCGTCATGACGAGGCCCGCTCCGCCGCGGGCGATGGAGCCCAGGTGCACGAGGTGCCAGTCGGTGGGCACGCCGTCTTCGAGGTCCACGGCGTACTGGCACATGGGCGCGGCCCAGATGCGGTTGCGGAAGACGGTCGAACGGATGCTGAGCGGGCTGAACAGGGCGGGAGTACTGGAAGCGGTCACACTCCAAACTATCGTGGACTGCATGGAAGCCTTCGTGGAGTGGTCGCCGAGTGACGCCGCGACGATGATCGCCAGGCCGGGGGCGCACGACGACAAGTACTCGCGTGGCGTGCTCGGCGTCATGACCGGCTCGGAGCAGTACCCGGGCGCCGCAGTGCTCGGGGTTGATTCTGCGCTGCGCACGGGCGTGGGCATGGTGCGCTATCGCGGGCCGGAGCGGGCGACGAACCTCGTGCTGCAGCGGCACCCCGAGGCGGTGACGGCCGAGGGTCGCGTGCAGGCCTGGCTGCTCGGTTCCGGAATGGGTGAACCGGATGACGACATGAGGCGGATGCTACTGGACGCTCTCTCCGAGAAGGTTCCGACGGTCGTCGATGCCGGTGCGCTGGGCCTCCTGGGGCACGCATCCGGTCCCGTTGTGGCCACCCCGCACGCGCGCGAGCTGGGCCGCCTCCTCGGCGTCGAGCCCGACGAGATCTCCGCAGACCCGGCGCGCTGGTGCGCCGTCGCCGCCGAACGGCTGGGCGCCGTCGTGCTGCTCAAGGGCAGCCGCACCCATGTCGCCGGCCCGCGCGGCACGCGACTGGCGTGCGCCGAGGCGACACCGTGGCTCGCGACGGCCGGAACGGGCGACGCGCTGGGCGGCATCCTCGGCGCGCTGCTCGCCACGCATTCTGCGGGCCTCGCAGGCGGGGGAGAGGAGGCGGAGCGGATGCTCGTGCGACTGGCCGCGACGGCGTCGCTCGTGCACTCGCTCGCCGCACTGCGGGCATCCGGCGGCGCGCCCTTCACGGTGTTGGAGCTGAACGCCGCCATCCCGCAGACGGTGGCCGGTCTGCTGTCGGGGATCGCCGAGTGACGCGCACGACCCTGCGGACGCCCGGCAGGAGATGGCTGTGGCCCGCCTTCCTGGCGGTGAATGTGTGGTTGTGCTGGGTCGCCTACGCGGGCCCCGGCTACGCCCTCGGCGATGTGTACCTGTACCGCTGGTGGGTGGAGCTGGGCCTGAGCGGCGGCCCGTGGGTCGGCATCGACACCGCCTGGGTGTACCCGGTGCTCGCTCTGGCCCCTCTGGTGGCCGCTGCGGTCGCCGGAATCGACGGCTACGTGCTCTCGTGGCTGATGCTCGTCGTGCTGCTGAACGGTGTCGCCCTCGCCGCAGTGACCGGATGGACGGGCCGTGCCCGCAATCTGGGCGCCGGATGGTGGTGGGCGGTGTTCCTGCTGCTGCTGGGCCCGATCGCCGTGGGGCGCGTCGACTCGATCACGGCACCGCTCGCCGTCATCGCGGTCGCGCTTCTCGCCAAGCATCCTGTTGTGGCGGGCATCCTGCTGGCCGCCGCGACCTGGATCAAGGTCTGGCCGGCCGCGCTCATCGCCGCCGTGCTCGTGGTTAGCAGGGACAGATGGCGGATGCTCGCGGGCACGATCGCCGCGAGCGTCGCGGTCGTCTGCGGGTCGCTCGCCCTCGGCGGGGCGAACAGTCTGCTCTCCTTCGTCACCCAACAGGCGGGCCGCGGCCTGCAGATCGAGGCACCGGTGAGCGCACCGTGGCTGTGGATGGGGGTGGGGGGGGTTCCCGGCACGGGGCTCTATTACGACGACGGCATCCTCACCTATCAGGTGCGGGGCGACGGCGTCGATATCGTGGCTCAGCTGATGACGCCGCTCCTGGCGCTCGTCGCCGTCGCGATCGCCGTGCTGGCCGTGTGGCTGCTGGGGAGGGGCGCGAAGCCGGCAGCGCTGCTGCCGCCGTTCGCGCTCGCCCTTGTGACGGCGCTCATCGCCGTCAACAAGGTCGGGTCGCCGCAGTTCGTGGCATGGCTGGCGGCGCCGATCGTGCTCGGACTCGTGGCGCACGCCGCTGGCAGGGCGTCGTCGTTTCGGGTGCCCGCGCTCATCGTTGCGGTCATCGCCGGGCTCACCCAGGCCGTGTACCCGTATCTGTACGGCTACCTGCTGAACCTGGACCCGGTCATCCTGTCGGTGCTGACCGCTCGCAATGTGCTCGAGTTCGTGCTGCTGGCCTGGTCCGTTCGCGCCATGGTGACGGCCCCGCGAGGGCGCCGCGGTGGCGCGTAGCGGGGCAGGAGGGCGCTAGAAGTCGCGCGGGGCCTCGCCACGCAGCAGGATGCCGTCGGCGATGGCGCGCTTACGCAGCGCCACCTTCGTGCCGACATCGATTCCGGCGATGCGGTACTTCTCACGGATGCGCTTGAGGTATGACTTGGCGGTCTCCTCGGAGATGCCCAGCTGGAACGCGACCGCCTTGACGGGTTCGCCGCCGCCGTAGAGCGCCATGACGCGGCGCTCCTGCGCGCTCAGTTTGGGTGCGCCGCCGACCTCTGTCGAGTTGAGGGCCAGGTCGAGTTCCGCCGAGATGAATGACTCGTTCTTGGCTGCTGCCCTGATCGCCTCGACGATCATCGACGCGTCCTCGCTCTTGACGAGGTAGCCGAGTGCGCCCGCCGCGAGCGCCTCACGCACGACGTTCGGCTCGGAGTAGGTGCTCATGAGCACGGTCTTGACGCCCGTCGTCTTGAGCGTGGAGATCTTCAGCGAGATCGGCAGATTGTCTTTGAGGTCGAGGTCGAGCAGTACGACGTCGACGGGGAAGTCGGGGTGTGAGAGCAGCTCGGGCCAGGTGGAGACGGCCGCAACGAGGTTGATGTCGGGAGCTGCGGATCTCACCCATTCGGTCAGCGCTCCGAGCAACATCTTGTGGTCGTCGACGATGGCGAGCCGAAGCGGTTCTGAAGCTGACACAGGGTCCCCTTTTACTTTTTGCGTTACACGCATGTTAACGGTCTGCGGGATTTTCCATGACACACTCGATTTCGACGCGCAGGCTGGCGTCGTGCATCGAGTCGCTGAAATGGCCGACCTTGCCGATGGCATCCCAGATCGCAGGATCGACCCTGTTGCGGGGCACGCCCGTCGATGTGAGCAGGATCGGCACGGTTATGGAGTGGTTGCCACCGGTTCCCGACGGGGTCGCGGCGGGGCCGAGCGTGAGCTGTACGGTCGCGGGGCGCTTCTCCCTGTCGCTGACGAGCAGCCAGACGGCAGCGAGCAGGCCGTCGCGCTGGCGCTGGTCGAGGAGGCCGGCGAGGCTGCCGCGGTCGCTCAGCTCGACGAAGCGGCCGAGCGTCTCGGATTCTGTGACCGCGTGGTAGAGCCAGGTCTCGCGGCGGCCCTCGATGAGGTGCAACCGCAGTTCGGTGGCGAGGGATGCGGCGCGAGAGGCCGTCTTCGGGTCGAGGGGGAGGGGCGTGCGGCCGGTCGCGACGGAGTCGAGCAGCTCCTCAGCGGCGAGGTCGAGACGGGCGAGTTCCTCCGAGGCGAGCATGCCGACGGCGAAGCGCGGTGCCGACACGGTGCTCTGCACGAGCACCCGGTCGAGTTCCGTCTGCACGAGCCGCCGGAAGCGCCTGACCACGTAGACGCCGAAGACGGGCGGGAGCACGGCGAGGGCGACGACCCCCAGCTGCGCGGGCAGGGTCGTCGCCGTGACGGGCGAGTTGACGACGATCGCGACGATGAAGATGAGGGCGATGAGGATGCTCGCCGACAGGATCTCCCATGCGCGTCGCAGCGTGACGGAGACGAGCAGACCCGCGCTGGCGCAGGCGGATGCGGTGGCGAAGCCGGCGATGTTCTCGAGCGGCCAGATCGAGCCGAAATCGAGGGCGATGACCAGCAGGATCGTGATCACGATAACAGTGAACAGCCAGTCGGGCATGCTCTCGCCGCGGGTGGCGATGGAGACGGCGACCCCGCCGAGGCAGAGCAGCAGCAGCAGCCAGGCGACGCCGACGCCGAGCGTGTCGGGGTAGGTGTTCCAGTTGAGGGCGAGCAGCACGAGGCCGTAGCTCATCTGAAGGGCGGCGATGACGCCGGCGCCCACGCCCAGATAGCCGGTGCCGAGACTGGCGCCCATGGCCTTCGCCTGACGCATCGCGCGGTTGGGGGAGCCGCCACCATTGCTCCTGCGGCGCCCCACGACCACACCGAGGGTGTTCTCGCCCATGTCCTGATAACTCACGCCCGCGGTACCTCCAGCACGACGGTCGTTCCCGCGCCGGGCGAGGAGAACAGTCGGGCGTTGCCGCCGACCTCCCTGAGCCTGCCCACAATGGACTCCTTGTAGCCGAGGTTCTGCTCCGTCAGGCTGCCGAGATCGAAGCCGACGCCCGAATCGGTGACCATGGCCCTGATGGTGGTCTCGTCTTCGGTGATGGTGACATGGGCATCCGACACCTTCGCATGCCTGCGAACGTTCTCGAGACACTCGGAGAGGGCGAGGAGGAACGCGTCGAGCACATCGCTCGGCAGCAGAACGTGACCGGTGCCGTGCCAGCTCACCTCGAGGCCCATGCGGCCGAAGCGCTGCTTGACCGACTCGAGGGTCGTGCCGAGCGGGGTCTCGGCGACGGGTTCGAGGTTGTAGCTGCCCGAGGCCGTCGGAGGGGTCGTCACGCCGAGCCTCAGCTGGCGCAGCAGGCGCGCGTCGTCGGCCGCCTGCTGGCGCATCGACTCGGGCGCGACGCCGATGCCGGAGTGGGCGAGCAGGGTGAGCGTCGCGAGAACCGTGTCGTGCAGCAGCCGTGCGCCCTGGCGGCGCTGCGCCTCCGTCTCGCTCGCCCGACGCTCCGCCCTGTGGGCACGTCCGATGCTGTTGATGCGACGGGCGGCCCGAGGCACGCTCGAACTGAGCCAGTAGGCGAAGAGTGTGACGAGGGCCCAACCGAAGACCACAACGATGGCGCTGCGCGCGACGAGCTCGCTGCCCGGTGCGGCCGTGATCATGAGCGTCATGGTGAGGATGAACGCGCCCACGAGCATGATGACCCGCAGTCGGCTGCCCATGAGCACCATCGCGAAGGAGGCCATGGTGCCGGCGGCGAGCGGGGCCATCGCACCCAGCAGCGCTGGCGTCGCCCCCGTGTCGCCTGGCATCTGCACGACGAACAGGATCGCAAGGCCCACGAGGATGCCGGCGGCGATGAGCAGAAGCGAGCGGGAGTTGCCGAGAGTGATGAACACGGCGATGAGCACCACGAACAGCGGGATGATGGCGACGTAGATCTCGGGCTCGAGAAGCCCCGGCACGAGGAAGCACAGGAGCGACACGATCGTGCAGCCCAGACCGATCATGCGTGCGGACCGCTGCAGGAGGCGATCGCGCTCTCGGGCTAGGGGATCCACACGTGCAATAGTCACATACTGTGACCTCGAATGGGGGACAACACCCGGCGCGGCAGCTATTCGGGGCTCAGCCAGCCCTCCCGGATGGCGTGGCGGCGAAGGAGCACCCTCGTGCCGAGGTCGACGCCCGCCCGCAGATACTTGCGCCTGGCCCGCTTGAGGTACGACTTGACGGTCTCCTCGGTGGTGGCCATCAGGGCGGCGACATCCTTGACCGTGCGACCGGTCGAGTAGAGCATGAGCGCGCGCAACTCGCGGGCGCCGAGCCCGGGCGTCGACGGGGCGATCGCGTCGATGGTGGCGTGGGCGACCGAGCGGGGTCGGTGACGGCGGCCCGCCGCGGCCGCACGGATGGCCGTGACGAGTTCGACGGTGTCATCCGATTTGGGCACGAAGGAGAGGGCGCCCGCATGCAGCGCGCTCTGCACCGTGATGGCATCCGAGTGTCTGCTCATGACGACGATCGCGACGCCTGTCGGCGCGAGCGCCTGAACTTTTGTGGCGATGGGGATGCCGTCTCCGAGCGACAGGTCCAACAGCACGACGTCGACGGGGAACTCCGGATGCGCCAGAAGGCCCACCCATGTGGTCTCTGCGGCGACGACACGGATGTCGGGATGGCTCATGTGCAGATGCGACGAGATGCCGTCGAGGACCAGCCGATGGTCGTCGACGATGCCGAGCCGGATCAGGCGCGGCTGAGCGGTGTCGCCGCGAGTGGGCGTCACGACTCGAGGAGTCGCACGAGCTGGGGGCCGACGAGGTCATCCTCGATGAGGAAGCCGTCGTGGCCGAAGTCGGAGTGGATGACGACCGCGTCGTCGCCGTCGATGTTGCCGGAGAGCCCACGCGCGATGAGCCGCTGGTCGGGAACGGGAAAAAGCCTGTCACTGTCGATACCGAGCACGAGCGCCTTGGCCGTCGCGCGGCCGAGAGCGGCATCGATGCCGCCGCGATCGCGCCCGATGTCATGCGAGTTCATGGCCTCGACGAGCGTGATGTACGAGTTCGCGTCGAAGCGGCGGGTGAACTTGTTGCCGTGGAAGTCGAGGTAGCTCTCGACGGCGAAACGACCGGTGTCTCCCAGCGGGCTGATCTCGCTCTGCCAGCTGCGCTGGAAGCGGGCATTGAGTTCGGCGGGGGAACGATAGTTGAGCAGGGCCATGCGGCGGGCCAGCGCGAGGCCGCGGTAGGGGCCCTCTCCGTCGGCGGCCTCGTAGTAGTCGCCGCCGGCGAAGCGCTCGTCCATGCGGATGGCCTCGATCTGCACCGAGTTGAGGGCGATCTGGTCGGCGCTGCTCAGCGGGGGAGCGGCGAGCACCGCAACACGATCGAGCCTGTCGGGGTGGCCGACCGCCCACTCGAGTGAATGCATCCCGCCCATGGAGCCGCCGATGACGGCCGCCCAGCGCCTGATGCCGAGCGAATCGCTGAGGGCGACCTGTGCGTCGACCTGGTCGCGGATGGTGATGTACGGAAAGCGCGGGCCCCACTCGAAGCCGTCGGTCGTGTGCGATGACGGGCCCGTCGTGCCCTGGCAACCGCCGAGCATGTTGGGCGCGACGACGAACCACCTGTTCGTGTCGATGTACCTGCCCGGCCCGACGAGGCCGGACCACCAGCCGGCAGTCGGATGCCCGAGCCCGGGAGGGCCGACAAGGTGGCTGTCGCCGGTCAGGGCGTGCAGCACGAGGATCGCGTTCGCACCGTCGTCGTCGAGTTCGCCCCACGTCTCGAAGGCGACACGCAGGTGAGGGATGTGCCCTCCGCGTTCTAGCGGAAGCGTGCCGAGACTGGCGAAGCGGCGGCGCCCTGCCGGGTCGCCCTCGCGCCAGGCGCCGGTGGCCGGCGGCTTGCCGAGCAGCGCACGGCTGTTCGCCTCTGTGATGAAGCTCGAGGGAACGCTGTCTTCGGGTGTCTGCCAGTCCATGTCTAAGCCCAGTATCCCCAAAACCCCGGGAGCGTGCACACGTATTACGCCGCGGCGCCTTCGCCCGCCCGAAACCAGCGATGCCGGGCCGAGGCGCCGCCTCCGCCGCTCATGCGGCCGAAGGGACGCCCGGGCCCGGCATCGACGATGCTGGAATGACCGGATCAGGCCAGGCGGTTGGCCTCCACGACGGCGCGGGCCGCGGCGAGGCCCGCCTCGAGGTCGGCCTTGATGTCGTCGATGTTCTCGAGGCCCACCGAGAGACGCACGAGGCCCGGGGTGACGCCCGCAGTGAGCTGCTGCTCGGGGGTCAGCTGCGAGTGGGTGGTCGACGCGGGGTGGATGATGAGGCTGCGCACATCGCCGATGTTGGCGACATGGCTGAACAGGCTCACACCGTCGACGAGCGCGCGGCCGGCGTCGACGCCGCCCTTCAGCTCGAATGAGAGAACGGCACCGACGCCATTGGGGGCGTACTTGTTGGCGCTCGCGTACCAGGGGCTCGACGGCAGGCCCGCGTAGTAGACGGTGTCGACGTCGTCGCGGGCATCCAGCCACTCGGCGATCTCCTGCGCGTTCTGCACGTGGCGCTCGATGCGCAGGCTGAGGGTCTCGAGGCCCTGAATGAGCTGCCAGGCGCTCGCCGGGGCGATCGCGGGGCCGAGGTCGCGCAGCAGCTGCACGCGCGCCTTGATGATGTAGGCGATCGCGTCGCCGACGGCGGCCGTGTAGCTGGCGCCGTGGTAGCTGGGGTCGGGCTCGGTCAGCCCGGGGAACTTCTCGACGTTCTTCGACCACTCGAAGCGACCGCCGTCGACGATGACGCCGCCCATGACGGTGCCGTGACCGCCCAGGAACTTCGTCGCCGAGTGCACGACGATGTCGGCGCCATGGTCGAGCGGGCGGATGAGGAACGGGGTCGCGATCGTGTTGTCGACGATGAGCGGCAGGCCGTTCTCGTGGGCGACGCCCGAGACGAGCTCGATGTCGAGCACGTTGATGCGCGGGTTGCCGATCGTCTCGGCGAACAGCAGCTTCGTGTTGGGGCGAACGGCGCGGCGCCACTCCTCGGCGTCATCCTGGTTCTCCACGAAGGTGGTCTCGATGCCGAGCTTCGCGAGCGTGTACTTGAAGAGGTTGTAGGTGCCGCCGTAGATCGACGACGACGCGACGATGTGGTCGCCCGACTGGGCGATGTTCAGAACGGCCAGCGTCGTCGCTGACTGCCCCGAAGCGAGCAGAAGGGCCGCCGAGCCGCCCTCGAGGGCTGCGACGCGCTGCTCGACGACATCCTGGGTGGGGTTCTGGATGCGCGTGTAGATGTTGCCGAATTCGGCCAGCGCGAACAGGTTCTTGGCGTGCTCTGCGTCGTTGAAGACGTAGGCCGTGGTCTGGTAGATCGGCGTCGCCCGCGCATTGGTGACGGGGTCGGGCTGCGCGCCGGAGTGGATCTGCTTGGTCTCGAACTTCCAGTTGTCGCTCATGGACATCTCCTAGAAAAAGGGGTGGTCGGGTGGGTCGTGGTCAGGGCCTGATCCTGAGCCTATGAACCGGGGTGGGCCCGGTCAAAGGCTACAGACATACGGGGTAATGCAGGTATATCGGATGCTGTGGGCATCCGTTCGCTCAGTCGCGTCGCGAACCCGTCGGGTCGACCCGTGACGGCCCGCCGGCACTCGGCTCGGAGGAGGCGAACAGCCAGCGCGGCCTCGGCTCCACGATCGGCCTGAAGATGCGGCGCACCGGCTTCGACGCCAGCAGGATGCTGATGGCCACGCTGAGCAGCACCATTCCGATGAGCCACGGCGTCGTCGGGTTGTCGCGCAGGATCGGCGTCTGCCGCAGCGGGTAGAGAACAAAACTGTGCAACAGGTAGATGTACATGGTCGCCTGGCCGAGCGTGGTCATCCAGGTGCGCGAGCGCGGCACGAGCACGAAGAACGCGGCACACAGCACGACAGCCAGCAGGATGACGCCCAGTCGCATGAGCCCCGCCGTCCACTGGTACTCGCCCAGGTCGTTGTAGGAGGAGTCGTAGAAGAACCAGAACTTCAGGTCGATGGCGCGCCAGTGGTCGATGAACACCCACACGACGGTCAACCAGACGCCGAAGACGGCGACGGCGGCCGCCCGAGCCCACCAGATGACCGGCCCCGCCATCCGCCACTTCTCTATGACGCCCCACTCGTGGATCTTGTAGCCGAGCACGAAGAACGGCAGGATGCCGATGGCCCGTGACAGCGAGAAGGTGCTGTCGACGTTGCTCAGGTATCCGACGCCGATCGACAGCAGCACAGCCCACGCGAGCGGCCAGCGCAGAAGCGCCAGATACGGCAGAACCAGCCGGAAGATGCCGAGGGCGAGCAGGAACCACAGAGTCCAGGAGGGCTTCGAGGGGTTGATCTCCTGCTTGCCCTCCACAAGGAACTGCACGAGGGTCCAGATCGACTCCATGATCAGATACGGCACCAGGATGTCGGTGATCACCTTCGTCATCTGCCGACGCGTCGGAGAGCCCGACTTGGAGAAATAGCCGCTGATGATCGCGAACGCGGGCATGTGGAACGCGTAGATGAACAGGTACAGCACGAGCGCATGATCGTCGTCATAGGTGAGGCGCTGGATGCCGTGCCCGACGACCACGAGCGTCACACAGATGAAGCGGGCGTTGTCCCACAGGGGCACGCGCGGGCGCTTCTTCGCGGTCGAGATGCTCGCCGTGTCGGTCATGAGGCTCCTGCCGTAATCCTGCGCCCGGCCTCGCGGCCGATTCGGTCACCCAGCCTATTCGGCGCGGGTTAGCGTTGTGCTGGAAGACAACAGTGTGGAGGGAACGGGCATGAGCGGAGCAGGCACACGGCGGGTCGTGGTGACAGGGGCGAGCTCGGGAATCGGTGCGGCCACAGTGCGGCTGTTCCGTGAGCACGGCTGGGAGGTCGTCGGCGTGGCCCGGCGCGCAGACCGGCTTGAGGCGCTCGCCGCCGAGACCGGCGCCGACATCTTCGTCGCCGACCTCACCCTGCAATCAGACGTGGATGCGCTGCGCGAGCACCTGCAGAAGCTCGGCCCCGTGCACGCGCTCGTCAACAACGCGGGAGGGGCATTCGGCTCCGCCACCGTCGAGGAGGCCGCCGTCGAGGACTGGCAGCGGATGTTCGAGGTGAACGTCATCGCCGTCAAGCGCGTCGTGAGCGCACTGCTGCCACTTCTGCGAGCAGGCATAGACGAGGGCGACGCGGATGCGGAGCTGCCGCACGCAGACATCCTCACGGTGTCGTCGACGGCCGGCCTCACCCCCTACGAGGGGGGTGGCGGCTACAACGCCGCCAAGTCCGGCGTGCACGCGCTCGTCGGTGCGCTCCGGCTGGAACTCGCGGGCGAGCCCATCAGGGTGACGGAGATCGCGCCGGGCATGGTGCACACGCCCGAGTTCACGCTGAACCGCCTGCGCGGCGACCAGCAGAAGGCCGACGCCGTCTACGAAGGCGTCACGCATCCGCTCGTCGCCGACGACATTGCACGCGTCATCGTTCAGACCCTCGAGATGCCCGGGCATGTGAACCTCGACCTCGTCGTCGTGCGGCCGGTCGCGCAGGCCGCACAGCACAAGCTCGTGCGAGGCGAGCTGAAACCCCGAGCCTGAGGTCCCCTCTCACCACCCGCCACCCTGCCGCGAGTGGCCAAAGATTACCCTTCGCGGGCGCAGCGTGGGGCAGAAATTGACCTCTCGCGGAGGGGCGGCGCTCCTCAGGCGGTGCGGAGAGCCGCCGCCTCGTCGTCGTGCGACGCATCCGCAAACGCGTTCTTCGGCACGACGAGCAGCAGCAGCGCCGCCACGAGCCCCGCGCCGCCGCAGACGACCCACACCATCATGTAGCCGAAGAGGCTGCCCGCCGTCTGGCCGGCGATCTGTACGGCGCCGATCGCGAGCAGGATCGCGAAGGCGGAGGATGCGAACGAGCCGCCGATCGTCTTGGTCGTGTTGGTGAGGCCTGACGCGATACCGGTCTGGCCTCGCGGCGCTGCTGCCGCGGCGGCTGCGGGCATGGCTCCGACGAGCGCGCCGGAGCCGATTCCGACGAGCGCCATGTTGGTGCACACCTGCCACACCTCGAGATGGAACGGCACGAAGAGCAGGAACCCGAGGGCGACGCAGGCGGCCGACACGATGAGGGCGGCGCGCGGAGTGGTGAGCCGGGCGAGCATCGGGTAGAGCACGGCGCCGATGATCATGGAGACCAGGTAGAGGCCGATCACGTACGAGATGTCGCTCGCCTCGAGCCCGAGACCGTAGCCGAGTTCGCGGGGCGTTCCCGCGTAGAGCGAGAGCGGCGCCTGGGCGCCGAGCACGCTGATGCCGACCAGGAACGCGGTCACCTGCACGGGCCACATGTTCGGTTGGGCGAGCACCCGGATGTCGATGGCCGGGTCGGGCTGCTTCAGCTCGAAGAGGGCGAAGGGGATGAACAGCAGGAGCCCCACGGCGATGATGAGGAGCACCCAGCCCTGCGGACCGCTGTCCTTCATGATGGCGAGGCCGATGGTGATGCAGAGGAGGGCCGCGGTGAGGATGGCGAAGCCGGGCCAGTCGAGTCGGCGTCCGGCGAGCGGCTCCGACTCGGGCACGCCGAAGAGGATGACGAAGAAGACGAGCGTCACGGCCACCGCGGGCACCATGAGTGTCGGCGTGATCGCCAGGTCGAGGAGCTCGACGCCGCCGAAGGCCTTGAACACGGCGGAACCACCGAGTGCGCCCGCGATGGCTCCCGCTTCGAGCCCGACCACGAGGAGGCCGGCCGCCTTGCGGGTCGAGGATGCGGCGTGGCCGCTGCGCCTGCCCTTGTCGAAGATGAGCGCAACCTCGAGCGGAAGCCACACGGTGAGGAACGCCTGCAGCGTCCACGCGATGAGAAAGCTCCAGTAGTCGCCGGCGAAGGCGAGCCACCAGGTCGCGCCCGCAGTGAAGACGGTGGAGATGAGCAGGATGCGTTTGTGGCCGTATATGTCGCCGAGCTTGGCGAGCACGGGCACGACGAGGGCGGCGAGCAGAAGCTGCGTGCCCTCGAAGACGTTGAACTCGGCGTCGGCGATGCCCAGATGCTTCACCAGGTCGGGGATCAGCGGAACATAGAAGCCCTGCAGGATGCCGCTGACGAACTCGACGAGGATGAGAAAGCCGATGAGCCCAGCGGTTATGGAGCGGGGCTTCTTCGCCCGAGGTGTGCGCATGGGGTGAGCGTAGCGCCAGGGCGGGCTCACCGGCAGCGCCTCGCGGAGGCGACAGCGTCGGGGCCTGCCACTACGCTCGAAGCATGACGCCTCGCCCGCTCTCGCAGCTCGTCGAGCAGGGCTGGGCGGAGGCGTTGCGCCCCGTCGAGCCGACTGTTGCCGCGCTGGGGGAGTTCCTCCGGGCGGAGACGGCGGCGGGTCGCGACTATCTGCCGCCGGGTGAGCGCGTGCTGCGCGCCTTCGGCTACCCGCTGGCGGATGTCCGGGTGCTCATCGTCGGGCAGGATCCGTACCCGACGCCCGGGCACGCGATAGGGTTGAGCTTCGCCGTTGACAGGGGAGTGCGCCCGCTGCCGCGCAGCCTGCAGAACATCTACCGGGAGCTGCACGACGACCTCGGCATCGAGCCGGCGCAGCACGGCGATCTGAGCGCGTGGGCCGAGCGCGGCGTCATGCTGCTCAACCGGGTTCTCACGGTGCGCGCGGGTGAGTCCGGCTCGCACAGGAGGCGCGGCTGGGAGGAGGTCACGGAGGCGGCGATCCGTGCCCTGGTGGCGCGGCCGGAGCCCCTCGTCGCGATTCTCTGGGGCAATGATGCGGCGTCGCTTCGCCCGCTTCTGGGCTCGACGCCTGTCGTGGCATCCGCGCATCCGAGTCCTCTGTCGGCGTCGCGGGGTTTCTTCGGTTCGCGCCCGTTCAGCAGGGCGAATGCATTGTTGGAGGAGCAGGGCGCAGAGCCGATCGACTGGCGGCTGCCGTGAGGGGCTTTCCTCGATGGCCGATTATGGATAGGGTTGTTATATGACAAATAGAACAATGGGAGCCACGGGATGACCACGGTCCAGACGATAGAGATACACGGCCTCTCCAAACGCTTCGGCGCCGTCGCAGCCGTCAGCGACCTCAGCTTCACCGTCGAGCCCGGCCGGGTCACCGGATTCCTCGGACCCAACGGCGCAGGCAAGACCACAACACTGCGCATGCTCCTCGGGCTCGTCAAGCCGACATCCGGCACCGCGACCTTCGGCGGCACGAGCTACCGGCAGCTGCGCGCCCCGCTCTCGACCGTCGGCACGGCGCTCGAGGCGGCCAGCTTCCACCCCGGTCGCAGCGCCCACAATCACCTCGCCGTCTACGCGGCGGCAGCAGGCATCGGCCGGGCCCGCGTCGACACCGTGCTCGGGCAGGTCGGCCTCGCCGACTACGCCGGGCGACGCGTCGGCGGCTACTCGCTCGGCATGCGCCAGCGCCTCGGCCTCGCCTTCGCGCTTCTCGGCGACCCCGGCGTGCTCGTGCTCGACGAACCCATCAACGGCCTCGACCCGGAGGGCATCCGCTGGATCCGCACCCTCCTGCGCGAGCTCGCCGCGGAGGGTCGCACGGTGCTCGTCTCCTCCCACCTGCTCAGCGAGGTGCAGCAGACCGTCGACCGGCTCATCATCATCGCCGGGGGCCGCCTCGTCTACGAGGGTGGCCTGGATGAGCTCGACCACAGCACACAGGTCGTCGTCGACTCCCCGAATCGCCCGGCGCTCGCCGCAGCGCTGCTCGCGGCAGGAGCCGAACCGCGCGAGACCGATGCAGGCCTCGCCGTCGTCGGCATCGACGCCGCTCGGGTCGGAGCCGTCGCGCTCTCGGCCGGAGTGCCGCTGAGCCTTCTCATGGTGCAGCACGGAGGGCTCGAGAACTCGTTCCTCGAACTCGTCGGAGAGGGGGGTCGCCCGTGAGCGCCTCGCATTCGGCCGCAACGGTCGCATCCACGCCCGCATCGACGTTCGTCGGAGCGATCAGGGCAGAGTTCATCAAGCTGTTCAGCACCCGGATGTGGTGGGTGCTGCTCATGATCATGGTCGCCTATGTCGGCGTCATGGCTGCCGCGATGGCGGGCCTCTTCGGCTCCAACATGGGGGATGCGGGCGGCATGCCTCCCGCTGAGGAGGGGCAACTCGCCACGCTGCCCTCCCTCGTGTACAGCCTCGCGACATCGCTCGGCTACGTGTTCCCGGTCATCCTGGGCACGCTCGCGGTCACGGGTGAGTACCGGCACCAGACGCTCACCCCGACGTTCCTGGCGACGCCGAAGCGCGGGCGGGTGCTCCTCGCGAAGCTTCTCGTACTCGCGCTTGTGGGTGCTCTGTTCGGAGCGGCAGCGCTGATCGGAACCGTCGGCATCGGCGGCCCCATCCTCGCCGCGACGGGCAACGATTCGGGCCTCGGCGACACCGAGACCTGGATGCTCATCGCCAGGGCCGTGCTCGCCATGGCGCTCTGGGCGGTCATAGGGGTCGGGGTGGGGACCCTCATCCCCAACCAGGTCGCGGCCATCGTGGTGCTGCTCGCCTTCACGCAGTTCGTCGAGCCGACGCTGCGGGCCGCAGCTCTGTTCGCCGACTGGGCTGCCGACATCGGCCGCTTCCTGCCGGGAGCCGCCGGTGACGCCCTCGTCGGGGCCAGCTTCTTCTCGCTGGTCTCAGCGGGAGCGACATCCGCCGATCCGCTGTTGTGGTGGCAGGGCGGGCTTGTGCTGCTGGCGATCGCCGTCGTGGCGGCCCTCATCGGCTACGTGTCGGCGTGGCGCAAGGATGTCACCTGATGCATCGCTGCATGTCGGGAGCGGGAGGAGCGGATGCTTGAGGAGGAGTACGCGCCGAGGCGCCGTCTCCCCGCCCGCCTGCGCCCTCCGGCTCCCGACCCCGCCGCCTTCGAATACGACATCCGGGAGGCGGTGGTGGCGGATCTGCCCTCGGTGCGCGCCATCTACAACCACTACGTCGCCAACTCGGTGGTCACCTTCGACGAGGTGCCGCTGACGCTGCGCGCGCTGCGCTCGAAGTTCGCGCATCTGCAGAAGCTGGGCTTTCCGTTCATCGTGGCGGAGAGCCCCTCCGGCGAGGTTCTCGGCTACGCCTATGTGTACCCGTGGAAGGAGAAGGCCGCCTACCGGTTCACGGTCGAGAACTCCATCTATCTCGGCCCCGCCGCGACAGGCAAGGGCCTCGGCAGGGCGCTCATGGCGGAGCTCATCGAACGCTCGAAGGCCGCCGGAATCAAGGAGATCGTGGCGGTCATCGCCGACAAGGGGGCGGAGGGGTCGATCCGCCTGCACGAGCAGTTCGGTTTCACCGAGATCGGCCGCATGGGGCGGGTGGGCTTCAAGTTCGAGCGCTGGCTGGGCACCGTGCTCATGCAGAAGTCGCTCAAGTAGCCCACCCCGCGGCTCAGCTCTTGGGTGTCGCCTTCTGCAGCAGGAAGTAGCCGGAGATGGCGATCAGCGTGCTCGGCAGGAGCGACCACATGACGACCCCGAACGGGCCCATCTCGACGAACCACTGGCCGACGGTGACCCAGTTCTGGGTGAAGGTGATGAGTGCTGCCGCGCCGATGAGCAGCACGGCGAAGAGGGCCCAGAAGACGATCATGCCGTTCGAGCGCCACCTGACGTAGACGGCCGAAACGCCGGCGCCGACCAGGAAGAAGAACAGGAACAGCACGAAGAACAGCACGAACTGCATCACCGGGTTGGGCGCCTGAAAGTAGAGCACATCGAACATGCGCCCGCCGAAACCCCAGCCGTCCGTTGCACGCTCGATCGCGGCGAGGATCGTCATTCCGAGGCCGTAGTAGGCGCTCATGATGACGAACAGCACGAGCGACCCGAAGTAGAAGTCTCTGCGGGTTGCGCTGAAGCCGAGTGCGAAGGGGAACGTGAGGTTCACCGATTGCACGGCCACGACGAGCATGTAGACGAAGATGAAGCCGGTCGCGCCGCTGAACTGCATTCCGTCGGAGGCGTCGGCGCGGTCTGCTGCGCTGACATTCGTCATGATGAGCCACCAGACGGCCAGGTTGACGATGAAGATGAAGCCCAGGATCATCCATGGCAGCACGAGCAGCGAGAAACGGTTGATGAGCTGCATTCGTGTGACGTTGATGATGCGCCGCACGCCTCCTCCCTGGGGGAGGGCTTTGGTTTCGATTGCCGTGGTCATGCGGTCTCCTCGAATTCTTTTGTCGATGAGTTGGTCTTTCTGACGATGAGTTGCTGCAGCGAGACCGATGACAGTTCGAGGCCGGCGGCTGATGCCTCACGGCGTCCGTCGCTGTCGAGGGAGTCGACGGTGACGGATGCGAGCCCGCCGATCCCTTCGCGGTGCAGCACGGTGCGGCCTTCGACGAAGACGTCGATTGCGGTGCGCGTGCCGACGACTGTTGTCGCCGAGCCGCGCAGGGTCTCGGCCTCTTCGTCGATGATGATGCGACCGTTGTCGATGACGAGCACGTGTTCGAGAAGGTTGCTGACCTCATCGATCAGGTGCGTCGACAGGATGACGGTGCGCGGATGCTCGGCGAAGTCCTCGAGGAGGCGGTCGTAGAAGAGCTGCCTGGCCACGGCATCCAGCCCCAGATAGGGCTCGTCGAAGAAGGTCAGCGGCGCCCGCGAGGCGAGGCCGGTGATGACTCCGACGGCGGAGAGCTGGCCGCGGGAGAGCTTCTTGATGCGGCGGCCCAGGGGCAGTCGAAACTCGTCGACGAGGCGGTCGGCGAAGTCCTGATCCCAGTTCTCGAAGAACCAGGGGGCACTGCGCAGCACATGCTTGACGACGTAGTCCTCGGGGTAGCGCTGGCTCTCTTTGATGAAGCAGATGTTGCGCAGAACGGAGGCGTTTTCAACGGGGGAGGCGCCGAAGACCTCGATGTCACCGCGGCTGGCGAAGTCCTGGCCGGTGAGCAGGTTCATGAGGGTGGACTTGCCGGCGCCGTTGCGGCCGAGCAGGCCGTAGATGCGGCCCTCCTCGATGGTGAAGCTGACGTTGTCGACGGCGCGCACGCTGCCGAAGTTTTTGCTGAGCCCAGAGACGCTTACGACGGGGGTCATGCTCCGGTTCCCTTCTGTTCGGTTGTTGTTGAGCGGATCATGTCCGCGAGCTGCTGGGTGCCGATGCCGAGTTTGGCGGCCTCGTCGATGAGCGGTGCGAGAAAGTCGCGCTCGAAGCGCGTGCGGCGGCCGTCGACGATGCGGGCCCGCGAGCCTTCGGCTACGAACATTCCGATGCCTCGTTTCTTGTAGAGGATGCCGGCGTCGACGAGCAGGTTGACGCCTTTGCCGGCGGTGGCGGGGTTGATGCGGTGGAACGCGGCGAACTCGTTCGTTGACGGCACCTGGGTCTCTTCGGCGAGGGCGCCGCTGAGGATGTCGTTTTCGATGAGTTCGGCGAGCTGAACGAATATCGGTCGGCCTTCGTCCATGTCAGCCCCTCTCGTGTTGGTCGGTTAGTTACTTGACTAAGTAACCACCGAACGGAATCCGTGTCAAGGCTAGGCTCGAAGAATGTCTGAGATCCACGACCTGACCGCCCGCGAGCAGTGGGAACGGCTGCAACAGCGGCAGCTCAGCCCACTCGAGATCGTCGACCACTATCTCTCCCGCATCGAGAGGCTCGACGACGGCCTCGGTGCCTTCGTGACCGTCACCCCGGATGCCGCGAGAGAGCGGGCGCGCCGCCTCGGTGATGCGGGGCCGAGACCCGATCCGCTCTGGGGTCTGCCCTTCGCCGACAAGGACCTCACCATGCGCGCGGGCGTTCCCGCGAAGTTCGGCTCCCGGCTCATGGCGGACTTCGTGCCTGACACGAGCGACGAACTGCCGCAGGCGCTCGATGCCGCCGGCGGTATCAGCCTCGGCAAGACCAACACCCCCGAGTTCGGGATGCCCTCCTACACCGAGTCGCTTGTCGCCCCGCCCGCACGCACTCCTTGGAACCCGGCGCTCGGAGCAGGCGGCTCCAGCGGAGGGGCTGCCGTGGCTGTTGCTGCAGGGCTGCTGCCGTTCGCGCCCGGCTCCGACGGGGGCGGGTCCATCCGCATCCCCGCGGCGGCCACCGGCCTTGTTGGTGTGAAGCCATCCCGCGGGCTCGTGCCCTCCGGTTCCGGCATCGGCTCGCTCGGCGGCCTGCCCGTCGCCGGACCACTCGCCCGCACGGTCGGCGACGCCGCAATGCTCCTCGACGCGATGATCGGCGACGAGCCGTTCCCGTTCACGCTGAGGGCGCCGCGCTGGGAGGGCGGAGCGCTCTCCAACGCCGCCATCCGAGGGGAGGGGCGCTACCAGCTCGCCGTCATGACGACGAGCCCGTGGGACGACGCCTACGACATCACCGTCTCGTCCGAGGCATCCGCAGCCCTCGACCACGGCATCGCCGAGCTCGACGCGCTCGGGCACGGCATCGAGGCGATCGCCCTCGAACCGTGGCCTGACTACGCGCCCCACTTCAGGGTGCTCTGGCAGGCCGGCGCCGCCGGCATTCCTGCGGAGGGTGCCGCCCTCGAGCTGCTCGAACCGCTCACCCGCTGGCTCGTCGAGCGCGGCCGTGAACTGCCCGCGCGCAGGCTCGTCGAGGCGCTCGCCGGCCTCGCGCAGTTCGAGCGCTCCGTCATCCGCCAGTTCGCGCCCTACGACGCCATCGTCACGCCCGCGCTCGCGATGACGCCGCGCCCGCTCGGCTGGTACGACAGCGCCGACGGGGAGAAGAACTTCGCGCAGCAGGTGCAATACACGCCGTTCACCTCATTCGTGAACGTCAGCGGCCTTCCCGCCGTGACACTGCCGGTGCATCAGACGGATGACGGGCTGCCTATGGGCATCCAGCTGATCGGTCGCCCGGGAGGCGAGGCGACACTGCTGGCCATCGGCGCCCAACTGGAGAGGCGCATCGGCTGGCAGAGACGCCACCCACCGCAGTGGTGACGGCGCGGATGCGGGGCTAGCGGGCCGCGATGATGGCGCGGACCTCATCGATTCCGGCGCGCTGCACCGAGTGGAACCAGGCGCCAGGCTCGAACAGGAACGTGTCGTCGTGGCCGAGCGTGTTCGTCTCGGGGGCGAGGGCGTAGACGGCGTCGCTGCCCTCATCGCTGCGCACGTAGCCATCCGCCACCAGCTGCTCCTGCACCGCCGCGGCATCCGCATCACTGATCTCGGAGTAGCCGAACGCGGCCCAGCCGTCGCTGTTGGGCAGGAACCACATGCAGGCGATGCCGCCGAAGTCGAAGAACTTCGCCTCGATGCTGTTGTCGTCGCGCAGCGTCTGCTCGTAGGTCTCGTCGTGCACGAAGCCGTTCGCCTCGAACTCGGCCAGGGTCGCCTCCGAGACGAGCGAATCGCACGTCAGTGGCGCCGGCGACTCCGGTGTGCTGGGCTTGGCCTCGCCGGATGGTGCCGGCGCTGCGGTCGTGCTGGGAACGGTGCGGGCGTCGTCACCGCTCGGGGTCTCCTCGCCGCTCGAGCAGGCCGTCGCAAGGAGCGATACGGCGAGGGCCAGCGCCGCGAAGCGGGCGACACGAAGCTTCATGGTTCTCCAGGATGACGGAACGATTCGGGCGGAATGCCGCACACAGCGACGTCTAGACAGATTAGTGCAGGCGGCTGTGAGGGCAAGGGGAGAAGTGGCCCACCGTTATGCGATCGTCGCAGAATGGATGCCATGCCTCACCACGCGTCAGCGGTAGCCGCCGAGCTCCAACCCCGCCTCCACCTCGAAACGGTTCGTGCGCCCGTCGAGCCCGGCCGCGAAATACAGGGGGATGAAGGCCAGACCGTAGCGCCTCCACTGCGCGCGATGCACGGCCTCGTGACGCAGCACATCCGGTGAGATCGTGTCGCAGGTCAGATAGACGGCGCCCACCGTGGTGCCGCCTCGCCCGAAGGCCCAGCGGGGGCAGCTTCTGGCGACGATGACGCCGCCGTCACCGCGGATGCGACCCAGGCTCAGGATGGTGCCCCACAGCAGTCCCGCGGCCGTCGCCACCCAATAGCCGGGCCTCGCCACCACCGGATGCAGCAGAACAGTGCGAAGCCAGCCGACACGGGAGACACCGCGCACGAGCCCGCGACAGCTTCGCTCCAGCAGGGTCGGTGAGGCGGACATGACATGTTTCTAGCACGTCGTGCCGACACTCGGCCCGTACGCCAATACAGTGGCATCATGACGGGCACGCTGAGACGGGTTGCTCTGGTCTCGATGCACACGCCGCCTGCGCAGCAGGCCGGCACGGGAGACGCCGGCGGCCTCAACGTCTCCCTCATCGCGACCGCCCACGAGCTGGCGGCCCGGGGGGTCGAGGTGGAGTTGCTCACGCGGGCCGCAGGGGCTCCCCGCGTCAGCCGGGTGGGTGCGGGGGTGACCCTGCACGAGCTCGCCGCCGGGCCCGCATCCGTCATCGACAAGTCGTTCCTGCCGGGCATCGCCGACGACTTCGGGGAGGCCGTCGCCGAACTGGCCGGGCGTGACTCGTCGCGCTACGACGTCATCCACGCCCACTACTGGCTGAGCGGCATCGCCACCCTGCCCGTGGCGCTCGAGCTGGGCCTGCCGTTCGTGCAGAGCTTCCACACCCTGGGGGCGATGAAGAACCGCCACCTCGCCGCAGGGCAGACACCCGAATCAGACATGCGGATGCGATCGGAGGCCTACCTCGCCAGCCAGGCGGGCGCCGTCATCGCCGGCTCGGCCGCCGAGGTCGAGAGCCTCATCGACGACGCGAGGGCGCCCGCCGACCGCATCTGGGTCATCCCGCCCGGCGTCGACGTCGAACTCTTCACACCGGAACATCCGGATGCTGCGGCGCGCGTGCGCAGACGCTACGGCATCGAGGAGGGTCGCCCCATCATCGCCGTCGTCGGCCGCGTGCAGCCGCTCAAGGATCAGGAGTTGGCCATCCGTGCACTCGCCGGTGTGCACGAGCTGCGCGGCTGGGCGCCCGTTCTGGTGGTCGTGGGGGAGGCGACCCCCGGCGACGAACGTTACCTGGACTCGCTGCGCTCGCTGGCCGTCGAGCTGGATCTCGCCGAGGAGGTGCGCTTCGTCGGGGCGCTTGGGCGCGAACCGCTGGCCGAACTGCTGGCGGTCGCGAGCATCACACTCGTGCCCTCACACTCGGAGACGTTCGGTCTGGTCGCGCTCGAGTCTGCGGCGAGCGGCACCCCCGTCATCGGCTACCGCAGCACGGGGCTGGCGGAGTCGATCGCCGAGGGGCGCTCCGGTCTGCTCCTCGACACGCGTGATCCGCGCGACTGGGCGCACGCGATCACCGCGCTGCTCGACGATCCGGCGGCGCGGGCGGCGCTGTCGTCGAGCGCCCGCGAGCACGCCCTCGGCTACACGTGGGCGGCGACCGCCACGGCGCTCCTGGGCGTCTACGGCAGCCTGCGCTGAAAACGAAGGAGATTCTCGCCATCCGTGCCCCGAATGCGCCCGGCGCGGCTCTTTCCGCGAGAATCTCCTTCGTTTTCAGCGGGCGTCTCGGGGGCTCAGCGTCTCGGGGGCTCGGGGGCGCGACGGGGCGCGGGCGCGGGGGCGAGCTACGGCGTGGCCGTGAGCGCGCCGATGATGCGCAGGATGGTCGGCAGGTCGCCCTCCGCCTGCTCACGGGAGGCGGGCGCGAACTCGGTGATCCCCGCGCCGGCGAACTCGAAGCGCCGTCGCAGCGCCCGGATCGACTCCACGAGCGTCGCCGCCGTCAGCCCGAAGGGAACGGGGTAGCCGAGGCCCTCCACGATTCCGGGGTCGAGCACGTCGAGGTCAATGTGCAGGTAGACGGAGTCGGCGCCGGTCGCCTCGACGGCCGTCACGAGCGCATCCGGTCCCAACTCGAGCGGGCCGAGCATCCGGATGCCTGTGGTCTCGATGTATTCCTGCTCGCCGTCGTCGAGGGCGCGGGTTCCGGCGAGCACGACTTGTTCGGCTGCGAGCGGGTGCTGCGGCAGCAGCGCCTCCGGTCCGTCTCCGAGAAGCGTGCGCAGCACCATGCCGTGGAAGGCGCTGGACGGCGAGCCTTCGGGGTTGTTCAGGTCGGCGTGAGCGTCGAACCAGACGACGGCGAGCGTGCGCCCGCGCGCCGCGTGCTCGATGGCGGCGAGTTCGACACCGCAGTCGCCGCCGATGGTGATCGCCGGTTCGCGGCGGGAGGCGAGGGCGTCGGCGAGCCTGTCGCGCACCGCCGCGATCGAGCTGAGCCGGTGCACTCCGGTGTCCTGCGCGTCGCCGGCCTCCGCCGGCACGTCGATGACGGTGGTGGATGCTGAGGGCAGATCGCCCCGGATGGCGGCGGCCCCGTCGGCGAGCCGCATCGCGCGCGACGAACCAGACCCCTGCCATTGGGGTACGACGTAGAACGAGGCGGCCACGGCTCAGTCTCCCATGCCGTGGCCGCGCGAGGTGAGCAGGATGTTACTCGCCGCTCGTGACCTGCCGCGGGGCGGCCGTTCCTGCTTTGAGCGCCGCAAGTCGCGCATCCAACTCGACCGCGGTGTCGGATGCCTCGAGCTGTTCGAACTGCGAGTCGAGGCTTGAGGCGGCCAGCTCCTGGGCGCCGAGTACGCGCGCCTCTTCGCGGCGTACCTTCTCCTCGAAGCGGCTGATCTCGCTGGTGGGGTCGAGCAGGTCGATGCTCTTCATGGCGTCGAGCACCTGCGTCTGTGCGGATGCGGTCTTGGCCCGGGCGATGAGCTGGTCGCGCTTCGACGACAGTTCGCCGAGCTTGCCCTTCATCGCCTCGAGGCCCTTCTTGAGCTGGTCGACGACGGCGGTCTGCGAGGCGATGACGGGTTCGGCATCCGTCGCCTCCTTCTCTGCGGCCATCTGTCGGCCGAGGGCGACCTTGGCGAGGTTGTCGAACTTGTCGGCGTCGCCAGTGTTGCCGCCTCCGCGAAGTTCGTCGGCCTTGCGGCTGGCGGCGACGGCCTTGCGGCCCCAGTCCTCCGCGTTGGCGACGTCTTCGGCGTGGTCCTGCTCGAGCAGGCGCAGGTTGCCGATGGTCTCCGAGATGGCGCTTTCGGCTTCGGAGATGCTGCTGCTGTAGTCGCGCACCATCTGGTCGAGCATCTTGGCGGGGTCTTCTGCTGCGTCGAGCAGGGCGTTGATGTTCGCTTTCGCCAGTTGGGCGATGCGTCCGAAGATCGATTGCTTGGCCATGCGGGTCCTTTCGTCGGGGGCGGTCTTCCCTTGTGCGAGCGTATCCGAACAGGCTGGGCGTCGACAGGGGCGGCCGGCCTCGGCTATTCGATCGTGATGGCCTGCGCCGGCCCTGTCACGAGCTGCCCCGCCGATCCGTCTTCCGGTGTCAGAAGGATGGCGGCGCTCAGCTGGTATTCGCCGGGTTCGAGCGGCGGCAGCTCCGCGCGGAACTGCTCCTGCGTCTCGTCCTCCTCGCCGCAGAGCACAGGCGTGATCGTCGCGTCATATTCTCTGGATGCGCCCGGCGCGAGGTCGACGAGGGCGGCGAGCATGATGGTGGGCCCGTTGCTGTGCCACACGGTCACGCCGTCCTGCGACAGGGTCATGGTGGGCGAGGCTGCGGTCGTGCCGCGCACCTGCTGGGTTCCCGTGTTGAGCAGCGTGACGGTGCCGGCGACCTGCTGTGTGCCGGCGGCGACGGATGCCTCGAACTGCGGTTCGAGCACGAGCCCGGCCTCGTTCGGTGTGACCTCGGCGAGCGGGCCGCCGCAGCCGTTGAGCTTCTCGATGGGGGCGAGCCCGGTCGTGCCGCCGCCGGAGAACGTCGGCGCCCATTCGCCTGCGCCGGAAGAGTCGGAGGCCGTCTCAGCCATCATGCCCACGGGGCTGGGCTGAAGCCGGGTGAAGCCGGCGACCCCGATGCCGATGACGGCGAGCGTCATGGCGGAACCGACACCGATCTGGCGGGGCAGCCTGCGGCGCCTGCTGCGGCGGATGACCGAGCCGGTGTCGATGTCGAGTTTCGGCAGGGGAACATCCGCGAGCATGGTCCTGAGTTCGTTCTCACTGGGCATTGTCGGCTCCTTCCGCGTCGGATGGCGCGTTCCTGTTCTGCGATGCCGTCCTCCCGGATGGCGTGGTCAGTTCGAGCGGTTCTGCTTCGTCGTCGCGTTTCACGGAGATCGACAGCCGGGCCAGCCCGTCGCTGAGGTAGCGCTTGACGCTGCCCGGGCTGATGTCGAGGGTCTCGGCGATGTCGTCGACCTTGAGGTCGTCGTAGTAGCGCAGCACGATGCAGGCCCGCTCGCGCGGGGAGAGCCGCATGAGCTCGCCGCGGAGATCCAGGCGGGCCTCGGCGGCGGGGGCGGGGGAGTCGTGCGATTCGGGCTCTGCGGCCAGGTGGGAGATGGTGCGCCAGCGTGAGCGGCGGCGGGTCGCGTCGATGTGGCCGTTGAGGATGGCGCGGCGCACATACGCTTCGGCGCTCGTGATGCTGAGGCCGTTGCGGAGTCGCCCGAAGGTCTTGACGAGGGCGTCCTGCACGAGGTCGGCGGCGTCGTCGGCGCTGCCGGAGACCAGGTAGGCGTAGCGGGTGAGCGCTTCTCCGCGCTTGGCGACGAGCGTCGTCACGAGCTGTTCCCAGCTGTCTGCGGCCATCCGTTTCTCGCCTCTTCCTGTCGCGTCTTGTGTCGTCTCACCGAGCCTGCCCGTGGATGCGCCACGGGAGACCCCTCACACACTAAGACGCACGGGCCGACAGAAACGTTGGGGCGGATGCGCCGCACCGCTTAAACGACACAGCTGCGTTAAATGACACAGGCGCACCCCTCTTGGAAGGGGTACGCCCGTATCTCCACACTTCGGCGTCGTTTGAGCGCATCCGTGAATGAGACGTCCGTCGTGTGCGCACGCCGCAGTGTGGGGCCTGGGTGCTAGCGGTCTGCCTTCTGCAGCATCCGCTGGCGGATCTCGGCGAGCTGGGTCGCCATGGCTGCGGGCAGCCGATCGCCGAATCGGGCGAAGAAGCCCTCGGTGTCGTCGAGCTCGGCGAGCCACGCCTCGGGGTCGATCGCGAAGAGCTGCTTCAGCTGCTCGTCGTCGATGTCGAGTCCGTCGACGTCGAGCCCGCCCTCGACGGGGGCGTAGCCGAGCGGTGTGTCGACGGCGGCGGCGCTGCCGTCGACGCGGTCGAGGATCCACTCGAGCACACGCGAGTTCTCTGAGAAGCCGGGCCACAGGAAGCTACCGTCGTCACCCTTGCGGAACCAGTTCACCTGGAAGATGCGGGGGACGCTGCCGGTCTTGCGCAGGCCTTCGCCGACGGAGAGCCAGTGCGACCAGTGGTCGGCCATGTTGTATCCGACGAAGGGCATCATCGCGAAGGGGTCGCGGCGCAGCTCGCCGACGGTTCCCTCGGCCGCTGCCGTGCGCTCAGACGAGACGGTCGCGCCGATGTAGACGCCGTGCTCCCAGTCGCGCGCCTCGGTCACGAGCGGCACATTGGTGGCCCGGCGACCGCCGAAGATGATCGCGTCGATGACCACGCCCTGCGGGTCGTCCCAACTCTCGGCGATCGAGGGGGCCTGGTGCGCTGCGACGGTGAAGCGGGAGTTCGGATGTGCTGCGGGCGTTCCCGATTCGGGTGTCCATGGCCTGCCCTGCCAGTCGGTGAGGTTGGCGGGCGCCTTGTCCGTGAGCCCCTCCCACCACACGTCGCCGTCCTCCCGGAGCGCGACATTCGTGAAGATGGTGTTGCCCCAGAGTGTCTCGATGGCGGTCGAGTTCGTCTTGACACTCGTGCCGGGAGCCACGCCGAAGAAGCCGGCCTCCGGGTTGATGGCGCGCAGGCGGCCGTCGGCGCCGGGGCGCAGCCAGGCGATGTCGTCGCCGATCGTCTCGACCTTCCATCCCGGGATGCTCGGCTTGAGCATCGCCAGGTTGGTCTTGCCGCAGGCGGAGGGGAACGCCGCTGCAACGTGGAAGACTCGGCCGCGCGGGTTGGTGACCTTGAGGATGAGCATGTGCTCGGCGAGCCACCCCTCCTTGCGGGCGATCACGGAGGCGATGCGCAGGGCGAACGACTTCTTTGCGAGCAGCGCGTTGCCGCCGTAGGCGGAGCCGAACGACCAGATCTCGCGGGTCTCCGGAAAGTGCGAGATGTACTTGGTGTCGTTGCGCGGCCAGGCGACATCCTGCTGGCCGGCATCGAGCGGGGCGCCGACACTGTGAACGGCGGGCACCCATTCGGTGTCGTCGCCGATGAGGCGCAGCGCGTCGATGCCCATGCGGGTCATCACGGCGGTGCTCACGACGACGTAGGGGGAGTCGGTCACCTGCACGCCCAGCTTGGCGAGCGGGCTGCCGAGCGGGCCCATCGAGAACGGCATGACGTACATGGTGCGACCGCGCATGGAACCGGCGAACAGGCCCTTGAGCGTGGCGCGCATCTCTTTCGGGTCGACCCAGTTGTTGGTGGGGCCGGCATCCGCCTCGTTCTCGGATGCGATGAAGGTGCGCGATTCGACCCTCGCGACGTCGTCGGGGTGGCTGCGGGCCAGAAAGCTGTAGGGGCGGTGCTCGGGGTTGAGGCGGGTGAGGGTGCCGCGTTCGACCATCTCGCGGGTGAGGCGATCCCATTCCTGCGGTGAGCCGTCGCACCAGACGATGCTGTCCGGGGTGGTGAGCTCTGCGATCGATTCGACCCAGGCGATGACCTTCTCGTTGGCGCCGGCGGGCGCTCCGCTCGGTTCGCCGTTGATGGTGCCGAGTCCGGATGTCGTGCCCGTGGGGCGAGGTGTGGTGAGCGTCATTGGCCTTCCGTCCTTTTCGGTGCGTTCCGCGATGTCTGCTGAAAAGCGATCTGCTAAAAAGCGGTGACATATGCAGTCTGAGCCAGTGGACTGGCAAAATAGTGCCGGAATGAGTGGAAAGATCGGTGAATCTTTCGCTAATCTGAAGACATGACCGATCTTGCGACACTGGGCCAGCGCATCCGTCACTTCAGGGCTGGGGCGGGGCTGACGCTCGATCAGCTCGGCGCGGCCGTCGGAATCGCCGGCAGCCAGCTATCGCTCATGGAGAACGGCCGTCGCGAGCCGCGGCTCTCACTCCTGCAGTCCATCGCAGAGGCGCTCGGTGTGAAGGTGGCCGATCTTCTCAGTACGGAGCCGCCCACCGCGCGGGCCGCCCTCGAGATCGAACTCGACAGACTGCAGGGCGGCGCCATCTATTCGGCGCTCGGCCTTCCGAGCATCCGTGCCTCCCGTTCCATGCCCGACGACACGCTCTCGGCGCTCGTCGGGCTGCACCGCGAGCTCGCGCGCCGGGCCCGCGAGGCGATCGCGACCCCCGAGGAGGCGCGGCGGGCGAACACAGAACTTCGCCACCACATGCGCGACAGGAACAACTACATCCCCGAGCTCGAGAAGCTGGCGGAGGACACCCTCAGGAGCGTCGGGCACACGACGGGTGCGCTCACGCACCGCTCGGTCGCCCTCATGGCCAGACGCATCGGCTTCGACCTCATCCACGTCGACGATCTGCCGCACTCGACCCGCTCGGTCACCGATCTCAAGAACGGCCGCATCTATCTTCCGCCCGCCTCCATCCCCGGTGGGCACGGGCTGCGCTCGATGGCGCTGCAGGCGATGGCGCACCGGTTGCTCGAACATCACGAGCCGGAGAGCTATGCCGAGTTCCTCCGGCAGCGCCTCGAGATCAACTACTTCGCGGCGGCGTGCCTCATGCCGCTCCAGCAGTCCGTCGACTTCCTGCAGGCGGCGAAGGGTGACCGCAATCTGGCCATCGAGGACTTCCGTGACGCCTTCGGGGTCACACATGAGGCGGCCGCGCTGCGCTTCACGAATCTTGCGACCAGCCACCTCGACATGACGGTGCACTTCATGCGGGTCGGCGACGACGGCGCGCTCTACAAGGGCTACGAGAATGACGGGATGCGGCTGCCGACCGACGTCACGGGTTCGACGGAGGGGCAGGTCGTGTGTCGGCACTGGAGCGCCCGCGTCGCCTTCACCCGCACCAACCGCACGACCGAGTTCTACCAGTACACCGACACGCCCACGGGCACCTTCTGGAGTTCGACCCAGACGGGAACCGGTACCCAGGAGGACTTCTCGATCACCTTCGGCGTGCCGTTCAACGACGCCAAGTGGTTCCGTGGCCGCGACACACGCAACCGCGAGGTGTCGACGTGCCCCGACGAGAACTGCTGCCGACGGCCCTCCGGTGAGATCGCCGACCGCTGGGCGCACAAGGCGTGGGCGAGCGCCAGACTGCACGCGCACATCCTGTCACCGCTGCCGTCGGGCACCTTCCCCGGCGTCGACGACACAGAGCTCTACGACTTCCTCGAGGCGCATTCGGGCGACACCGACTGATGTCGAGCACAGAGCGTCGGATGCGAGTCCTAGGCTTGTCTGGTGGCGCGACTCGGTAGGTCCTTCGGCGGCCTGTGGTTCGCCACGGGCGCAGCGAACCTCGGCGACGGCATAATCCTGTTCGCCCTGCCGCTCGTCGCCATCGCGTCGGGTGCCACCGGTGGTCAGGTCGCGCTGATCACGGCGCTCGCCACCCTGGCCTGGCCGGTCGTGGGGCTGCACGCCGGCTGGGTGGTCGACCATCTCGGCTCACGCCGCATCCTCTTCGTCACCAATGCGGTGCGCGCCGTCGTGCTCGGTGCGCTCGCCGTCGCCATCGCGCTGGGGATGCTGACGTACCCGCTCCTTGCGGCGGCCGCCGTCATCTACGGCGTGGCCGAGGTGCTTGTCGACACCTCGCTGTTCGCGGCGATCCCGGCGACCATCACGAGGGAGCAGAGCGGCCGCGCGAACGCGCGCATCGAGGCGACGATCAACGTGTCCAATGACATGCTGGGCGCGCCGCTTGCGGGGGCGCTCATCCTCCTGGGGCAGTCCGTCGTCGTGGGGGTGAGTTCTGGACTGTACGCGCTCGCGCTCATCGGTGTCGGCTTCGTGCGGCGGCTCACACCGATGCCGGTGACCGCGCCGGGCGCCGTGCCGTCCGACCGGCGCGTGCGGGCGGGGCTCGTCTTCCTCTGGCGCAACCGCACGCTGCGCTGGCTGACCGCGATCAACGCCACCATGAATCTGAGCTGGGCGATGTGGATGGCCGTCATGGTGCTGTACGTCGTCGCGCCGGGCCCGCTCGGTGCGAGCACCGTCGAGTACGGGCTTGTCTTCACGGTCATGGCGGTCGGCGGCGTCATCGCGAGCGTCGTGTACCGCTGGCTGCGCGGTGCGCTGGGTGTTCGCCTGCTGCTCGCCTTCGACCCGATCGCGACCGTCGCACTGGTGCTGGCACCTGCGCTGGGTGCGAACCTCGTCGTCTGCGCGGCCGCAGCTTTTCTGGGCGGCGTGGGCAGCAGCACCTGGCGCATCCTGAACGCCACCGTGCGTCAGCACGTGACGCCGGTACGGATGCTCGGGCGCGCCTATTCGGCGTTCCGCGCCATCAGCTGGGGTGCGCTGCCGGCTGGCGCCTCGATCGCCGGGATCGTCATCGAGCTCGCGGGCCTGGCCGCGGTCTTCTGGGTCGCGACGGCAGTGGCGCTGTTCGCCCTCGGCCTCTACACCACAATGATGCTGCGCCATCCGATCGCCGACATGGACGGCGAGCCCGCGCGCCGCTGAGCCGCCCGCGCTGAGCCGCCCGCGTCGCTCTGCCATCCGCCCGCCCACTCGCGCCGCCGCGCCACTCGCGCCGCCCGGCCGCCCCGGCTGCCGCCCCGCCCTCTTCGCCGAGACTGCACGAATCGCACGCTTTTGTGCCAGAACCGTACGATTTGCGTACTCTCGCGGAGCATCCGCAGCCCTCGACCTCGCACCTCCCACGGGGCCGGTTCCGCCCCTCTTCGCCGAGACTGCACGTATTGCACGCTTTTGTGCCAGAACCGTGCGATTTGCGTACTCTCGCGGAGCATCCGCAGCCCTCGACCTCGCACCTCCCACGGGATTGGCCGCCCTCTTCGCCGAGACTGCACGTATTGCACGTTTTCGCGCCGGAATCGTGCAATTTGCGTACTCTCGCGGGGGCTGGGTACCCAAGGCTCAGCGCTCACACGAGCGGATAGCTGATGTGCGCACTCCAGACGGCCGGGTCGCTGAGGTCGGTGAGTGGGAAGCCGAGTTCGGCGCGCTCGAGAAAGGTGAGGCCGGGGCCGTCCGCGGCGAGGCGATCTCCGATGACGCTGAGCGCCAGCACGAGAGCCTGAACGGAGTCGATGCCGCCGGCTCTGGTCGCCCACAGCTCGCGCCCTTCGGAGTCTTCGAGGCGCACAGGGCAGAAGTGGTCAGGCAGACCCTCTTCGAAGGGCACGGGGAGGCCGATCAGCACGGTGAGTTCTTCGCCGTCGCGTTCGAGCGTTCGGCGGGCGATGATGGTTCCGAGGTCCTGGGTCACGGGCGGGCTCCTTTTCGGGCGTCCGGATGCTTCGGGGTCGTGCTTCCGCGACAACCGAGCCTAGCGAGACGCGGCAGAAGCAAGCCGAGAAAAAGCATGAGCAAGACTCATTAGGTGCCCTCGGAGGGATTCGAACCCCCGACCTTCGGTACCGGAAACCGGCGCTCTATCCCCTGAGCTACGAGGGCGGATGTGCACCCCGGGCGTGGAGGCCCGGGGTGCCTCAATAGATTAGCAGCAGCGCGGAGCGCCTCCCGCCGGTCGCGCCCCCGACGGAGCGGCTCAGCCGAGATGCTTCAGCGCGGGCTCGACGAGACCCCGGGCATCCGCCGCTTCGACGAATTCGGGCGACGAGACGCTGAGCCAGTGGGTGCCGCTGATGATCTGCACGGTGCCGCCGCTGAACCAGCCCTTCACTCCGAAGCCCGACACGGGCGTGGCGGAGGAGAGCTCCTTCTCGATGGCGGCGAGCGCGTCGGCGCCCGGGGTTGCGACGGCGACCACGATGGTCGTGCCGCTGGTCTGGTTGACGTAGCCGCAGGCCACGCCCTTCGCGGCGACGGCCTTGGATGCTGCGCTGTTCGCGGCCGGCGAGAAGCCGTTCACGAGGCTGTAGTTGGGGTTGTAGTTGTAGATGTCGTCCGCGCTGATCAGGGCGTCGCAACTGATGCCGACGGGGGTGGCCGGTTCGCCGGGTTTCGCCGAGCTGCTCGGCTCGGTTGTGTCGTCATCGGGCGCTGCAGAGCCGCTCGGGCCGGGCGTGGCGGAGGATCCGGGTGTTGCGCTCGTCGACGGGCCCGGCTGCGTGTCTTCTGGCGCGCATCCGGTGAAGAACATGACGGATGCGAGGGCGAGCGCCGTCGCGGCGCCCACACGGAGCAGATGGCTGGGCTGTGGTGGTGTCAGTGTTCGCACCTCTCCATCATGCCCCGGCCGCCGGCGCGCGCCCGGCAGGCGCGGGCGGTTCGGCTGATGCGGCCCGGTAGAATTCCCCCTGTGACTCCTGCTGAACTCTCTTTGCGCATCCTCGACATCGTGACCGCTGTGGTCGCCCGCCGCGGGGGAGAGGTGTCGCTCGGTCCTGATGATGTGCGGCTGGAGCGGCCGAAGAACCGTGAGCATGGCGATTGGGCCTCCAATATCGCGATGAAGTTGGCGAAGCCGCTCGGCGTGAACCCGCGCGAGCTGGCCACGGAGCTGGCTGAGGGTATTTCGGCGCTTGATGGTGTCGCATCCGTCGATGTCGCGGGCCCGGGCTTCATCAATGTGACGCTGGATGCGGCTGCCGCGGGCGAGCTTGCCCGGTCGATCGTGGAGCAGGGCGAGAGCTACGGCCGCAGCGAGGCCCTTCGGGGGCAGGTCATCAATCTGGAGTTCGTCTCGGCGAACCCGACGGGGCCTCTTCACATCGGGCACACCCGGTGGGCGGCGCTCGGCGATTCCATCGGTCGTGTGTTGCGGGCTGCGGGGGCGCAGGTCGCCAATGAGTTCTACATCAACGACGCCGGCAGCCAGATGGACAAGTTCGGGGCCAGCATCCTGGCGGCGGCTAAGGGCGAGCCGATGCCGGAGGGCGGCTACCCGGGGCTGTACATCGCCGACCTGGCGAAGGTGGTTCTCGAGCGTGAGCCCCGGCTTCTTCAGCTTGATGACGATGCGGCGCTGGCGGCGGCGCGTGAGCTCGGCTACGAGCAGCAGTTGGCTGAGGTCAGGGAGTCTCTCGCCCGCTTCAACGTCGAGTTCGATGTGTGGTTCTCGGAGCGTGAGCTGCACGCCGGCGATCCGAGCGCGATCGACACGGCTGTCGAGCGTCTGCGCGAGCAGGGGCACGTCTTCGATGAGGATGACGCCATCTGGGTTCGCACGACCGATTTCGGCGACGACAAGGATCGGGTGATCAGGCGCGGCAACGGCGTCTACACGTATTTCGCCGCCGATGCCGCCTACTACCTGAGCAAGACCGATCGCGGTTTCGACCACAAGATCTATCTGCTCGGTGCCGACCACCACGGTTATGTGCACCGCATCAAGGCGATTGCGGGTGCGGCGGGCGACGACCCCGAGCGTGATGTCGAGGTTCTGATCGGCCAGCTGGTCTCCATCAACGGCGCGAAGCTGTCGAAGCGCGCGGGCAACATCATCGAGCTCGACGATCTGCAGGCGTGGTTGGGCACGGATGCTCTCCGCTATTCGCTGGGTCGCTATCCGGCTGATTCCCCGCTCACGCTCGACCCTGAGGTGCTGCAGCGTCGCACCAACGACAACCCTGTCTTCTATGTGCAGTACGCCCACGCGCGCACGCACCAGGTGGCGAAGAATGCTGCCGCTTCGGGGGTGGACCGCAGCGTCTTCGATGCGGGTCTGCTCGATCACGAGACGGAGAGCGTGCTGCTCGGCGTTCTTGCGGAGTTCCCGCGCATCGTGCGCCAGTCGGCCGAGCTGCGCGAGCCGCACAGGGTCGCGCGCTATGCGGAGGAGCTGGCGGGCGCCTTCCACCGTTGGTACGACAACTGCCGTGTCACCCCGCTGGGTGATGAGGAGATCGCGGATGTCCACCGCACCCGTCTGTGGCTGAACGATGCGAGCGGGCAGGTGCTGCGTAATGCGCTCGACCTGCTCGGTGTCTCCGCCCCCGAGAGGATGTAGGCATGGTGCGGCGGCCGAGCTACGACGACTACACGGCTTCGGGTCCCGGCGTGGGCCGGAAGGTGGTCAAGATCGTCGCCGGTCTGGTGGTCACGCTGCTGCTCCTGGGTGGCGCTGTCGTCATTCTGGACATGGCGGCGCGCGATTTCACGCAGGCGCGCGCCCGCGACCAGGTGGCGTCCCGTCTGCCGGCCGGCAGCGGTGACGTTCAGGTGTCGATCGGTGGCTTCTCCTTCTTCCAGCAGCTCTTGTCGGGCAGTTTCGATGATGTGGGGTTGTCGTTCACGATGAGCGAGGGGGCGCTCACGCAGCTCGCCTCGGAGGGCGGCTTCGCCGGTCAGATGCGGCTCGTCGGCTCGGGTATCACCGTGGAGGGGAAGGTGGATGTGCTCGGCGTTGCCGTGCCGTACACGATCGACCTCGACCCGTCGCTTGATGGCGGCTATCTGGTGTTGACGGCGACGGGCGTCTCCGCTGCGGAGGCGGTCGACATCGATCTGACCCAGTTCGTCGATCTGGCGACCGTGGGTGCGAAGGTGTGCACGGCGAGTCTTCTTCCTGAGAGCATCCGTCTCACCAAGGTTGAGCCTGAGGGTGGTGTGCTCCGCTTCGAGGCGGTCGGCACGGGTGTTCCGGTCGATCTCGACCAGTTGATGACCCGCGGCAGTTGCGACGAGGTGGCTCCCGGCACTGAGGCCCCTGCGGACACCCCGGCGGAGGCCCCTGCCGATGGCGGGGCTCCGGCCGCGTAATAGAATCGCTGCAGGCATGGCCGGGCCGCGTGGCTCTGAACCTCTGCGGGCCGCACGCCTCAGGCAGTCCCCGTTCCCGACCCCCACCGTGAGGCATCCTTGACCGTCAACCCGCTCGCCCCTGACTGGCTCGCGCATCCGCTCGACGCCAATGGGCTCATCGACGGCGTGTGGCCGCGCGGTGCCGTTCGTGGCGGCGATGGCGTCATCGAGTTGGCCGGGGTGTCCGCGACGGAGCTTGCGGCCCGCTACGGCACTCCTCTCTATGTGATGGATGAGGCGGATGTCCGGGGTCGCGCCCGTGAGGCGCGCGAGGCTTTCGATCGTGAGTTCGCGGGCGTTGGTGGCAGCGCGAAGGTCTATTACGCGGGCAAGGCGTTCCTGTCGGCGGAGGTGGCCCGCTGGGTGACCGAGGAGGGTCTGTCGATCGATGTGGCCAGCGGCGGTGAGCTCGCGCTCGCGCTTGCGGCTGGCGTCGCCCCCGAGCGCATCGGTCTGCACGGCAACAACAAGTCTCTCGCCGAGATCGACCGCGCTGTGCGCGAGTCGGTCGGCGTCATCATCATCGACAGCATCGTCGAGATCGGCAGGGTCGCGGATGCCGCGGCACGGCATGGCAGGCGGCAGCCGGTGCGTCTGCGGGTCAACAGCGGGGTGCACGCCCACACGCACGAGTACTTGGCGACGGCGCGCGAGGATCAGAAGTTCGGCATCGCTCTGGCGGATGCGGCGGCGACTGTCGCGATCATCCGCTCCCGGCCCGAGCTGGAGTTTCTGGGGCTGCACAGCCACATCGGGTCTCAGATCTTCGAGACGGAGGGCTTCGCGGAGGCCGCCCGTCGGCTCATGGAGCTGCACGCCGAGCTGCTGGCCGGCGGCCCTGTTCCGGAGCTGAATCTGGGCGGAGGCTTCGGTATCGCCTACACGAGCGCAGACCGCGCGCTTCCGATCGAGCGCATCGCGGCGGCCCTCGCCGGCATCGTCGCGGCGGAGGCTCAGCGCCTCGGCGTGCCCGTTCCCGTGGTGGCGGTCGAGCCCGGCCGCGCGATCGTGGGCCCCTCGACGGTGACGCTGTACGAGGTCGGCACGATCAAGGATGTCCTTGTCGACGGCGCGGCCGTGCGCCGCTACGTCAGCGTCGACGGCGGCATGAGCGACAACGCCCGGCCGGCCCTCTACGAGGCCGACTATTCGGTGCGTATCGCGAGCCGGGCATCCGACGCCGATCCGGCTCTTGTGCGTGTGGCGGGCAAGCACTGCGAGAGCGGCGACATCGTCGTTCGGGCCGACTATCTGCCGGGCGATGTCGAGCCGGGCGATCTGGTGGCGGTTCCGGCGACGGGCGCGTACTGCTGGTCGCTGTCGAGCAACTACAACTATCTCGCGCGTCCGGCGGTCGTCGCCGTGCGCGATGGGGAGGCCCGCGTCATCGTGCGCGGCGAAACCGAGTCCGACCTCCTCGCACGGGACATGGGGCTCGCGCCCCGGATGCCCGAGGTCGGAACCGAAGCACAGAACGGAAAGCAATGATCGAGTACCGCAATCTCCGAGTCGCCCTCCTGGGGGCCGGCTCCGTCGGCGCGCAGGTCGTCGCCCTGCTGCAGAAGCACGGCGATGAGCTCGCCCAGAGGGCGGGCGCGGGCCTCGAACTGGTGGGCGTCGCCGTGCGCGACGTCGACGCGCCCCGCACTGCGGACATCCCGCGCGAGCTTCTCACGACGGATGCCGAGGCGCTCATCGTCGGAGCGGATGTCGTCATCGAGCTGATCGGCGGCATCGAGCCGGCACGCACCTACATCCTGCAGGCGCTGAACTCGGGCGCCGACGTGGTGACCGCCAACAAGGCGCTCATCGCGACCCACGGCCCCGAGCTGTTCGCGGCAGCTGAGCAGGTGGGTGCGCAGCTGTTCTACGAGGCGGCCGTCGCGGGGGCGATTCCGATCATCCGCCCGCTGCGTGACAGCCTCGCCGGCGACCAGGTGACCCGCATCATGGGCATCGTCAACGGCACAACCAACTTCATCCTCGATCGCATGGACACCGACGGCGAGGGGCTCGAGACGGCTCTCGCGACGGCCACGGAGCTCGGTTACGCCGAGGCGGATCCGACGGGCGACATCGAGGGCTTCGACGCCGCGCAGAAGGCGGCCATCCTGGCGAGCCTGGCCTTCCACACGACGGTTCCGATCGACTCTGTTCACCGCGAGGGCATCACCTCGGTCACGGCGGAGCAGGTCGCATCGGCACGGGCTGCGGGCTTCGTCATCAAGCTGCTCGCCATCTGCGAGAGGCTGACGGATGCGTCGGGCACCGAGGGCGTGAGCGCTCGCGTCTACCCCGCGCTGGTCCCGAGAACACATCCGCTCGCGGCTGTCCGCGGCGCCAAGAACGCCGTCTTCGTCGAGGCGGAGGCGGCCGGCGATCTCATGTTCTACGGTGCGGGAGCCGGCGGCATCGAGACGGCCTCCGCCGTGCTCGGCGATCTCGTCTCCGCCGCTCGCCGGCATGTCATCGGCGGCCCCGGCATCGCCGAGTCGAATCACGCCGATCTTCCTGTTCTGCCCATCTCGAGCGTCACGACCCGCTACCAGATCTCGCTGCTCGTCGGCGATCGGCCCGGCGTTCTCGCGACGATCGCCGCCGTCTTCGCCGAGCACGGCGTCTCCGTCGAGACGGTGTCGCAGTCGGTGAGCTCGGTGGGCGCAGATGGTGGCCCCGCCACCGCTACCCTTGTCATTGGAACCCATGAGGCGTCGGAGGCCGATCTGGCCGCGACCGTCGCCGCACTGGGCGGCAACGACGTCGTCAGGTCCGTCACCTCCGTCCTCCGCGTCGAGGGCTCGGACTAGAAGCCCACAACAGCAAGCCCACACGAGAAAGCCCGACCAGAAAGCCCGGGGTAGAAGGTTCATCATGGCCAATCAATGGCGCGGAGTCCTCCGCGAGTACGCAGACCGCCTCGACATCTCGGATGCGACGCCCATCGTGACCCTGGGCGAGGGCGGCACGCCGCTCATCCCCGCCCCTGCGCTCTCTGCGCGCACGGGTGCGAAGGTCTGGGTGAAGTTCGAGGGTATGAACCCGACCGGTTCCTTCAAGGACCGCGGGATGACGATGGCCGTCAGCAAGGCTGTCGAGGCCGGCGCGAAGGCTGTCATCTGTGCCTCGACCGGCAACACCTCGGCGTCGGCTGCGGCCTACGCCACGCATGCCGGCATCACGGCGGCGGTGCTGGTGCCTGAGGGCAAGATCGCGATGGGCAAGCTCGCGCAGGCGATCGCCCACAACGCGCAGCTGTTGCAGATCCAGGGCAACTTCGACGACTGCCTCGACATCGCGCGCGATCTCGCGGCGAACTACCCGGTGCATCTGGTCAACTCGGTCAACAACGACCGCATCGAGGGTCAGAAGACTGCGGCGTTCGAGGTCGTGGAGGTGCTCGAGGATGCGCCGGACTTCCATCTCATCCCTGTCGGCAACGCCGGCAACTACACGGCCTACTTCCGCGGTTACAGCGAGGAGCTCGAGCGCGGCATCACGACCAAGCTGCCGCGGATGTTCGGATTCCAGGCCGAGGGCAGCGCCCCGATCGTCCTGGGTCATGTGGTGAAGGATCCCGACACGATCGCCAGCGCGATCCGTATCGGCAACCCCGCATCATGGGAGCTGGCGATCGCCGCCCACGAGACCAGCAACGGCTACTTCGGCGCGATCTCCGACAAGCTCATCCTCGAGGCGCACCGCATCCTCTCGGCCGAGGTCGGCATCTTCGTCGAGCCCGCATCGGCGATCAGTGTCGCCGGCCTTCTCGAGCGGTCGGATGCGGGTGAGATTCCGAAGGGATCCACGGTCGTTCTCACGGTCACAGGCCACGGACTGAAGGACCCGCAGTGGGCGCTTCGCACGGCTGACGGCTCCGACGTGAAGCCCACTGTCGTCGCTGTCGACACCGCCGAGGTCGCCGAGGTCCTCGGCTTGTCGAAAGCCTGAGGATGGCTGCGGCTGCCGTTCCGATCGGAAGGTCGGTCTCCGTCAAGGTCCCGGCGACATCCGCCAATCTCGGGCCGGGCTTCGACACTCTGGGGCTCGCGTTGTCGTTGTATGACGAGCTTGAGGTGACGACGCGCCACGAACCGGGTGCGACCGTGACGGTCACCGGCGTCGGCGCCGGCGAGGTGCCGACGGACGCGAGCAATCTGGTGGTGCAGGCGATCGCGTTCACCTTCGATCGCTACGGCGTGGAGCTGCCCGGGTTGTTCCTGCTGGCGAACAACCGCATCCCGCACGGCCGCGGCATGGGGTCATCCGGTGCCGCGATCGTCGCCGGAGTGATGGCGGCGAAGGGCCTCCTCGAGGGCATCGTGGAGCTCGACTCGCATGCGCTGCTCTCGATCGCCACCGATATGGAGGGGCACCCCGACAATGTGGCTCCCGCGCTGTTCGGCGGGCTCACGATCGCCTGGACGAGCGAGTCCGGCCCGCAGCACAAAAAGCTGATCGTGCACCGTGGCGTCACCCCGCTGGTGTGCGTCCCCGAGGCGACCATGTCGACGGCGTTGGCGCGCAGCCTGCGCCCCGAGTCCGTTCCGCACGAGGATGCGATCTTCAACGTCTCGCGCTCGGCGCTCCTGATCGCGGCCCTCATCCAGAGCCCTGAGCTGCTGCTCGCGGCGACGGAGGACAGGCTGCATCAGAACTACCGTGCGAGCGCCATGCCCGACACGACCTCTCTCGTGGAGGAGCTTCGGGCGCAGGGTCTCGCGGCCGTCGTCTCGGGTGCAGGGCCGTCCATCCTTGTGCTGTGCAGCGACCCCGCGCAGAGGCTTGCCGCCGCCGAGATCGTGGCGGCGCATGAGGGCACGCCGTGGCAGAGCCTCATGCTGGCCGTCGACTTCAAAGGTGCTACAGTGATTTTGCACCCGGCAGAGGCTTCGGCCTAGGCAGGCCTGACTGTCAGTCAGGTCCACGGGTTGCGCAATCTCTAGCCTCGCTCCGTCACCCGCTCAGCCAGTGCCTCGGCACCGGCACCGGCGTGTGAGATGCGACTAGCTCTCCACCGGGTCCTCGCCATGTCATTCCCGATACGCGCCCGGTAGGGGAAAGGAATCCTCTTAGTGACTGATCCCATCATCCGCGCCGCAGGCCCGGACTCACATGCCGAGCTGTCCAAGCTGCGCCTTCCTGAGCTTCAGGCTCTGGCGGCCGAGCTGGGCATCAGCGGCGCATCGAAACTTCGTAAAGGAGCACTCGTGGACGCAATCAACGAGACGCAGAACAGCAACACCAGCGCGCCGGCCGAGCAGGCCGCCGCAGAGCCGAGCAGCTCAGAGGCGCCGGCAGCGCCGCGCAAGCGCGCATCTCGCCGTGCCACCGCCAGCGGCGGCGTGATCACGACGACCGAGGCCGAGGCACCCGCCGCAGCACCGGTCGCCGCGCCCGCAGCAGCACCGGTCGCCGCGCCCGCAGCAGCGGCAACCACCGAGACGGCCGCACCCGCCGCTGAGGCCGAGGCACCCGCAGCGAAGGCGCCCTCGCGTCGTCGCACGGCACCCAAGGCCGCAGCCGAGCACGCCAACGGTGGCGAGTCGGGTGTCGACGCGAGCTCAGCCGCAGCCCCGGCGGAGAAGGCAACGGATGCCGCAGCAGGCGTCGACGCCGATGCCGCAGCCGAGAAGCCCCAGCGCTCCGGCCGAGGTGGCGCGCGCAACGCGCAGAAGCCGGCCGTCGAGGGCGAGCAGTCCTCCGCCGACAACGGTGGCAGCGACAACAACGGCGACAACGCAGACAACAACGACAACGGCGACGGCTCGGAGCGCCCCCAGCGCAGCCGCAGCCGCAACCGGGGCCGCGGCCAGAAGAACAACGACGGCCAGGGCGGCAACCAGCAGGGCGGCAGCCAGCAGGGTCAGCAGCAGGGTGGCAACCAGCAGAGCCAGCAGGACGGTGGCCAGTCAGACGGCAACCAGTCCGACGGTGGTCGCGGCAACCAGCAGCGTCGCCAGCAGGACCTTGACGGAGAGCGTGGAGGCCGCGGACGCTACCGTGACCGCAAGCGCCGCGGGCCCGGCGGAGACGAGTTCGAGCCGGAGATCACCGAGGATGACGTCCTCATCCCCGTCGCGGGCATCCTCGATGTCCTCGACAACTACGCCTTCGTGCGCACCACCGGCTACCTGCCCGGCAACAACGACGTCTATGTCTCGCTCGGCCAGGTCAAGAAGTACAACCTGCGCAAGGGTGACGCCGTCGTCGGCGCCATTCGCCAGCCGCGCGACAACGACAACCAGGGCGGTCGCCAGAAGTACAACGCGATCGTCAAGATCGACTCCATCAACGGGTTGCCCATCGAGCAGGCGGGGGAGCGCGTCGAGTTCGGCAAGCTGACCCCCCTGTACCCCTCGGAGCGCCTGCGCCTCGAGACGGAGCCGCAGAAGCTCACGACCCGCATCATCGACCTCGTGTCGCCGATCGGCAAGGGTCAGCGCGGCCTCATCGTCTCGCCCCCCAAGGCGGGCAAGACCCTCGTGCTGCAGGCCATCGCGAACGCGATCGCCAAGAACAACCCCGAGGTTCACCTCATGGTCGTTCTCGTCGACGAGCGCCCCGAAGAGGTCACCGACATGCAGCGCACCGTCAAGGGTGAGGTCATCGCGTCGACCTTCGACCGTCCGGCCGAAGACCACACGACCGTCGCGGAGCTCGCCATCGAGCGTGCCAAGCGTCTCGTCGAGCTGGGCCACGACGTCGTCGTGCTGCTCGACTCGATCACCCGTCTGGGCCGTGCCTACAACCTGGCTGCCCCGGCATCCGGTCGCATCCTCTCGGGTGGCGTCGACTCCTCGGCGCTCTACCCGCCGAAGCGTTTCTTCGGCGCAGCGCGCAACATCGAGGATGGCGGCTCGCTGACCATCCTCGCGACGGCGCTCGTGGAGACCGGGTCCAAGATGGACGAGGTCATCTTCGAGGAGTTCAAGGGCACCGGCAACATGGAGCTCCGCCTGTCGCGCCAGCTGGCCGACAAGCGCATCTTCCCGGCCGTCGATGTGAACGCCTCCGGTACCCGCCGCGAGGAGATGCTCATGGGCACCGACGAGGTCAAGGTCACCTGGAAGCTGCGTCGCGCCCTCGCCGGTGTCGACACGCAGCAGGCGCTCGAGATCGTGCTCGGCAAGCTCAAGGAGACGCAGTCGAACGTCGAGTTCCTCATGCAGATCCAGAAGTCGCTCCCCGGCGCCGCGGCGAACAAGGAGGACTAGTCGTGTTCGAGTCAGTGGCGGTGCTGCTGGCCGAGCACGAGGATCTGCAGGTTCAGCTGTCGGATCCCGCCGTCCACGCGGATGCGGTCAGGGCCAAGAAGATCAACCGTCGGTACGCCGAGCTCAGCCAGATCAAGGCTGCGCACGAGCACTGGGTGCAGGCCACAGACGACCTGGCCGCCGCTCGCGAGCTCGCCAAGGAGGACGAGGCCTTCGCCGAGGAGGTCCCGTCGCTCGAGGTGGGGCTGGCGACAGCGCAGGAGAAGCTGCGCAGGCTGCTGATCCCGCGCGACCCGGATGACGGGCGTGACGTGATCATGGAGATCAAGGGTGGCGAGGGCGGGGCCGAGAGTGCCCTGTTCGCCGCCGATCTCCTGCGCATGTATATGCACTATGCGGAATCGAAGGGCTGGAAGACGGAGCTCCTCGAGCGCACCGAGAGCGACCTGGGCGGCTACAAGGACGTACAGGTGGCGATCAAGTCGAACGCCTCCGACCCTTCGCAGGGCGTGTGGGCGCACCTCAAATACGAGGGCGGTGTGCACCGCGTGCAGCGCGTTCCGGCGACCGAGTCGCAGGGGCGCATCCACACCTCGACGACGGGCGTGCTCGTGTTCCCCGAGGTGGATGCTCCCGAGGAGGTCGAGATCAGCCAGAACGATCTCAAGATCGACGTCTACCGTTCAAGCGGCCCCGGCGGCCAGTCGGTGAACACGACCGACTCGGCGGTGCGCATCACCCACCTCCCGACGGGCATCGTCGTGTCGATGCAGAACGAGAAGAGCCAGCTGCAGAACCGCGAGGCCGGCATGCGCGTGCTGCGTGCCCGCATCCTCGCGCGCCAGCAGGAGGAGCAGGCGGAGCTCGACAGCGCCGCGCGCAAGACGCAGATCCGCACCATGGATCGCTCGGAGCGCATCCGCACCTACAACTTCCCTGAGAACCGCATCGCCGACCATCGCACGGGCTACAAGTCGTACAACCTGGACTCCGTCATGGACGGTGCCCTCGGGCCCGTCATCGAGTCGTGCATCCAGTTCGACGAGGAGGCTCGGCTCGCCGACATCGGCGACCAGTCCTGACTGTGGGTTGAGGCATCGCCGTCCAGGGCGATCGTCTCGAAACCCACCCCACAAGAAACACTGCTCATGCCACTGACGATTGCAAGCATCAAGGCGGATGCCACTGCCGCGCTCGCGACCGCCGGCATCGAGTCTCCTGACGTCGACGCCGAGCTCCTCATCGGCCACGTGCTGGGGTTGAGTCGCGGCGAGGTGCAGGCGAAGTCCGTCACCGGAAGCGCGGTCGACGATTCGGATGCCGCGACCATCGCCGCATTCGTCGATCGTCGTGCTGCTCGCGAGCCTCTGCAGCACATCACGGGTCGCGCCCCGTTCCGTGCTCTCGAGCTGGCGGTGGGCCCGGGTGTCTTCGTGCCGCGGCCGGAGACGGAGCAGGTGGTGCAGTTGGCGATCGACGCCTTGCGGGCGGTGCCGTCTGCAGCTCCGATCGGGGTCGATCTCGGTTCGGGTTCGGGCGCGATCGCGCTGGCGATGGCGACGGAGGTGCCGCATGCGCGGGTCTTCGCAGCCGAGAACTCGCCGGAGGCGTTCCCGTGGACGCGCCGCAATGTCGATGAGAGCGGCGCCGAGAATGTCGTGCTCGAGTTCGTCGATCTGGGCGATGCCTTCCCCGAGCTCGACGGCACTGTCGATGTCGTCATCTCGAATCCTCCGTACATCCCGGCTGCCGCGATCCCGCGCGACCCGGAGGTCCGCCTGTTCGATCCGGCCCACGCGCTCTATGGCGGCGATGACGGGCTGGATGTTGTGCGTCGCGTCTCGCAGGTGGGCCTGCGCCTGTTGCATCCCGGCGGTGCCCTGGTGATGGAGCACGGCGAGCTGCAGGCTGCCGCGATCGCTGGGCTGCTGCGCGCGGACGGCTGGCTCGCTGTCGCTGGCCACCGCGATCTCACCGGGCGCGACCGCGCGACCACCGCCATCCGCTAGCCCTGTGCCCAGTCGGCTGCATCAGGAGAGGCGTGCCCACAGGCGGGGCCCGGTAGGATTGGCGCGACATGGCGACCATTCACGACTGCGCTGACCCGGGCGCTCTCCTCAGCGGTATGCGTCTCGCGCGGGCGGCGATCGCCCGTGGCGAGCTGGTCGTCATGCCCACAGACACCGTGTACGGCGTTGCGGCGGATGCCTTCAATCCTGTGGCCGTGCAGCGTCTCCTTGATGCGAAGGGTCGCGGCAGGCAGTCTCCGCCTCCTGTTCTCATCCCGAGTCTTGCGACGCTTGATGCTCTCGCCGCGGAGGTTCCGCCGCAGGTCCGTGCGCTCGTGGAGGCGTTCTGGCCGGGCGGGTTGACCGTCATTCTTCCGGCCCGCGACTCGCTTCAGTGGGATCTGGGTGACACCGCCGGCACCGTTGCCCTGCGGATGCCGGCCGATCAGGTGGCGCTCGAGTTGCTGGCCGAGACGGGTCCGCTCGCGGTGTCGTCGGCCAACCTGACGGGGGAGCCCGCAGCCCTGACGGCGGAGGATGCGCAGCGGATGCTCGGCGACAGCGTCACGGTCTACCTCGATGGCGGGCCCGGCGGCACGGCGAGCTCCACGATCGTCGACGCGACGGGGCTCTCCTCGGGAGGGGAGCTGCGCATCGTGCGCCACGGTGTCATCTCCGATGATGACATCCTCGCGGTGATCGCTGAGAGTGACGGTGGCGATTCATGAGAATCATCTTCTACATCCTCGTCGGCGGGGCGTCGGCACTGGTCACCTTCCTGCTTGCCCTCGCGATCCTCAAGCTGAGCATGCGGTACCGCCTCTACCCGAAGATCCGGGAGCGCGACGTGCATTCTCGGCCGACGCCGCGCCTGGGCGGGGTGGCCATGTTCATCGGGGTTCTGGTGGGGTTCGCCATCGCCTCACAGTTGGATCGCTTCCATCTGGTCTTCGTGAATCCGCGTCCTGTCCTCGCGCTCCTGGGTGCTGCGGCGATGATCGTGCTGATCGGTGTGGCCGATGACATCTGGGATCTCGACTGGGTGACGAAGCTCGCGGGGCAGATCCTCGCGGCGGGCCTGCTCGTGTGGCAGGGCGTGCAGCTCACGACGCTGCCGATCGGTGGTGTGACGATCGTCCCCTCGACGACGGGCCTCATCCTCACCGTTCTGGCGGTGGTGCTCGTCATGAATGCCGTGAACTTCATCGACGGCCTCGACGGCCTTGTGGCCGGTGTCGCGATCATCGCGAACGGTGTCTTCTTCGTCTACACCTACATCCTGTCGAACGGGGTGGGGGAGTCGGAGTACTTCAACCTGGCCTCCCTCATCACGACGGTCCTTGTCGGTGCCTGCCTCGGTTTTCTGCCACTCAACTGGCATCCGGCGAAGCTCTTCATGGGTGATGCCGGCGCGCTCCTGGTGGGGCTGCTGATGGTGGCCTCGGCAATCTCGGTGACGGGCTCGGTCGATCCGGGGGCGCTCGATTCCGGCAGGCAGCTGCTGCCCGCGTTCATCCCCATCCTGTTGCCGTTCGCGGTGCTTCTGGTGCCGCTGCTCGACTTCGCGCTCGCGGTCATCAGGCGCCTGCGCGCCGGAAAGTCTCCGTTCTCGGCCGACCGGATGCATCTGCACCACCGCCTGCTCGACATGGGGCATTCGCATCTGCACGCCGTGCTCATCTTCTACGCGTGGACGGCCGTCGCGTCGATCGGCTGCCTCCTGTTCATGCTGGTGCCGCTCGAGTGGGCGGTCGGCTTCCTCGCGGTCGGCTTCGCGCTGAGCGCCTGGTTCACGCTTGCGCCGTTGACGCGACGCAAGGCCGGTGAGGCTTCCGCCCAGCGCGCCAGGGGAGCCGAGGCGTCCGGTGTCGCCCGCCTCGATCCGCTGGATGCCGCATCCGAGTTCGACGCGGCCCCCGACGACAGCATCGTGACGGATGCCTCGCCCTCACCTAAGGAAACCCCATGAGTTCAGTCCCCGTCTTCAAGCGCGTCCTCCTCTTCGGAGGGCTGCTCGCCGCCGTCATCGCGATCGTCGGATCGGTCATCGGCTATTTCGTCGCGGGCGGTGTCGGCGTCATCAGCGCCCTGATCGGCACGGCGATCGCCCTGGTGTTCCTCGGCGTCACCTCGGCGAGCATCATCGTCGCCTCGCGATACGACCTGACGGTTTTCTTCGGCATCGTCATGGGCGCCTGGCTGCTCAAGTTCGTCGTGTTCCTGGCGCTGCTGTTCCTGCTGCGCGACCAGCCGTGGATCCATCCGCAGGTGCTGTTCTTCTGTCTTGTGGCCGCAGTCCTGGGCACACTCGTCGTGGATGTCGTGGTCATTGCACGGTCCCGGATGCCCTATGTCAGCGACATCGTGCTGCCGGATGCTCCGAAAGACGAAGATCAGGCGCCGTGAGTGTACTCTCAGGCTCCCAACTATTGATAGAGTGATTTCTGAACATCCCCCCATTTTGACGCCGCGTTTCATCACGCCCCGACTCTGGAGATAGTGCTGCTAGTCAACGCTCTGACATCGCTTATCCCCCTGGCCACCGGCGGCTCCGGGGGTGACGGTGAGTTCCATGGCCCCACGATCATGGAGTTCTTCCCCGACATCGTCCTGTTTGAGGGCACGCCCTTCGCCATGAACCGGATCATGATGATCCGTGTCCTCGTCACTCTGGTGATCGTGGCCGTCTTCTGGCTGGGAACGCGCAATCTGCGCCTCGTCCCCACCCGCGGTCAGGGTCTCATCGAGTACGGCTTCGACTTCGTGCGGGTCGGCATCGCAGAAGATCTGCTGGGCAAGAAGGATGGGCGGCGTTTCCTCCCGATCCTCATGACCTTCTTCTTCCTGGTGTTGGCGAGCAACATAACGGGAGTCGTGCCGTTCCTCAACATCGCCAACACGGGTGTCATCGGCCTGCCGTTGCTGCTCGCGCTCATCGCGTACGTCACCTGGATCTACGCGGGCCTCAAGAAGCATCCGGGTACGTTCCTCAAGAACGCGCTCTTCCCCCCGGGCGTCCCGCCGGCGCTGTACATCATCGTGACGCCGATCGAGTTCATCTCGACCTTCATCGTCCGTCCGGTGACGCACACGCTCCGACTCATGATGAACATGGTCGTCGGGCATCTTCTGCTCGTGCTGTTCTTCTCGGCGACGCACTTCTTCTTCTTCACCGTCGGGGGCGGCCTCGGCCTCTTCGGCGTGGGCACGCTTGCATTCGGCGTCGCGTTCTCGTTCTTCGAGATCCTGGTCGCCGTGCTGCAGGCCTACGTGTTCACGATCCTGACGGCGGTCTACCTCCAGCTCGCGCTGGCCGAGGACCACTGAGAACCACCCACTGGCTATGCACTAAGGGGTCGGGCATCCGCTCGGCTCACCTCATGGAAGGAAACACAACGTGGACGTAACAACCGTTGCTGAACTCAGCGGAAACATCGCGACCGTGGGCTACGGCCTCGCGGCGATCGGCCCGGCCATCGGCGTGGGTATCGTCGTCGGCAAGACGATCGAGTCGGTCGCCCGCCAGCCCGAACTGCAGGGCAAGCTCCAGGTGCTCATGTACATCGGTATCGCCTTCACCGAGGCGCTCGCGTTCATCGGCATCGCAACGTACTACATCTTCGCGTAAGGAATCTCGATGCTCAACGCACTGACACTCGCGGCTGAGGGGACGCCGAATCCGCTGGTGCCCGCCGACTACGACATCCTGTGGTCCGCGGTCTGCTTCATCGTCATCCTCCTCGTCTTCTGGAAGGCCGTCATCCCTCGGGTGACGAAGATGCTTGACGAGCGTGCCGAGGTGATTGAGGGCGGAATCGCCCGCGCGGAGAGCGCGCAGGCCGAGGCCAGTGCGCAGCTCGAGAAGTACAACGAGCTGCTTGCCGAGGCGCGTGCCGAGGCGGGCAAGATCCGCGAGCAGGCCCGTCTCGACGGTACGAAGATCCTGAGCGAGCTCAAGGAGCAGGCATCGGCCGAGGCGGCCCGCATCACTGCGAACGCCTCAGCGCAGATCGAGGCGGAGCGCCAGAGCGCGCTCGTGTCGCTGCGTGCCGAGGTCGGTTCGCTGGCCCTTGATCTCGCAGCCGGCGTCATCGGCCAGAGCCTCTCCGACGACAAGAAGGCGACGGCACTTGTCGACTCCTTCCTCGCGGACCTCGACGCAGCAGACAAGGCGACGAAGTAACCATGGGATCAGCGAGCAGAGAAGCGACCGTCGCATCGCGTGCGGCGCTTGCCGGCGTGGGCGCGAAGGTTGACCTGACCCTGGCAGAGCAGCTCTTCGCGGCGGGGCGCACCATCGGGGGCTCCCTGCAGCTGCGCACTCTGCTGGCGGAGCCGGCGGGCGACGCAGCGGCCAAGAAGGCTGCCATCGCGGCCGTCTTCGGCTCGTCGCTCAGCGCGACCGCCGTTTCACTGCTCGAGACCGTGACGGCAAGCCGTTGGTCGAGCGTTGATGATCTGCTCGCGGGCGTCGAAGACCTGGGGCTGCGTGCAGCCGCCCAGTCCTCGAACTCGTCGGCCGTCGTCATCGGCGAGCTGTTCGCATTCGGTCAGACGGTCACGTCCAACCCCGAACTCGAGCTCGCGATCGGCAGCAAGCTCGGCGACCCGGCCTCCAAGGCTGCGCTCGTCGACGCGCTCGTCGCCGGCAAGGTCTCGGGGCAGTCGGCAGCGATCATCCGGCATCTCGTGCAGCAGCCCCGCGGGCGCCGCATCGGGCGTCTGGTGTCGGATGCTGCGGCAACGGTCGCAGATCAGGCGGGCCAGGTCATCGCCACGGTCACCTCCGCGGCGACGCTCTCGGCCGCTCAGCGCACCAAGCTGCAGAAGGGCCTCTCGGCTCGGTACGGCAAGCCTGTGACCCTGAACGAGCTGATCGACCCCGCTTTGGTCGGGGGAGTTCGCATCGCGATCGGCGACGACATCATCGACGGCAGCATCGCGACGAAGCTTGCCGAACTCAGACTTCAACTGGCCGGCTGACCCTTCGGGGAACCGGCAAACAAAGCCACGGGGCCGCAAGGCGCCGCGAAGACAAGGAAACGCAAATGGCAGACGTAACGATCAGCCCGGATGAGATCCGTGACGCACTCAAGGACTTCGTCAAGTCATACGACCCGACGAAGGCCTCGACGACCGAGGTCGGCCACGTGGTCGATGCGGGCGACGGAATCGCCCACGTCGAGGGGCTCCCCGGCGTCATGGCGAACGAGCTCATCAAGTTCGCGGATGGCACCCTCGGCCTCGCGCTCAACCTCGATGAGAGCGAGATCGGCGTCGTCGTGCTCGGTGAGTTCAGCGGCATCGAGGCTGGCCAGGAGGTGACCCGCACGGGCGAGGTGCTCTCGGTTCCCGTCGGCGACGCCTACCTCGGCCGTGTCGTCGACCCGCTCGGCAACCCGATCGACGGACTCGGCGAGATCGCGAGCGAAGCCCGCCGCGCCCTCGAGCTCCAGGCTCCCGGCGTCATGGCCCGCAAGTCGGTTCACGAGCCGATGCAGACCGGCATCAAGGCGATCGACGCAATGATCCCGATCGGCCGCGGCCAGCGCCAGCTCATCATCGGTGACCGCCAGACCGGTAAGACGGCCATTGCGATCGACACGATCATCAACCAGAAGGCCAACTGGGAGTCGGGCGACACGAACAAGCAGGTTCGCTGCATCTACGTCGCCATCGGCCAGAAGGGCTCCACGATTGCCGCCGTCAAGGGCGCGCTCGAGGAGGCCGGGGCGCTCGAGTACACGACCATCGTCGCGTCTCCCGCATCCGACCCCGCCGGCTTCAAGTACCTCGCGCCCTACACCGGTTCGGCCATCGGCCAGCACTGGATGTACGGCGGCAAGCACGTTCTCATCATCTTCGATGACCTGTCGAAGCAGGCCGAGGCCTACCGCGCCGTGTCGCTGCTGCTCCGTCGCCCGCCGGGCCGCGAGGCGTACCCCGGTGACGTCTTCTACCTGCACTCCCGTCTGCTGGAGCGTTGCGCGAAGCTCTCCGACGAGCTGGGCGCAGGCTCGATGACCGGTCTTCCGATCATCGAGACGAAGGCCAACGACGTCTCGGCCTACATTCCGACCAACGTCATCTCGATCACGGACGGCCAGATCTTCCTGCAGTCCGACCTGTTCAACGCCAACCAGCGCCCCGCCGTCGACGTCGGCATCTCGGTGTCACGAGTCGGTGGTGACGCTCAGGTCAAGTCGATCAAGAAGGTCTCGGGAACGCTCAAGCTCGAGCTGGCCCAGTACCGGTCGCTGCAGGCATTCGCCCTGTTCGCATCCGACCTCGATGCGGCCAGCCGTCGCCAGCTCGCCCGAGGCGAGCGCCTCACCGAGCTGCTGCGCCAGCCGCAGTACTCGCCGTACCCCGTCGAGGACCAGGTCGTCTCGATCTGGGCCGGAACAAACGGCAAGCTCGACGAGGTCCCTGTCGAAGACATCCTGCGCTTCGAGCGCGAGCTGCTCGACTACCTGGCTCGCAACACCAAGGTGCTCGACACCCTGCGCGAGACCAACGTGCTCGACAACGACACCGTGTCGAACCTTGAGTCCGCGGTCGACAAGTTCAAGCTCGAGTTCCAGACGGGTGAGGGCAAGCCGCTCATCTCCGCCGGACGCGAGGAGTTCGCGGAGATCGCAGAAGAAGACGTCAACCAGGAGAAGATCGTCAAGCAGAAGCGCTGACGCCCTTCGGGCATCCGCACTTCGTTGATCATCGACTGATTAGGACAGAGAGAGAAACATGGGAGCGCAACTTCGGGTCTACCGGCAGAAGATTCGTTCTGCCCAGACGACCAAGAAGATCACTCGGGCCATGGAGCTGATCGCCGCGTCGCGGATCGCCAAGGCCCAGGCGCGGATGCAGGCGTCGGCGCCGTACTCGCGTGCAATCACGCGCGCGGTCTCGGCGGTCGCCACGTTCTCGAATGTCGACCACATCCTCACCACGGAGCCGGAGAAGGTCGAGCGCGCTGCGATCGTCATCTTCTCCTCCGACCGCGGACTCGCGGGTGCGTTCAACTCGAACGTGCTCCGCGAGGCCGAGGAGCTGGCGTCGCTTCTGCGCAGCCAGGGCAAGGATGTCGTCTACTACCTGGTGGGTCGCAAGGCCGTCGGCTACTTCGCCTTCCGCAAGCGCGACTTCGTGCAGAACTGGGTGGGCGGAACCGACAACCCCGAGTTCGACACGGCGCGGGAGATCGGCGCAGTCCTCGTCGAGGCCTTCGTCACCCCGGCGGCAGAGGGCGGCGTCGACGAGATCCACATCGTCTACAACCGCTTCGTGAGCATGCTCACGCAGACCCCCGAGGTCGTGCGGTTGCTGCCGCTCGAGGTCGTCGAAGGTGTGGAGGAGCCGGATGCCGGCGAGGTGTTCCCGCTCTACGAGTTCGAGCCGGAGGTCGGCGACGTGCTTGACGGTCTTCTGCCCGTCTACATCGAGAGCCGCATCTTCAACGCGATGCTGCAGTCCGCGACCTCGAAGCATGCGGCGACGCAGAAGGCCATGAAGTCGGCGAGCGACAACGCGGACACGCTCATCACGGACTACACGCGGTTGGCGAACAACGCCCGTCAGGCCGAGATCACCCAGCAGATTTCCGAGATCGTCGGTGGCGCCGACGCGCTCTCGACATCGAAGTAAAACCACGAGAACAGGGAAGCAATGACTACAACAGCCCCCGCTTCAAAGAAGCCAGCAGCACGTCGGCCCGCTGCGTCCAAGAAGGCCGCAGCCCCCGTCGCCCCCGTGGCCTCGGGCAGCGTCGGACGGGTCGCGCGCGTCACCGGCCCGGTCGTCGACATCGAGTTCCCGCACGACTCGATCCCGGGCATCTACAACGCCCTCAAGGCGACCGTCACGATGAGTGGTGAGACGCACGAGATCACACTCGAGGTCGCGCAGCACCTCGGGGACGATCTCATCCGCGCCATCGCGCTCAACCCGACCGACGGCGTCGTCCGCGGCCAGGAGGTTCGTGACACGGGCGAGCAGATCACGGTTCCCGTCGGTGACATCACCAAGGGCAAGGTCTTCAACGTCATCGGTGACATCCTCAACGCCAAGCCCGACGAGAAGATCGAGATCACCGAGCGCTGGCCCATCCACCGCACGCCGCCGCCCTTCGACCAGCTCGAGTCGAAGACCGAACTCTTCGAGACCGGCATCAAGGTCATCGACCTGCTCACACCGTACGTGCTCGGTGGAAAGATCGGCCTCTTCGGAGGTGCCGGCGTCGGCAAGACCGTGCTCATCCAGGAGATGATCCAGCGCGTTGCCTCCGACCACGGTGGTGTCTCCGTGTTCGCCGGTGTCGGTGAGCGTACCCGTGAGGGCAACGACCTCATCCACGAGATGGAGGAGGCGGGCGTCTTCGACAAGACCGCCCTTGTCTTCGGCCAGATGGACGAGCCGCCGGGAACGCGTCTTCGCGTGGCGCTGTCGGCCCTGACCATGGCGGAGTACTTCCGCGATGTGCAGAAGCAGGATGTGCTGCTCTTCATCGACAACATCTTCCGCTTCACGCAGGCCGGTTCCGAGGTCTCCACGCTGCTGGGCCGCATGCCCTCCGCCGTGGGTTACCAGCCGAACCTCGCCGACGAGATGGGTGTGCTCCAGGAGCGCATCACCTCGACGCGTGGTCACTCGATCACGTCGCTGCAGGCGATCTACGTGCCCGCCGATGACTACACCGACCCGGCCCCGGCAACGACCTTCGCGCACCTCGACGCGACGACCGAGCTGAGCCGTGAGATCGCATCGAAGGGCCTCTACCCGGCCGTCGACCCGCTGACCTCGACCTCGCGCATCCTCGACCCCCGTTACCTGGGCGAGGACCACTACCGCGTGGCCACCACGGTCAAGCAGATCCTGCAGAAGAACAAGGAGCTCCAGGAGATCATCGCGATCCTCGGTGTCGACGAGCTCTCCGAAGAAGACAAGATCACCGTCTCGCGGGCACGTCGCATCCAGCAGTTCCTCTCGCAGAACACCTACATGGCGAAGAAGTTCACCGGCGTCGAGGGATCGACCGTCCCGCTCAAGGACACGATCGAGTCGTTCGACGCGATCGCCAAGGGTGAGTTCGACCACGTGGCTGAGCAGGCGTTCTTCAACGTCGGTGGCATCAGCGACGTCGAAGAGCAGTGGGCGAAGATCCAGAAGGAGAACGGCTGATCATGGCCGTACTCAACGTCAGCCTCGTCTCGGCCGACCAGGAGGTCTGGTCGGGCGAGGCGAAGATGGTGGTCGCCCGCACGACCGAGGGTGAGATCGGCCTGCTCCCCGGCCACGAGCCGATGCTTGCCATCCTCGGAGCCGGCGAGGTGCGCATCACGCTCACCGACGGAGCAGCCGTGGTCGCCGATGCGGCCGAGGGCTTCCTCTCCGTTGAGCACGACACGATCACGATCGTCGCGCGTCACGCGGCGCTCGTGAACGCCTGAACAACCAACACCGAACGCCCCGGCGTCGATGCTGCTGATCCTTCCTCCCTCCGAGTCCAAGCGGACCGGAGGCGAGGAGGGCACAGCGCTCGACCCGGGGCGTTTGAGTTTTCCGGAGCTCGCAGTGCCACGGCGTGAGGTTCTGAGGGCGACGAAGGCGCTCGCGCGTAACCTCAGCACGATGGCGGCGGCGCTCAAGATCGGCCCGAGTCTGCAACACGAGCTGCAGCGCAACCGCGAGATCACCACATCGCCGGTCATGCCAGCAATCGACCGATTCACGGGCGTGCTCTTCGACGCCCTCGACGCGGGGAGCCTCTCCGAGCAGGCACGCACCTTCGCCGCCCGCACCATAGCGATTCATTCCGCGCTGTTCGGGCTTGTGGGGGCGCTCGACCCGATCCCGGCATACAGGCTCTCGCATGACTCCCGTCTGCCGGGCCTCTCGCTCAAGAAGGCCTGGTCGAAGCCGATCGCCTCCGTGCTCGCGCAGCAGCCCGGCCTCCTTCTCGACCTTCGCTCGGAGGCCTACGCCACGCTCGGACCAGCGCCGCAGCGCGACGGCTCGCTCTACCTGCGGGTGGTGGCGCAGGGAGCCGATGGTCGCATCCGGGCGCTCAATCATTTCAACAAGAAGGGCAAGGGCGAGTTCGCGCGGGCCGTCATCGAGGCCGGCATCGAGCATCCGGATGCCGCATCGCTCGTCGACTGGGCGGCATCCGTCGGCTTCGACCTCGGTCACGGACGCCCCGGCGAACTCGAACTCGTCGTCGCCAACAGCGTTGCGGCATGACTGCCGATCGGCGGCTTCGGTGCAGCCGCCCGCTCGATAGCATGGCCCGATGATGGTGGACGCTGCCCCGGATGCGCCGGGCGGGTCGATGGTGGCCCGCATCGCCACGATCCTGCGCGCCTTCGATGAGGACCACGACACCCTCTCGGCCTCAGAACTCGCCGAGCGCACGGGGCTTCCGGTGGCGACCGCGCATCGCATCGCGGGCGAGATGGTCGCTGAGGGGCTGCTCGATCGCGACGGCCGCCTGTACTCGATCGGCACGGGCCTCTGGGAGAGGGGCGAGCTCGCCGCCGTCAGCCTGCGCTTTCGCGAGATAGCGCTGCCGTTCCTGCTCTCGCTGTACGAGGTGACGGCGGAGAACGTGCACCTCGCGATCCTCGACGGGCAGGAGGCGCTGTACGTTGCACGCCTCATCGGGCACCGCTCGGTGCCGACGATCAGCCGCATGGGCGGGCGGCTGCCGCTGCACACGACGGGGGTGGGCAAGGCGCTGCTCGCGTTCCAGGATGAGGCGTTCCTGGCCGATTTCTTTGCGAAGCCGCTGCACCGCGCGACCCTGCACTCGCGGGTGGGCGAGGCCGGGCTGCGGGAGGAGCTCGAGGCGATTCGGGCATCCGGGTTCAGCATGACGAACCAGGAGATGACGCTCGGCAATGCCTCCATCGCGGTTCCCATCTTCACGGAGGACGGCCCGCCCTATGCCGCGGTCGGGCTCGTCACTCATCTGAACCGCTCCGATCAGCGGCGCAGTGTTCCGCTGTTGAAGGAGGCGGCGACAGGGATCTCGGATGCGCTCGGCGTGAGTCTCGACGGTGGGCGGCGGCGCTGGAGGGACCTGCTGCACTGAACGGCGCAGCATCCGGAGCATATTCTCACTGACTGAGAACGGGGGCTTGTCGCTCGGCCCTGAGCCTGCGAGCCTGTCCCCGTGACCGATTCAACCCCCACCCCAGCACCGTCGCAGGGCACAGACCCACTGGCGACGACCGCGACACAGGCCGACATCAGCGCCGAGATCCAGGACCTCGGGCGCCGCTACCAAGAGGGCGTCGCCGCGGGCGGGGCGCGCGAAGACAAGACGCGTATCGACTACGCGCCCTACCGCAGCAGCCTGCTCCGCCACCCCACCAAGAGCCTGCACCTCGCCGACCCCGAGACGATCGAGCTGCATTCGCCGGCCTTCGGCCATCGCGACGTGTCGTGGGTCGAGGCCGACCTGACCATCCAGCACAACGGTGAACCCCTGGGCGAGCGGATGATCGTGACCGGGCGGGTCATGGACGGCGACGGCCGCCCCGTGCGCAACCAGCTCGTCGAGATCTGGCAGGCGAACTCGGCCGGACGCTATGTGCACAAGCGCGACCAGCATCCGGCACCCCTCGACCCGAACTTCACGGGCACGGGCCGCTGCCTCACCGACGACGACGGCGTGTACCGGTTCCAGACGATCAAGCCGGGGCCGTACCCGTGGCGCAACCACACGAACGCGTGGCGCCCCGCGCACATCCACTTCTCGCTGTTCGGCACCGAGTTCACGCAGCGCATGGTCACCCAGATGTACTTTCCGAGTGACCCGCTGTTCGCACTCGACCCCATCTATCAGTCGATCGTCGACCAGGATGCGCGCGACCGCCTGATCGCCAACTACGACCACGACCTCACCAGCCCGGAGTACGCGCTGGGGTACCGTTGGGACATCGTGTTGACAGGGTCGAAGCGAACCTGGACCGAGCCCGAGGATGGAGACCACTGATGGCGAAACTCGTGGCGACCCCCGGCCAGACCGTCGGGCCGTTCTTCGGCTACGCGCTGCCGTACGCCGGCGGTGAGGATCTGGTCGACCGCACGCATCCGCACGCGGTGCGCCTGCACGGCAGGGTCACGGATGGGGCAGGCGCGGCCATCCCTGACGCTCTCGTCGAGCTGTGGCAGGCCGACGAGCAGGGGAACATCCCGCACGAGCCGGGTTCCCTCCGCCGTGACGGCTACACCTTCACAGGCTTCGGTCGAGCCGCCGTCGACGACACCGGCCACTACCAGTTCACGACGGTGGAGCCGGGGGCGACGGATGCGGGCAGGCCGCCGTTCTTCATGATCACGGTGTTCGCGCGCGGTCTGCTCGACAAGCTGCACACGCGGGCGTATCTCCCGGAGGCGGCGGCGCAGGGCGGCGACGCTGTGCTGTCTGCGCTTGCGCCTGACCGGGTTAGGACTCTCATCGCGACGCGGGATGGTGAGGGCAGCCTGCTGTTCGACATCCGCCTGCAGGGCGATCAGGAGACCGTCTTCCTCGACTTCGGGGCCTAGATGACGGGGCACGTCGACTCCGGTGACTTCGGGCTGCTCTCTCCGCAGTGGGCGGGCTCGGATGTCGCATCCGCGACCTCCGACGCCGCAGTGCTGCTGGCGATACTCGACGTCGAGGTGGCGCTCGTCGAAGCGTGGCAGGGGCTTGGGCTCGCGCCCGAGAACGCCGCCGCGACGGTGCGCTCGGCGCTCGACGGGGCCGGCATCGAGGGTCCGGGAATCGACGTGTCCGCGCTCGCCGCGCAGAGCCGAGCCGGGGGCAACCCGATCATCCCGCTCGTGAAGCGTCTCAGGGAGGCCGTCGCGAAGGGTGACGAGAAGGTCGCCACCTGGGTGCACCGCGGCGCGACCAGCCAAGATGTGCTCGACACCGCCCTCATGCTGGTCGCGCATCGTACCCTCGCTCTCATCGAGGCCGATCTCGAGGCGGTCGCCACATCGCTGGCCGCCCTCGCAGAGTCCCACCGCTCGACCCTCATGGTCTCCCGCACGCTCACCCAGCACGGCGTCCCGAGCACCTTCGGGCTGAAGGCGGCGGGCTGGCTCGACGGAGTCGTCGCAGCGGCCGTGCGGCTGCGCGAGGCGCGCGCCGGGCTCCCCGTGCAGTGGGGCGGGGCCGGGGGCACGCTCGCCTCCTTCGCCGTCATCGCCGGACCGGGAACGGGCCTGCGGATCGCGGATGCCCTGGCCGACAGCCTGGGCCTCGCACCGTCGACCCCGTGGCAGACGCAGCGGGCTCCCGTCACGATTCTGGGCGACGCTCTCGCGCAGGCGAGCGGTGCTCTCGGCAAGATCGCCGTCGACGTGCTCGCATCCGCCCGCCCCGAACTGGGCGAGCTGGGCGAACCGAGCGAGGCCGGCCGGGGAGGCTCCTCGGCGATGCCGCAGAAGCAGAACCCCGTGCTGAGCGTGCTCATCCACTCCTCTGCACAGCGGGCGCCCGGCCTTGCCGCGGAACTTCACCGCAGCGCCGTCGCCGTCGATGAACGCCCGGACGGTGCCTGGCACTCCGAGTGGAGCGCCCTGCGCGAGCTGCTCCGCTTCGTGGGCGGCGCATCCGAGCTCGCCGCAGAGCTGGCGGCCGGGCTCGTCGTGCACCCCGAGGCGATGCGTCGCAACCTCGAACTGAGTGGCCCGCTCGTCGTCGGCGAACGGCTCATGATCGAGCTGGCGCCGCTGCTGGGCCGGGAGCGGCTGCAGGAACTCGTGTCGGCCGTCGTCGCAGACCCCGAGCGAGACCTCTTCGGTCTGCTGCGCGCTGAGCCCGCCCTCGCTGAGCTCGGTGAAGGCCGCCTCGCAGCCATGCTCGACCCCGCAGGCTATGTGGGGGAGAGCGACGCCATCATCGACCGCGTGCTCGCACGGCACGCCGAATTCGCCGCCCGGGAGGGCCAGTGACTGTTCCCCGCCTCACAGGAGTCCGCATCGAGAACAGTTCGGGCCCCGCACTGGTGCTCGGCCCCTCGCTCGGAACCTCGTCAACCGTGCTGTGGGCCAGGGCGGTCGCGCTTCTGGCACCGCATTTCAGCATCCTCAGCGTCGACATCCCCGGGCATGGAGAGTCGCCTGCCGCGACCGAGTCGTTCACGGTCGGCGAGCTCGCGGATGCGGTCGTTGCGACGGCAGCGGATGCGGGCTTCGAGCATTTCTTCTATGCCGGGGTTTCGCTCGGCGGCCAGATCGCCCTCGAGCTGGCGCTGCGGCATCCGGAGCGCGTCGATGCCGTTTCGATCATCTGCTCCTCGGCGAAGGTCGGGCAGGCGGATGCATGGCACGAGCGGGCGGCGACCGTGCGCGCCCAGGGCAGCGCCGTGATGGTCGCGGGCTCGGCGAGCCGCTGGTTCGCGCCCGGTTTCATCGAGGAGCAGCCGGAGCATGCTGGGGCCCTGCTGAACTCGCTCGCCCATGCCGACGACAACAGTTACGCGCTGTGCTGCGAGGCGCTGGCCGCGAGCGACATCCGTGACCGCCTGCCGCAGCTCGCCGTGCCCACGCTCGCGCTCTGGGGCGAGCTCGACGGCGTCATCCCGCCCGTCGAGGCGCGTGCGGTCGCCGAGGGCGTGCAGCAGGGCACAGGGATCGAGATCGCGGGCGCCGCCCACCTGGCGCCGATCGAGCGACCCGAGGCGGTCGCGGATGCGCTGCTCGGATTCTTCAGGAAGGGAACGACGGATGCGTGACGACGGCCGCAGCAACCAGCAGAGCTACGACGAGGGCATGGGGGTGCGCCGCGAGGTGCTCGGGGCGACCCATGTGGATCGCGCCACGGCGTCGATCGACGAGACCACCGCCGACTACCAGGACCTCATCACCCGCTACGCGTGGGGCGAGATCTGGACGCGCCCCGGGCTCGACCGGCGTTTGCGCAGCGTTGCGACGATCACGGCGCTGATCGCGCACGGCCACTACGACGAACTCGCCATGCACCTGCGTGCGGCGCAGCGCAACGGGCTGAGCCGCGCCGAGATCAGCGAGGTGCTGCTGCAATCGGCGATCTACTGTGGCGTGCCCGCCGCGAACTCCGCATTCAAGGTCGCACAGGCGGTCTTCGCCGAGGCGCCTCCGACCGACTGAGGCCTCTCGCGGCGGTCTTCTGTGCCCGGTGATGACGACTCCGGCAGCGGATGTTTGCAGAAAGAACTTGTGTTCGCCTTGCGAACGCAGCATCATGGGTCTAAAGCGCGTCACCAGCGCCGGAAAGCCCCTCGCCCCCGCGAGGCAACAGGGACAGGAGCCATCTCCGCAATGATCTCCAAGATCGTCGACAGTGCCGCAGAGGCGGTGCACGGTATCCCCGATGGGGCGACAGTGATGATCGGTGGCTTCGGCAGCGCTGGTCAGCCCGTCGAACTCATTGATGCGCTGCTCGAGCAGAGCGCGACAGACCTCACCATCATCAACAACAATGCGGGCAACGGCGAGATCGGTCTCGCTGCGCTGCTCGCAGCGGGGCGGGTGCGCAAGATCATCTGCTCGTTCCCCCGGCAGGCAGACTCGCAGGTGTTCGACGGCCTGTACCGCGCGGGCAGGATCGAGCTCGAGCTCGTGCCGCAGGGCAACCTCGCTGAGCGCATCAGGGCGGCCGGCGCCGGCATCGGCGGCTTCTTCACCCCGACCGGCTTCGGCACCACACTTGCCGAGGGCAAGGAGACCCGGCGCATCGACGGGCGCGACTACGTCTTCGAGACGCCGCTGAAGGCCGACTTCGCGCTCATCAAGGCCGTCGCGGGAGACCGCCTCGGCAATCTCGTCTACCGCAAGACGGCCCGCAACTTCGGGCCGATCATGGCGACGGCGGCAGCGGTGACGGTCGCACAGGTCGACCGCGTCGTCGAGGCCGGCGAACTCGACCCTGAGGCGGTGGTGACCTCGGGCATTCACGTCAGCAGGGTCGTGCAGCTCGACTCGAACACCCAGATGATGGAAGGGGCGGGCCAGTGAGCGACGTTCGTGCGGGTCTCGACCGCAACCAGATGGCGGCACGTGTCGCCCAGGACATCCCCGAGGGTGCCTACGTGAACCTCGGAATCGGCCTGCCGACGAAGATCTCGGACTACCTGCCGAGCGACCGCGAGGTGATCCTGCACACCGAGAACGGCATGCTCGGCATGGGTCCTGTCGCTGTCGGCGACGAGGTCGACCCGGATCTCATCAACGCGGGCAAGATCCCGGTCACCGAGCTGCCCGGCGCCAGCTACTTCCACCACGCCGACTCGTTCGGCATGATGCGCGGCGGCCACCTCGACATCTGCGTGCTCGGCGCGTTCCAAGTGTCAGAGAAGGGCGATCTCGCCAACTGGCACACGGGGGCGCCGGATGCGATCCCCGCGGTCGGCGGAGCCATGGACCTCGCGATCGGTGCGAAGCAGGTGTTCGTGCTCATGGAGCTGACCACCCGCGACGGCGCGGCGAAGCTCGTCAAGGAGCTGACGTACCCGGCGACGGGCCTCGGATGCGTCACGCGGCTGTACACGGATCGTGCGGTGTTCGAGCTCGGCGCCGACGGGGCATCCGTCATCGAGACGTTCGGCGGCACGACGATCGACGAGCTGCGCGAACTTACCGGCCTCGACCTGAAGGAGCAGTGACGATGACCAGCTATGTCTTCGATGCGGTGAGGACCCCGTTCGGCCGCTACGGCAAAGCGCTTGCCGAGGTGCGCCCCGACGACCTGGGCGCGACAGTGATGAAGGCGCTCATCGAGCGCAACGAGGGCCTCGACCCGGCGCGGATCGACGATGTGCTGTTCGGCAACGCCAACGGCGCCGGCGAGGAGAACCGCAATGTGGCCCGGATGTCGGCCATCCTCGCGGGGTTCCCGACCTCGGTTCCCGGCGCGACCGTGAACCGCCTCTGCGGTTCTGGCGTCGAGGCGGTCATCCAGGGCAGCCGCGCCATCGAGGCCGGCGATGCCGAGCTGATCCTGGCCGGCGGTGTCGAGTCGATGAGTCGCGCCCCCTGGGTTCTGCCGAAGCCGTCGCGCACGTTCCCGGCCGGTAACGTGACCCTCGTCTCGACGACGCTCGGGTGGAGACTCGTCAACCCGGCGATGCCGAAGGAGTGGACGGTGTCGCTCGGCGAGACCGCCGAGATCCTGGCCGATCGCTACGGCATCAGCCGTGAGGAGCAGGACGAGTTCGCGGTGCGCAGCCACCGCAATGCTGCCGCAGCGTGGGCCGACGGCCGATATGACGACGAGATCGTCGCGGTCGACGGCGTCGAGCTGACCCGCGACGAGGGAATCCGAGACGACACGAATGCGGAGGCGCTCGCGGCGTTGAAGCCCGCGTTCCGCCGCGAGGGGGGTACCGTCACCGCCGGCAACTCCTCGCCGCTCAACGACGGAGCATCCGCTCTCCTCATCGGCGCCGAGAACGCGATTTCCGGTGTGGAACCGCTCGCGCGCATCACGGGTCGGGGCGTGTTCGCCAATGACCCGAACATCTTCGGTATCGCCCCTGTCGAGGCGGCCAACCGGGCGCTTGCGCGAGCCGGCCGCACCTGGGCGGATGTCGACCTCGTCGAGCTGAACGAGGCGTTCGCCGCGCAGAGCCTCGCCTGCCTGAAGCTGTGGCCGGAGCTCGACCCCGCTAAAGTCAACGTGGACGGCGGAGCGATCGCGATCGGCCATCCGCTGGGCGCCTCGGGCGGCCGCATCATCGGTCACCTCGCGCATGCGCTCAAGCGTCGCGGCGGTGGAATCGGTGTCGCGGCGATCTGCATCGGCGTCGGGCAGGGGCTCGCGGTCGTGCTCGAGGCGTGAGCCTCGATGGGCGGTTCTGAGGGAGGAACGACGATGTCGATGACGGATGCTGAGCTCAGCACAGCAGGCGGCGAGCCTGTGAGCACAAGCGCGACAGCGTCGGTTCAGTCCCTCGTGCGCGGCCTGTCGGTGATCCGCGCATTCGATGCGGAGCAGCCGGAGATGACGCTCAGCGACGTGGCGCGCAAGACGGGCCTGACGCGGGCGACGGCGCGCAGGTTCCTGTTGACGCTCATCGAGGTCGGCTACGTGCGCACCGATGGCAAGTCCTTCGCGCTGACGGCGCGCGTGCTCGACCTCGGCTACAGCTATCTCTCGGGCATGTCGCTGCCCGATCTCGCCCAGCCCCATCTGGAGTGGCTGAGCACCGCGGTGGGGGAGTCGACCTCGGCGTCCGTTCTCGACGGCACCGACATCGTCTACGTCGCCCGCGTGCCCACGAGGCGGCGCATCATGAGTGTCGGCATCTCGATCGGCACGCGCTTTCCCGCCTATGCGACCTCGATGGGGCGCGTGCTTCTGGCGGCGTTGCCGCAGCAGGAGCTTGAGGCCAGGCTCGACGGCCTCGAGCTGCCGTTGCGCACGGAGCGCACCATCAACACCGTCGCGGTGCTGGAGGACGAGCTTCGCAGGGTGAGGTCACAGGGTTTCGCCGTCACCGACCAGGAGCTCGAAGCGGGCCTGCGGTCGATGGCGATGCCGATCAGGGACGGGCAGGGTCGCACGCTCGCGGCGATCAACGTCTCAGGGCATGCCGCCGACGGCACTCTCGAGGAGTTCACCGAGCGCGTCGAGGCGCCGCTGCGCACCGCGACGGAGGCGATAGTCGCCGATCTACGGCGGGCGAAGCCCGTGTCGAGTCTGTTCCTGCCGAACTGAGTCGTCGTCTCTCGCTCAGCGGTGTTTCGCCGTCGGCGAACGAGGTCGTTCGGAGTTGTGAGTGAGTACTCACTCAACTAGAGTCTTCCGGTGACCTCGACAGCAGAACCCGACGCCCCGAGCAGGCGTGCCAGCCCTCTCGCGGTCGAAGAGCGCCAGTCGATGATCATCGACGCCATCATGCCGCTCCTCATCGAACACGGCCGTGACGTCACGAGCAGGCAGATCGCCGAGGCCGCCGGAATCGCCGAAGGCACCATCTTCAGGGCCTTCGGCGACAAGGACTCGCTCATCGACGCGGCGATCGAACGGTATCTCGACCCCGAGCCGATGAAACGCGAGCTGCGGATGATCGACGTCGGCAAACCGATCGAGGAGAAGCTCCTGCTGCTCATCACGATCATGCAGGAGCGCTTCGGCCATGTCTTCCGCATCCTGACCGCAGTAGGCCACAGGAGGCCACCCGAGCGATCGCAGCGCGAGGATTTCGCCCGCATCGTCTCGGAGGTGCTCGAGCCCGAGCTCGACGCCCTCGGCTGGGCGCCCGATCGGGTTGCCCACATCATCCGCATGATCACCTTCTCCACGGCGTTCCCGCAGCTCAACCACGGGATCGAGTTCACACCGGAGGAGCTCACCCACCTCGTGCTGCATGGCATCATGCGCACGCCGCCCACACCATCCCAAGGAAACCGATGCTCGCACGACTCCTAGGCCGCTACCTCAGGCCGCACTGGCCGCTCCTCGTCGCGGTCGGCATATTCCAGCTCGCACAGTCGCTGGCATCCCTCTACCTGCCGAGCCTCAACGCCGACATCATCGACCAGGGCGTGGCCAAGGGCGACATCGACTACATCTTCTCGACGGGCGCCATGATGCTCGGCGTGACGCTCATCCAGGTCGTGTGCGCCATCTCGGCCGTGTACTTCGGGGCCCGCTCGGCGATGCTGCTCGGCCGCGACCTGCGCGGCGCGGTGTTCGGCAAGGTGAGCGAGTTCTCGGAGCGCGAGGTGTCGAAGTTCGGCGCACCCTCGCTCATCACCCGCTCGACCAACGATGTGCAGCAGGTGCAGATGGTCGTGCTCATGATGTGCACGCTCTTCGTCTCCGCCCCCATCCTCGCGGTCGGCGGCGTCATCATGGCCCTCCGCGAAGACCCGGGGCTGTCGTGGCTCATGGGCGTCAGCATCCCGATCCTGCTCGTCGGCCTCGGCCTCATCATCGTGCGGATGATGCCACTCTTCCAGTCGATGCAGAAGCGCATCGACAACGTCAACCGGGTGCTGCGCGAGCAGCTCACGGGCATTCGCGTCGTGCGCGCCTTCGTGCGTGAAGATGTCGAGACGAAGCGTTTCGCCGACGCCAACGCCGAACTCACCGACGTCGCGCTCAAGGTGGGCAAGCTCTTCGCCCTCATGTTCCCCATGGTCATGCTCGTGCTCAACGTGTCGAGCGTCGCCGTGATCTGGTTCGGCGGGCTGCGGGTCGACTCGGGCGAGATCGAGGTGGGAACCCTCATGGCGTTCCTGCAGTACCTCATGCAGATCCTGATGGCCGTCATGATGGCCACCTTCATGGCCGTCATGCTGCCGCGCGCCGCCGTCAGCGCCGACCGCATCGGCGAGGTTCTCGAGACCGAGTCCTCCGTCGTGCCGCCGAGCAACCCGGTCACCGAACTGCACGAAAGCGGAACGGTCGAACTGCTCGACACGAGTTTCGCCTACCCCGGCGCCGAGGAGTCGGTGCTGCACAACATCAGCTTCAGGGTGCAGCCGGGCACGACGACCGCGATCATCGGCAGCACGGGCTCCGGCAAGACGACCCTCGTCAACATGCTGCCGCGCCTCTTCGATGCGACGGGCGGCTCTGTTCTGGTCGACGGCGTCGACGTGCGCGAACTCGACCCCGATCTGCTGTGGAGCCGCATCGGAATCGTTCCGCAGAAGCCATACCTGTTCTCGGGCACCGTCGCGAGCAACCTCCGCTACGGGCGGCCGGAGGCCACCGACGAGGAGCTGTGGGAGGCCCTTGAGGTCGCCCAGGCGGCCGGATTCGTGCGCCGCATGGAGGACGGGCTCGAGTCATCGATCGCCCAGGGCGGCACCAACGTCTCGGGCGGCCAGCGCCAGCGCCTCGCCATCGCGAGGGCGCTCGTGAAGCGCCCCGAGATCTACGTCTTCGACGACTCCTTCTCGGCCCTCGACTCGGCGACGGACGCCCGACTGCGGGCCGCCCTCACATCCGAGCGGGCGGATGCGACGCGCATCATCGTCGCCCAGCGCGTGTCGTCGATCATCGACGCAGACCAGATCATCGTGCTCGAGCACGGCCGCATCGTGGGGATGGGAACCCACGACGAGCTGCTCGAGACGTCGGAGACCTACGCAGAGATCGTGTCGTCCCAGCTGACGGCGGAGGAAGCAGCATGAGCACCGAGACACAGAACCCGGGCGGCCCCCTGGACGACGAGAAGCCCGAACCCGAGACCGGTGCCATCACGACGGTCGCAAGGCCGCGCCCCGGAGGCGGCCCCTTCGGCGGCGGCGGAATGCCGGCCGAGAAGTCGAAGAACTTCGGAACATCCGCCAAGCGTCTCGTCGGGCGTCTCCGCCCGGAGGCCTTCAAGATCGTCTGGGTCTTCGTGCTGTCGATCGTGAGCGTCGTGTTCACGGTGCTCGGCCCCAAGATCCTCGGCCAGGGCACGACCCTCATCTTCGAGGGCGTCATCTCGAAGTCGCTGCCGAAGGGCGCCACCCAGCAGCAGATCATCGACGGGCTGCGGGCCAAGGGCGAGGACTCGCAGGCCGACCTGCTCAGCGGAATGCACCTCACGCCGGGCGTCGGAATCGACTTCGGCACCCTCAGCACCGTGCTGTTCTGGGTTCTCGCGCTCTACTGCCTGTCCTCGATCTTCGGCTGGCTGCAGGCGCTCGTGCTCAACGTCGTCACCCAGCGCACCATCTACAGGCTGCGTGAAGACGTCGAGACGAAGATCAACAGGCTGCCACTCAGCTACTTCGACCGCATGCCGCGCGGTGAACTGCTCAGCCGGGTCACGAACGACATCGACAACATCTCGCAGACCCTGCAGCAGACGATGAGCCAACTGCTCAACTCGCTGCTGTCGGTCATCGGTGTGCTCGTCATGATGTTCGTCGTGTCACCGCTGCTGGCAGCCATCTCGCTGGTCACGATTCCGCTGACCGTGCTCATCACCGCCCTGATCGCGAAGCGCTCGCAGCCTCTGTTCGTGGCGCAGTGGAAGCACACGGGCGAGCTCAACGCGCAGATCGAGGAGGGCTTTACCGGCCACTCGCTCGTCAAGGTGTTCGGCCGCCAGCGCGAAGTGCAGGAGGTCTTCGACCGCAAGAACGAGGAGCTCTTCAAGGCGAGCTTCGGCGCCCAGTTCGTGTCAGGCATCATCATGCCGGCCATGATGTTCGTCGGAAACCTGGTCTACGTCGTCATCGCCGTCGTCGGCGGGCTGCAGGTCGCGAACGGGTCTATGCGCCTCGGCGACGTGCAGGCGTTCATCCAGTACTCGCGCCAGTTCACGCAGCCGCTCACGCAGCTGGGCAGCATGGCCAACCTGCTGCAGTCGGGCGTCGCATCCGCCGAACGCGTCTTCGAACTGCTCGACGCGGAGGAGCAGTCGGAGGACCCCGCAACGCCCGCCGTGCCGGCCGAGAAGAAGGGCCGCCTCGCGTTCGAGGACGTCACGTTCAGCTACAGCCCGGAGAAGCCCCTCATCGAGGGCCTGAACCTGTCGGTCGAGCCGGGCCAGACGGTCGCGATCGTCGGGCCGACGGGCGCGGGCAAGACGACGCTCGTGAACCTCATGATGCGCTTCTACGAACTGAACTCGGGGCGCATCACGCTCGACGGCGTCGACATCGCGACCATGTCGCGCGACGGCCTGCGCTCGCGCATGGGCATGGTGCTGCAGGACACCTGGCTGTTCGGCGGCACCATCCGCGACAACATCGCCTACGGCCGTCCGGATGCCACGGAGGACGAGATCATGGACGCCGCGAAGGCCACCTACGTCGACCGCTTCGTGCACACCCTGCCCGACGGCTACGACACGGTGCTCGACGACGAGGCGAGCAACGTGAGCGCGGGAGAGAAGCAGCTGCTGACCATCGCGCGTGCGTTCCTCGCCCGCCCGAGCGTGCTCATCCTCGACGAGGCGACGAGCTCGGTCGACACGCGCACCGAGGTGCTCGTGCAGCACGCCATGAAGGCGCTGCGCTCCGACCGCACGAGCTTCGTGATCGCGCACAGGCTGTCGACGATCCGCGATGCGGACCTCATCCTCGTGATGGAGAACGGCACGATCGTGGAGCAGGGCAACCACGGCGAGCTGCTCGCCGCGGAGGGCGCCTACTTCAGGCTGTACAACGCCCAGTTCGCGGGCCCGGTCACCGAAGGGTACTGAGGCTCCAGCCGTCGAGTTGCCCGCTTTCGCCCTCTTTTCGCAGAGATTCGGGGCCGAAAGTGGGCAACTCGAGATCTCACGAGCGCAGAGAAGTGCGGGAGGGGCTACTGCGGCGCCTCGGTGCCGGCCGCGCCGCCGATGTTGAGGCCGCGCTGCAGTTCGGCGGAGGTCGCGTTGAGCTGCCCGAGCTGCGACGCGAGCGCGTCGTACTGGTCCTGACGCTCCAGAACCGAGGCGTAGAGGGCATCCAGCTCGTCCCTGCGCTCCATCAGTGACGTCCTGGCGGTGGTGAACGCGGCCTCCGAGGCGAAGAAGCTGCTGTCGGCGCGCCTGTTGAAGGTGCGGATGTCGCTGTTGAGCTCGTCGTAACCCGAGACATAGCTCGCATAGTCGGCCTCGGTGGACTGCCGTAGCGCCGTCATCTGCTGGACCAGGGCATCCGACTGTCTCTGCAGCTCGACGAAGACGGCGTTGGATGCTGCGTGCAGGCCCGTCACCACGTCGCGGTCGACGAAATACTGCGAGTAGTACTTCTCAAGCTCGGGGGAGACATCCGCGATCTCCGTGCCGATGATGGAGTGCAGCTCGTTGTGACGCTGACCCGGCTCGATCCGCGCGTAGAAGTCCATGCGCTTCGCGAACTCCTCGTCGCCCATGTGCTTGGCGGACTCGGCCTCCAGCAGGGTGCCGAGGTGCTCGCGCTCGTCGTCGCTGAGGCGATCCCAGGCGGCGTGCAGCATCTCGTGGGCCGCGACGACCTCCTCGCGTCCGTCGAGCCGCTCATCGGTGACGTCGAAGAGGAAGATCGTCTTGTCCTTGGGCAGGTAGCAGCCCAGGATGCCGAACTCCTGCTCGTCGTCATTCTTGGGGCATTCGGTGGCGAAGGCATCCGCGCCGCTCACGACGGGGTTGCTGGCGTAGTAGAGGAAGCGGCCGTGGTCGCTCAATTGCAGGCGTTCCGCATGGCCGGCGATGACGGCATCCGGCTCGAACTGCCACACCGTCACCTGATCGATGAGCGGCTGCGGGTTGTTGACGACCCAGATTCCGGCGAATGCCACAGCAGCGATGATGGCCGTGCCGACGAGGCTGGAGACGACGGTGCGGGCGCGTGAGCGGGTGCGTCGCGGTCGGCGCGGCGAATCGCCCTCGTCGTACAACGCCACTGATGCTCCCTGCCTGCCGATGCTCGCCGTCTGCCGATCGGCGCCCGCCTGCCTCCGCCGACGCGGCCCCCGAGGCCGGCGCAGAGTAACCAGCACAGAATAACAGGCGGATCTGGGCGGGCAGCCGCAGAGGGTAACAATCGAGACAGGCAGGAGACGGATGCCGGAGTCGCGCCCCGAGGCTCCGATGTGGCCGTCGCCCAGCGGCACACAGCACAATGGGAGGCATGACATCAGAATTCGCCCCATCCGACGCGCCCGCCATCGAATATCGCAACCTGGGCCCGTCGGGCCTCCGCGTCAGCACCATCGGGCTCGGCTGCAACAACTTCGGCAGGCCGGGCAGCGCGACGGAGGGTCAGGTGGGCACGACCGCTGTCATCCACGCCGCGATCGACGCGGGGGTGACGCTGTTCGACACGGCCGACATGTACGGCTACTCGTACGGGCGCAGCGAGGAGATGATGGGTCACGCCCTGAAGGGCCACAGGGATGAGATCGTGCTCGCGACGAAGTTCGGCAACGCCGACTACGACTCGCCGATCACGCACTGGGGTGCGAAAGGCTCGCGCCGCTACATCAGGCAGGCGGTCGAGGGCTCACTGCGCCGTCTGCAGACCGACCGCATCGATCTCTACCAGCTGCACACGCCCGACCCGCTGACGCCCGTCGAGGAGACCCTCGACGCTCTCGACGAGCTCATCCGCGAGGGCAAGGTGCTGTACATCGGGCATTCGAATCTCGCCGGATGGCAGATCGCCGAGGCCGAGTTCACGGCCCGCCTGCACGGGCATCCGCGGTTCGTCTCCGCGCAGAACGAGTACAACCTGTTGACGCGCGACGTCGAGCGGGAGGTGCTGCCGGCGGTCAACGCCTACGGGCTCGGATTCCTTCCGTTCTTCCCGCTCTACAACGGCCTGTTCACGGGCAAGTTCAGCAGGAGCGGCGGCCCGGCGGACAGCCGCATCATGAGGCAGCGTCCGCATCTGCTGGAGGGCGCCCCCTGGGATGCGATCGAGGAGTATGAGGCGCTGCTCGACGGTTACGGCGTCGGCATGCTGGAGGGCACCTTCGGATGGCTCCTCGCGCAGCCGGGGCTGAGCAGCGTCATCGCGGGCGCGACGACGCCGGAGCAGGTCTGGAGGAACGCGCACGCGGCCTCCGCCTGGCGCCCCTCCGCCGAGCAGGTCGCGGAGATCTCTCGGATCTTCGCGTGAGCCGTCGATCGTACGTGGCGCCCGGCGCTTAGGCTTGACGGGTGGAGCACGACACAGAGGACACCATCATCCGCCCCGCGAGGGGTGAAGAGGGCGTGCGTGCGCTGCTCGACGACGACACCGTCATCCGACCGCGCCAGGCGCCCGGATCGACGCTGCCGCGCACGATCGCGGCGGAGCAGCCGCCTGTGCTGGCGCCGCCCGCGCTGGAACCGCCCCCGGTGGAGCCGCCCGCGCTGGTCGAGGCTCCGCCCGAGCCGCCGCCCATCGTGCCGAACTGGTATCGCTTCACCGTGAACAGCCATGAGCCGATCGGGCTCGACCGCCCGGCGTTGATCGGTCGTCGCCCGAGCCTGCCGCGCGTCCCCCTTGTGGCGCGTCCGCGCCTCGTGCGGGTGCCGTCGCCGTTGCAGGAGGTCTCGGGCACCCACCTGGAGCTGCGCCAGAAGGGCTCCTCGGTCGTGGTCACCGATTACCGTTCCACCAATGGCACCGTCGTGGTGCTGCCGGGGTCGCTCCCGCGTAAGCTGCGGCCGGGCGAGTCGATCGTGGCGACACCCGGATCGGTCATCGACATCGGTGACGGGAACCGGATCGAGATCCTGCCAGTACAGATCACCGGATGGCCGTCGAGCGCGGTCACCATGAATGAGAGGCCGACACTGTGACGGCGATCGGCGAGAACACCACAGGCCACAGCGTGGCCCTGCCCGGCAGGGACGGCGAGGTCATCGAGCTTGCCTGGGCTGCAGAGACGGACACGGGCCACCGACGTCAGCACAACGAGGACAGCTATGTCGTGAGCCCTCCCCTCTTCGCCGTCGCCGACGGCATGGGCGGGCATTCGGCCGGAGACCTGGCGAGCGATGCCGTTGTGACGCGCATCGCCGAGGCGGCGACGGGCGACTTCGCCGAGGAGGATGTCATCGAGCGGGCGCTCAGGAAGGCGACCAAGGACATCACGCGTGTCGCGGATGAGGCCCACCTCGGCGTCGGCACGACCGCGACGGGGGCGAGCCTCAGGGTCATCGACGGCCAGCCGTTCTGGTCGGTGTTCAATGTGGGCGACTCGCGCGTGTACCTCGCGGAGGGCGGAGAGCTGAGTCAGGTCACGGTCGATCATTCGGTCGTGCAGGAGCTGGTCGACGCGGGGATGATCACGGCTGAGGCCGCCGAGCACCACCCGGACAGCAACATCATCACGCGGGCCGTCGGCTTCAACGCGGATGCGGTTCCCGACTACTGGTTGCTGCCCCTGCGCACCGGAATGCGTCTGCTGCTGTGCTCCGACGGTCTCAGCAAGGAGCTCGACTCTGCACGCATCCGTGAGATCCTCTGCGGCGACGGCACCGTCGCGCAGGTCGCAGAGGAGCTCGTGCTGCGAGCACTGGATGCGGGGGGCCGCGACAATGTGACGGTCGTCGTCATCGAGGTTGTCGCGGCGCCGCAGCCTGAGCCGGGGGCGGAGTCGGCGAACGTCGCGGACGACGCTCAGGCTGACAGTGATGAGGAGGCCGACGAGGAGGGGGACACCATTCCCCGTCGCCCGGCGTCTGGCGCCGAGCACCAGGAGGAGCCGAACACCTGACCCCCGAACGGGGGGTGAATGCGTGCGCTGATCGGGAGTTCTGCCCGGAAAGCCCGATAGCTGCTGGCCTACAATGATTATTCGCACCACGAGAGCGAAGCGATCGCCGACAATGACGGAGCGGTCGCTCGCGGGTGAGATGACGATCGAATCGGCTTAGGGGGCAGAAATGGCGCGACGCTTGCCGTCTCAGCCGCCCGTGCTGCCCGGCTTCAGTCACATGCACATCCTCGGTTCCGGCGGCTTCGCCGATGTCTTCCTCTTCGAGCAGAACATGCCGCGCCGCCAGGTGGCGGTGAAGGTTCTGCTCAGCGAGGTCGTCAACGATCATGTGCGTCAGATGTTCCAGGCCGAGGCCAATCTCATGGCGCAGCTCAGCTCGCATCCGTCGATCCTCACGGTCTACCAGGCGAGCGTCTCCTCGGATGGCCGGCCGTATCTGGTCATGGAGATGTGTTCCTCAGCGCTCAGTGAGCGTTACCGGCGCGAGCGCATCCCCGTCGCCGAGGTTCTGCGCATCGCCGTGCGTATCGGCAGCGCCATCGAGACGGCGCACCGTGCCGGCGTTCTGCACCGCGACATCAAGCCGTCGAACATCCTGCTGACCGCCTACGGGCATCCGGTTCTCTCCGATTTCGGTATCGCCTCGACCCTCGGCGGAACGCAATCGCAGGATGCTGTGGGGATGTCGATCCCGTGGTCGGCTCCCGAGGTGCTGCTCGATGAGAGCTCCGGCTCCATCGCCGCCGAGGTGTGGTCGTTCTCCGCAACCGTGTATTCGCTGCTGGCGGGGCGCTCGCCGTTCGAGCTGGCGGGGCAGTCGAACAAGTCGGCCGACCTGATCGGGCGCATCAGCAAGGGCAAGGTGCAGCCGATCGGGCGCTCCGATGTGCCGCGCGGGCTTGAGGAGGCGCTCAGGCGTGGCATGTCGCGCAATCCTGAGCACCGGCCGGGCTCGGTGCTGGAACTCGTGCACGAGTTCCAGGCGATCGAGTCAGAACTCGGCCTGCCGCAGACGCCCATCGAGGTCGCCATGGATGACTGGGCGCTCGCCACTGTCTCCGATCTGGAGGATCGCACGCGGGTGCGAGGGCTTGCCGCCGTTCCTGATTCGCCCGGACGGCGGCGCAGGCGGGGAACAGCCTCAACCGTGACCCCGCGCCTCGACGACGGAGGGCCGCGCAGCAGCACCGGCACCGCGGCGCCCACGCCCCCGAGCGGGCGGATGCAGACGCTCGCCTGGATCCTCGTGGCATCCGCCGTTCTGGTGATCGCGCTCGCCGCGACGGCAACCTATGTGCTCATCAAGACGAACACCTCCTCGATCCCCACCGTCACCGACATCCAGGCCGATGAGCGGCAGGGCCGGATGGAGTTCAACTGGCCCGATCCGGGCCTGCAGGATGGCGACTCCTACCAGATCGAGACGGCAGACGGTGAGCGCAGCATCCAGCGGGCGCCGCGTTTCGCCGTTGACGGCAACCCCGGTGATCTCGTGTGCATTACGGTCTCGGTCAACCGTGCAGGAGTGAACGGCCCGCTCAGCAACCAGAAGTGCGCATCGTTCCTGCCATGACGTTCTCGAAGACCTGGCGCTGGATACTCGGCCACAGATCGCTGGCCATGACGACGGGCAGCATTGTCGTCATCGTGGCGCTCATCGCCGCCGTCGCCGTCGCGTCGGGCGGCTACCGGGCGCAACGGCTCGACCTGGGTGACGCATCCGTCTGGGTGGCGAACGGCGAAAGCCAGGTCATCGGGCGCGCAAACACCGAGATCATGCAGCTCAACACGGTCGTGCAGAGCGCCGGCAGTGATCTCGATGTCGTGCAGCGCGGCGAGACAGTGCTTCTGCTTGACCTGGCGAACACGCGCGTCGACATCGTCGACCCGGCGACGTCTGAGGTGCTCGACAGCGCCGCACTGCCCACCGAGTCTCCGAAGGTGTATCTCGCGGGCGACAGCGCTGTCATCCATGCCGAGGGCACCGGCGAGGTGTGGATGATGCCCGCTCAGGATCTCTCCTCCTTCGACGTCTCAGGGGAGGCGACACTCAGCCTCGGCCGCAATTCGACGCTCGCGGTGGGGGTCGACGGAGTCATCCACGCCTACTCGCCCGATACGGGCCAGCTCTACGCTCTTGGGGTCGGCTCGGGAACCCAGACGCAGCAACTCGCCTTCGGCGACACCGGCGCCGGTGTGCAGCTGACCGCGGTGGGCGATCATGTCATCCTCTTCGACAGCTCCTCCCGGCACGCCTGGATCGACGGCGAGCTCGTGCCGCTCGACGGGCTGATCGATGCAGGCCAGAGCCCCGTGCTGCAGCAGCCCGGACCCGACGCGAGCGCCGTCGTGATCGCCTACACGAGCGGTCTGCTCTCCGTGCCGCTCGACGGCTCCGACCCGGTGAGGCTTCTCGAGGGCCGCAGCAGCGCCGTCGCCCAGCCGGTGGTGCTTGACGGATGCACGTACGCGGCCTGGGGAGACGGGACCGCCTGGCGTGACTGCCCCGGGCAGGCTCCCGTGACTCTCGAACTCGGCGGAACATCCGGAGCTCGTCTCGCCTTCGCCATGAACGGCGACAGGGTTCTGCTCAACGAGCCCGCCACCGGTGCCACCTGGGCGGTGCAGCAGGGTGGCGAGTCGATCGACAACTGGGACGAGCTGATCACGGTCGAGGAGGACCAGCAGCAGGTTCAGCAGAACGACGTCGACAGCGTGCCCGAATACGAGAAGGTGCAGATGCCGCCGGTCGCGGTGGCCGATGACTTCGGCGCCCGGCCCGGCCGCGCGACAGTTCTGCCTGTCCTCCTGAATGACTACGACCCGAACGGCGACGTGCTCGTCATTTCTGAGGTCACCGAGATCGACGAGGAGCTCGGCCGTCTCGAGCTGGTGCGCGACCGGCAGGAGATTCAGCTCACACTCGCTGACACGGCATCCGGCTCGTTCGGTTTCGGCTACACGGTGACCGACGGTCGTGGTGGTTCCGCTTCGACGACGGTGACGGTGACGGTGCGCAGCCCTGCCGAGAACTCCGCGCCCGTACAGCTGCGTCGTAGCCGCACGCTCGTCGCCGAGAGCGGGCGCGTCACCAGCAATGTGCTCGGCGACTGGATCGACCCGGATGGCGACGCCTTCTACCTGACATCGGCGACGACGGCGAGCCCGGATCTGGTCAGCCACAAGCCGGAGGGGGCCGTGGTCTTCCAGGAGGGCGGCGCGGCCGGTTCGCTTCGCTCCGTCGCGCTGCAGGTCTCCGACGGAATGGCGGAGGCATCCGGCAGTCTGTCGATCACGGTCAGCCCTCAGGGCGAGGTGCCGCTCATCGCCGACCCCTTCGTGGTGCGAGCGTACGCGGGCAGTGAGGTTCGTGTGTCGCCGCTCGATCATGTGCGCGGTGGCTCTGGCACGCTCAGGCTCACGGGGGTGCCCGCCAAGACGGGGGCGACGATCGTGCCCAACTACGACAGGGGCACCTTCCGCTTCTCGAGCACCCAGGTTCGCAGCTTCTACGCCGAATATGTCGTCACCGATGGCTCGCAGACGGTGACGGGTCTCGTGCGCATCGACGTCGAGACGCCACCGGATGCGAGCAGCAAGCCGGTCACGATCCCCAAGACGGTCTTCGTCAAGACGCTGAGCAGCGAGACGATCGACGTCACCCTCACCGACAGTGACCCCGCCGGCGGCGTGCTGATGGTCACGGGTCTGACGGGGCTCGACCCTGCGGCGGGAGTGCGCGCCGATGTTCTCGACCAGAAGTCGATCCGAATTACCCTTGTCGCGCCGCTCGACTCCGGGCCGGTGTCGTTCGGCTATCGCGTGACCAACGGCCTGGCCGAGGCGGAGGGTCTCGTCACCGTCATCGAGATCGCGCAGCCGGAGCAACTGCAGGCGCCCGTCGCGACCGACGACAGCATCACGGTTCGCGTCGGCGACACCATCGACATCCCGGTGCTGGCGAACGACCTGCACCCCGACGGCGAGGAACTGAAACTCAACCCGGTGCTCTCGGCGAAGGTGAAGAGCGGGGCCGGCCTGCTGTTCGCATCCGGAAACAAGCTGCGCTATCTCGCGTCGAACCAGACCGGAAACTTCACGGCCGTCTACGAGATATTCGGGCCCGACGGGCAGGCGGCGCAGGCGCAGGTGCGGATCGCCGTGCGTGAGGCCGTCGAGGCCACCAACAATCCGCCCGCGCCGGTGACCACGGTTGCACGGGTCGTTGCGGGTGAACGGGTGAGCATCCGCATCCCACTCAGCGGCATCGACCCCGACGGCGACTCGGTGCAACTGCTCGGGCAGGAGAGCAACCCGGAGAAGGGCGCCGTCACCGAGGTCGGCAGCGACTTCATCGAATACGAGGCGGGCGGCTACTCGGCAGGAACCGACAGCTTCAGCTATACCGTCATCGACGCGCTCGGCGCCCGAGCGACCGGCCGGGTGCGCGTGGGCATCAGCCCGCCCATCGAGGGCGCCCGCAACCCTGTGGCGACCGCCGACGAGGTCGTCACGAGGCCCGGCGGCGCGGTGCGGGTCCAGGTTCTGCTGAACGACTCCGACCCGGACGGCAGCGCACTCAGCGTCGTCTCCGTCGAGCCCAACGACGCCGAGACGAGCGCGGAGATCGTGGGCGAGGTCGTCGAGGTGACCCCGCCGGCTCTCGCGGGCCGCTACGGGCTCGTGTACACGATCGAGAACGAGTTCGGAGGGAGCAGCTCCAACTTCGTGACCGTCGTCGTCGACCCGGATGCGCCGCTCGCGTATCCGATCGCATCCGACACCGTACTCACGCTGTCGGACATCCTCGACCGCGACTCCATCACGATCGACGTGCTCGAGCGGGTGTTCTTCGCCGACGGACCGGTCTCGAGTCTCGGCATCCGCCTGCTCGACGGCTATCGGGCATCCGCCACCGTCGAGCGCGACAAGCGGGTGACGGTGCAGATCGGCGACAGGAGCCAGATCATCCCCTTCGCGATCGTGCACCCCGACGACGCGCAGGTGGTCTCGTACGCCTTCATCCGGGTGCCCGGTCACGACGACGCGCTCCCGCAGCTCGACCGCCGCGCGCCACGGCTGACGGTCGCCAGCGAGTCGCAGCTGAGGATCGACATCAACGACCATGTCGTCGCCGTCGGCGGGCGGAAGGTGCGGCTCACCGACACCACGACCGTGCGGGCCACGCACTCGAACGGTGACAGCCTGGTTCTTGACTCCGACACCCTCGTCTTCACCTCTGCCGACAGGTACTTCGGGCCTGCCTCGATCTCGTTCGAGGTCACGGATGGTGCGAATGCGGATGAGCCGGGGGCGCACACGGCGACGCTCGTGCTGCCCATAACGGTGACGCCCCGCGAGAACCAGCCGCCGGCCTTCACCGGTGGCAGCATCGAGTTCGAGCCGGGCGAGGAGAAGGAGCTCGACCTGCTCAGGCTCACGAGCTACCCGTACCCCGACGACCTCGACGAGCTCGCCTACCGGGTCCTCGAACCATTGCCGACGGGCTTCAGCTACACGCTGCGGGGGAGCACGCTGACCCTGAAGGCCGATGTCGGCACGGTCAAGGGCTCCGAGACGACGATCGCGCTCGGTGTGAGGGATGACCTCAGCGAAGGCCGAGCGGGCACGATCGCGCTGCGCGTCGTCGCCTCCACGAGACCTCTCGCGAGGCCGGCGCCCGACGCTTCGGTCACTCCCAGGGGCTCGTCGACCGTCATCGACGTGCTCAGCAACGACAGCGCGACCAACCCCTTCCCGAATAAGCCGCTCACGGTCGTCGCGATCCGCGGTATCGACGGAGGCGCACTGCCCGACGGCGTCACCATCGTGCCGAGCACCGACAGGAGCAGGCTCTCCGTCGCGGTGGCATCCAATGCCGTTCCTGCAGACACGCAGCTCCAGTACCAGGTCGCGGACGCGACGGGCGACCCGGATCGTTACGTCTGGGGCAGGGTCACGATCTCGGTGCAGGATGTTCCGGATGCGCCCATCGCGCCCGTCAAGACCGAGGGCCACACGAATGGCGCCATCACCCTCAGGATCACGCCGCCGGCCTTCAACAACTCGCCGATCACACGCTACGAGATTGTCAGCAGCGCGGGGGACTACCGCAAGGACTGCGGCACGCAGCAGCTGTGCAGGCTCGACGACCTGACAATCGGGGCCGTGTACGAGTTCAGCGTCATCGCGAGCAACTCGATCGGCTCATCGGCGCCGGGAATGGCGAGCCAGCCGCTTCGAGCGGACTATCTCCCGGCCGCTCCGACCGGCGTCAACGCGGTGCCGTCCACAGGAAGGCCCGGCGAGATCGTCATCTCCTGGACCCCTGTCGCCGATCCGAATCCCGGAACGGAGGTCGCCGGGTACACCGTGCGCATCGTCGGACCGGGTGTCGGCCAGCGGGACATCCCGGTGGGCAGGGGGGCGAGTCGCCTGCAGACGACGGCGGACGGGCTGATCCAGCCTGGCGAGGAATACCAGGTGACTGTCGTTGCCATGAACTCGGCGCAGGTCGACGCCGAGGGGTGGAACAGGTCAGGGGTGGCGATCGTCCGTGCTGTCGGACATCCGACCCCCGTCACGGGCCTCGGCGGCGTGCTTCTCGGATCGGATGGCCGAATCCAGGTCTCCTGGACGGGCGCCTCGACCTGGAACGGCGCAGCAACCGGAAGCTACAGCATCGCGCGCTTCGCCGCGGGCGGCGAAATTCCCGCATCCTGTGAGACGGGGAGCAAGCCCGGTGCGATCGCGGGAGCCACGGCAAGCGGCTGGATCGACACCGACGCCGCCGACGGCGGAAAATACGTCTACGCCGTCTATTCCGACAATGGCTACTTCTGCTCGGTGGCGGTCTCCGGCCAGGTCGAGAGCCGGAAGGCGCCCGGAAAGGCGACCGTCGATCCCGAGTTTCCCACGGTCCAACACCAGTCGTCCGGCAACTGGGACGTGCGCATCGGCGGCCTCGGCGTCGTATCCGGCGTCGCCACACGCTACGAATACCGTCTGGGCTCCGCAGCATGGCAGGCCGTTCCCACCTCCGGATTCGTCACTTCTGCGGCCAACAGCGCGGTCTACGGCACGCCCGTGTCACTGCAGGTGCGCGGCTGCCGGGACACCAGCACCGACTTCTGCGGGCCCTCCGTGACCCTGACGGCGACGCCCGTGGCGACGCGGGCATCCGTTCCCAGCTGCCTGGCCGGGCAGCCCTTCATTGCTGCTCCGCCGAACAACAACGGATCTCCGAAGATCACCGTCGGTTACGCGGTCGACTACGGCCTGCTGGGCGTCTACTCCGGCGTCTTCCATACGTGGCATGAGGGCGAGACAGTCCCGCTCACCGCCTCGGGAGTCCGCATCAAGGCGACAGTCACTGCCGGCACTTCGGTGTATCAGGACCCACAATGGGGTCAGACCCAGTGCCAGCCGGCACCGGAACCGACACCTGAGCCGACCCCGGAACCGACACCGGAACCGACACCGACACCGCCGCCCGGGGCCACCCCGGGGGCGACGCCGGGCGGCTGAGACGAATGAACTACCGATCAGGAGAGACGAACGAATGACGATGACACCCGAGCAGGCTGCCTGGTTCTCCGACATCTTCAACAGGCTTGTCGCCAACGTCGAACAGGTGCTGCTCGGAAAGTCCTTCGTCATCAAGCTCTCCTTCACCGCGCTCCTCAGTGAGGGACACCTGCTGCTGGAGGACTTCCCCGGAACAGGCAAGACCTCGCTCGCCCGCGCCATCGCGGAGAGTGTCGACGGCGTGAGCAACCGAGTGCAGTTCACCCCGGACCTGCTCCCTGGTGACATCACCGGCGTCAGCATCTACGACCAGCGTTCGGCCGAGTTTGAGTTCCACCGCGGGCCCATCTTCGCCAACATCGTGCTAGCCGACGAGATCAACCGTGCCAGCCCCAAGACCCAGGCCGCCCTCCTCGAGGTCATGGAGGAGGGGCGGGTCACCGTCGACGGTGTCACTCATCCGGTCGGCGCTCCCTTCATGGTCATCGCCACCCAGAACCCCATCGAGCAGGCGGGGACCTACCGGCTGCCCGAGGCCCAGCTCGACCGCTTCCTGATGAAGACGTCGATCGGGTACCCCGACCATGCCTCGACGCTGCGCATCCTCGAAGGGGCAGGCATCAAGGCGCACGAGAGCCCCGTTGCCGCGATCGTCTCGGCCGCGACGATCATCGAGATGGGTGCGCTGGCCCGCACCGTGCATGTCGACCCCGCCATCAACGACTACGTCTCCCGACTCGTCGAGGCGACGCGCACCGCCACGGAGGTGCGTCTCGGCGCCAGCGTGCGCGGCGCGCTCGCCCTCATCCGCAGCGCGAAGACCCTCGCCGCCGCAGCCGCGCGTCACTACGTCATCCCCGACGACATCAAGGCGCTTGCGGAGCCCGTGCTCGCCCACCGGCTCGTGCTCGACCCCGAGGCGGAATTCGACGGCGTCACCACGTCGAGCGTCATGGCACAGATCCTGATGGAGACCGCGCCCCCCGGCGACAGGCAGGCCTCGTGACCGGACGGAACGCATGACCGAACGGCCCTTCATGACCGAGAAGGCGCTGTGACGCCCAGGTCGACGCCGCCGACGAGGACGCACGGCGCCGGCACGACGAACTCGCGGCAGCACTCCCGAGTGCACGGTTCGACGACGTCGCTGCGCTCCGACACCCTCTTCGACACCTCGACGGTCGGCCTCAGCAACGCCCGTACCCGCATCGTCGGCAACCGCGACGGGATGCTCGCCGACGTCATCGTGGCCGTCGTGCGCTCCGCCCGCGGCATCAGCGCCGTCATCCGGACCGTCGCGGGCAGGGTGGGCTCCGTCGTCACGACGCTCGGCTGGGTCATGGCCGCGGTCGTCACCCTCAGCCTCGTCTGGGGATACACGGCGGGCTGGTCGGAGCTCGTCGCCGTGGGCTACACGGGCCTCGTGCTGCTGCTCGTCGCCATCGTCTACCTCGTCGGACGCAACGCATTCACGATCACGCTCGAGCTCCCCCACAGCCGCGTCGCGGTGGGGGAGGAGGCATCCGGGGTCGTCTCGATCGCGAACCCGAGCCGCCACCGTATCTTTGGGGCCAAGGCCGAGGTGCCCATCGGGCCGGGCATCGCCGAGTTGGCACTCCCCGGTCTCGCCGCCGGCGCATCCGTCGAACACCAGTTCGCCATTCCCACAGGCCGGCGCGGGATGCTCGTCGTCGGCCCCGTCAGGACGGTGCGGGCCGACCCGATCGGGCTCGTCCGCCGCGAGCTTGCCTGGACCGATCAGCACGAGATGTTCGTGCATCCGCGCACAATCGCCATCCCCAGCACCAGCACAGGGTTCATCCGCGACCTCGAAGGGAACCCGACCCGAGACATCACCAGCAGCGACGTCGCCTTCCACGCCCTGCGCGAGTATGCGCGTGGCGACGAGCGCCGCAACATCCATTGGAAGAGCACGGCCAAGACGGGCACCTACATGGTGCGGCAGTTCGAGGAGACGAGGCGCAGCCACCTCGTCATCGCGCTCAGCCGGGCCAGTTCCGACTACGCCGACGACGCCGAGTTCGAGATGGCCGTCAGCGTCGCGGGATCGCTCGGCATCCGGGCCATCAGGGATGTGCGCAACCTCTCGGTCGTCACGAGCGCGACGACGCCAGAGTTCGCCAAGCGCAAAGTCTTCGCGGTGCGCTCGCTCAGCACCCTCAGCCCCTCACGGCTCCTCGACGACCTCTCCATCGTTGACCACGAGGAGTCTGCGCTCGGGCTCACCGATGTCGCCAGGGTCGCCGCAGAGCAGGTGAGCGGCATCTCCGTGGCGTTCCTCGTCTGCGGCTCGATGCCTACCCCGGGAGAGCTGCGCGCGGCATCGACCAGATTCCCGGCCGGGGTCGAGGTTGTTGCGGTCGTATGCGATCCGGACACCGTCCCCGGGCTTCGCCGGGTGACCGGCCTCAGTGTGCTCACCATCGGGTTCCTCGAGGACCTCCAGAAGAGCCTCGCGAAAGCGGCGACCTCATGAGGCGGCCGAGACGGCAGAGGGCTGCGTTCGTCGTCGTGGCGACGGCGACGTTCTGGGTGGGCCTGGCCATCGCGGTCACCGCATTCTGGCCGATCTATGAGCATCCGCAGTTCATCATCATGGCGGTCGGAACGATCGTGCTGGGCAGCGCGATTGCTCTGCTCGGTGCCGTCTTCCGGTGGCCGAGCCCTGTGGTTCTCCTTCTGACGCTCATCGTCTTCGCCGTGTTCGGCGTTCCCTTCGCCGTTCCAGAGCTCGCGCTCTACGGCGTGCTTCCCACGCTCGACGGCCTGCTCGAGCTGGTCACGGGAGCGGCGCTCGGCTGGAAGCAGCTGCTCACGATAACGCTGCCCGTGGGCACGTACCAGGGACTGCTGGTCCCGGCGTTCCTGCTCATCCTCGTCGCCACAGTCGGCGGACTCTCCACAGCATTGCGAGCGCGATTCGGCGAACTCTCGGCCCTGTTTCCGAGCGCCGTGCTTCTGGTCGGCCTGCTCTTCGGCCCGAAGGAGCTCCCCTTCGCCATGCCGCTCGTGCTGGGCTTTCTCGTCGCCGTGCTCGGCACGCTCGCCTGGTGGCGGTGGCAGCGCAGACGGGATGCCATCAGGGCGCTCGCTGCGACGACGCCCGGAACCGGCGCCGCCCCCCTCGAGACCGCGGAGCGCTCCGGCGGGATTCGTGCCGTCGCATCCGCCGTCGTCATTCTCGCCATCGCCGTCGGCACCGGCTCGGCCGCCGTCAGCCTGGCCCCGCCGAGCAGGGAGCGCGTCGTGCTGCGCGACACCGTCGAGCGGCCGTTCGACCCGCAGGAATATGCGAGCCCCCTCAGTGCGTTCAGACGGTACCTGCAGCCCGGCACGGCCGATGCCGCCATGCTCACCGCAAGCGGCCTTCCTGAGGGAGGGCGGCTGCGCATCGCGACGCTCGACACCTACAACGGTGTCGTGTTCTCGGTCGGGAGCGAGCAGACGAGCAGCGAGTCTGGCTCGTTCACTCGGGTTCCGACGAGCATCGACCAGTCTGCGATCGACGGGGAGCACGTCACACTCGACATCGTCATCACCGGCTACAAGGGCATCTGGGTGCCCACGGCAGGAAAGCTGCAGACGATCGACTTCGTCGGGGCGGATGCCTCGGGGCTGAAGAACTCGTTCTTCTACAACGACGTGAGCGGCACCGCCGTTGCGCTCGACGGGCTCGGCGAAGGCAGCGGCTATGAGCTCGACGCTGTCGTCACTCCGATGGTCGCCGACTCGCAGCTCGCCTCTCTCGCGCCGGGAACCGCGACAGTGCCCGTGGCGAGCGCCGTGCCCGACGATCTCGCGGTGACCCTCGACGGCTGGGTGCGGGATGCGACGACACCGGGCGAGCGGCTGCGCGCGATGCTCGCAGGCATCGCCACGGAGGGCTACATCAGTCACGGTGGAGCGGACGAGCCGCCGAGTCGATCCGGCCACGGGGCGGATCGGATCGCGCAACTGCTGACCGATCCGATCATGATCGGCGACCAGGAGCAGTACGCCGTGACGGCGGCGCTCATGGCCAGGGCCATCGGATTTCCCTCGCGGGTCGTCGTCGGCTTCGTTCCCGACTCTGTCTCGTCGGCAGGCGATGCGACCGTCGTGCGAGGCTCGGATGCTTCCGCCTGGATCGAGGTCAACACGCTGCGGCAGGGCTGGGTTGCGGTCGACCCGACGCCGCCAGTCCGCGAGATCCCGTTGGCCGAACCGGAGGAGCCCGCCCAGGTGGCCCGCCCGCAGACCCCCGTGCCGCCCCGGGCGACGGAGCCCGACGGCAACACCGACCAGATCCCGCTCGACAGCTCGCAGGAGGAGGACCCCGTCGAAGACCCCTTCCTCGCCATCCTGCTGGCGGCCCTCGTCGGGCTGGGGGTGACGCTGCTTGTGATCGCGGTGCTGCTCTCGCCGTTCATCGCGATCGTCGCCGCGAAGCTGAGGCGACGTCACCTGCGGCAGAGGGCGTCGAGTCCGGCCCAGCGGATCAGCGGGGGCTGGCGGGAATTCGAGGATGCCATCATCGACTACGGCTACACGCCGCCGGCGTCGCCGACCCGCAGTGAGGTGGCGGAGACGGTGGGCGGCATCCAGCCACTCGTGCTCGCATCCGTCGCCGATCGTGCCACCTTCGCTCCCGAGCAGGTCAGGGAGGAAGAGGCCATCCAGGTGTGGACGGCGGTGCGGGAACTGGGCGCCGGCCTCGGGGAGGGGCGCACCCGCTGGCAGCGGCTCAAGGCACTCGTCTCGCTCCGATCTCTCGGTGGATATAGTGTCAAGGAGTTGTTCGCACGAGAGAGACGGCTCCCATGAATTGCAGTCATTGCGGTACGAGACTGCCGCGCGGGGCGCTCTTCTGTGGGGAATGCGGCCGTCGCATCGAGGCTGGCCCTGCTGGCGGGCATCCGGCCGATGAGGAGACGGGCCCCGCCTCCCGCAGCATCCGCCCTGATGACTCGCAGCCGTTCATCGCCCCTCCTCCTGCTGAGCGTGCGCATCCGGCCCCTGTCGTGCCGGGCTCACCCGCCGGCTCGAGCTCCTGGGTACTGAGCGACTTCGACGACGAACTGGATCTCACGGGCGAGCCGGAGCCGGCAGTGTCGGATGCCTCGCCCGAAAGCTCCGACGACGCCCCCGCCGGCACGGCCGTCTGGCCGCTGCGCTGCGAGCAGTGCGGCAACCTGCTGGGCCCCGGCGACATCTTCTGCGGCGAATGCGGCTTCGTGTCGCGCGCTGTGACGCAGGCGTTCACGATGCCCATCGAGCGGATCCCTTCGGCTCCCTCGATCTCGGAGCCCCCGGTGCGCGGCGCGGCCGATGAGATGGACGATGAGATGGCGGATGCGCCTGCCGAGGTCGATCCTGGGGCTGATGATTCCGATGGTGAGTCGATAGCGCCCCTGCCGCCGTCGCCCTCCGTTCCGTTCCTCCCGCCTGTCGGGCTGATCGCGCCGGAGCCCCCGGCGGCCGCCGCTGTTCCGCTCCTGCCGGCGCCCGGCCTGCCCGTTCCGATGCTGCCGGAGGCGCTCATCCCGCCGCCGCAGACGAAGCCTGCCCGAGCATCCGTGCCTCTCAGTACGCCAGAGGTTACTGACGATCTCGCCGCTGACCTCGAGGAGACGCGCATCGTGCGCCGGAGGGGTGCCGAACGTTTCGTGTTGCAGTTCAGTACGGGCGAGAGTGTGACGGTGTACGGCACGGGCCTCATTGGTCGCAACCCGCGGCCCGAGCCGGGTGAGGTTTTCGACCAGCTCGTGCGCGTGCTCGACACGGGCCGCTCCGTGTCGAAGACGCACCTCGAGTTCGGCCAGCAGGGCGGTGTTTTCTGGGTGAAGGATCGTTTCTCGGGCAACGGCACGATCGTCCGCGCGCCCGAGTCGGAGCCGCAGCGCTGCGAGGCCGAGCGACGCTACAGCGTGGTGCGGGGCAGCAGGGTCGAGATCGGCGAGCAGTTCTTCATCGTCAGCTGATCGTCCCCTCCGCGCGGGGCAGTCACTGAGCAAAGTGTCCACAGTTCGCCTGCCGCTGCTGTGTCGTGAGCTCCCGATGCTGTGGGCTTGTCTCGTGACGATCTCCTCTCAGTTGGCCAGACCCCTTTCCGAACGATCGCCTGCGATGGTGGGCGCCGGTGCCGTGGGCCTCGACTCGGGCGGTGGCATCTCGATCCCGCTCCCGCGCGGCATCGAGACGACACCGCCGTTCCGTTTTCCGATCGTTGCGACGCTCGCCCCCGTTGTCGTCTCGCTCGCGATGTGGGCGATCACCCACTCGCCGTTCGCCCTCATGTTCGCTGTGCTGGGGCCCGTGATCGCCATCGGCAGTCTCGTCGATTCGCGCCTCCAGGCCCGACGTACGAGCCGACGCGAGCTCGCGCGTTTCCTTCTCGACGCGGAGGGCACCCGCGAGCAGATCGCCGGGGCAAAGGAAGCGGTCGTCGTCGGGCTCTCGGCTGCGGTGCGGTCGCCGCGGGGGCTTCTCGCGGCGCATGTGCACGACCCTGAGCGATGGCGCCACGATTCGGGCCCGCTGCCGGTGCTCGTGGGCCGCGGCACGCTGCCCAGCGGAATCACCCTGAGCGGCGGACAGGATGGCAGTGGGCAGCTTCCGGCTGCGGCGACTGAGGTTGTTGAGGCGCTTCGGAGGGATGCGTCGACGATCGATGACGCCCCTGTGCTGCTCGATGCCCGGCTCGGGCTCGGCGTGTGCGGGCGGGGCGTCGCGGCATCGTCGTATGCGCGCGGCCTGATCATGCAGCTGGCGGCGGCGCTGTCTCCGGATGTCGTGGAGTTGCGGGTCGGGGAGGGTTTCGGCGAGTGGGCGCACGCGCTGCCGCACAATCGCGGTTCCGTGGCTGAGCCTGGGCGTATGGAGTTCCTGTCCTCGCAGCGGGAGAGAGCGGATCGCCTGGATCGGGCGGGGCTGCGCATCGTCGTGGCGCTGGCTGAGAGTGTCGAGCTGCTTCCCCGCGACTGCCGTGTGGGCTTGGCCGTTGCGGGCGGCGAGATCGCGCTGCTCAGGCATCCGTCGATGGAATCTGCTGAGCGGGGCTCGGCTGGCTTCCCTCGCGTCCTCCGCGGCGAGTTGGTCTCGGCGGGCGATGCGGCCCGTTTCGCGAGCGTGCTCCGCGAAGCGGCGCAGATTGAGGGGCTCGGGGCGGCGGCACCGCAGCCTCCCGCCTCGGTGGCGTTCGCCTCCCTTGAGCATCCGTCTCCGCCCGGTGGCGTGCCCGTGACGGGCCTGCCTGCGGTGTTCGCGGCGTCCGCGGATGGCGCGGTGCAGCTCGACCTGGTGACAGAGGGGCCGCATGCGATCGTCGGGGGCACGACGGGCAGCGGAAAGAGTGAGCTGCTCATCAGCTGGGTGCTGGGCATGGCTGCGGCGCATCCGCCTGAGCGCGTGACCTTCCTGCTCGTCGACTTCAAGGGCGGCTCCTCCTTCGGTGCGGTCGAGGCCCTGCCGCACAGTGTCGGCCTCATCACAGACCTCGACCCGTTCTCGGCGCGGCGAGCCCTCGAGAGCCTGCGCGCCGAGCTGCGCCATCGCGAGCAGGTGTTCGCGCGTCGCGGGGCCCGGTCGATCGACGAGCTCATGGCGGCCGCGGAGGCGTCCGGCAGCAGGCCTGCGTTGCCGAGGCTCGTGGTCGTCGTCGATGAGTTCGCGGCCATGGTCGCGGACTTCCCCGAACTGCACGCGCTCTTCGCTGACGTGGCCGCCCGGGGGCGTTCGCTCGGCGTCCATCTCATCCTCTGCACGCAGAGGCCGGCGGGGGCGCTGCGCGACAACGTCATGGCCAACTGCACCCTGCGGCTCTCCCTGCGCGTCAACAACGGTGCCGACAGCACCGCCGTCATCGGTGTTCCGGATGCGGCGGCGCTTCCTCCGCACCCGATCGGGCGCGCCTATCTGAGCTCCGCGGGCGGCCCGCCTCGTCTCGCTCAACTGGCCATTGCGACAGCAGCCGACGCCGCGGCAGTCTCCGCGCGCTGGGCAGACTCCGCGCCGGCTCGCAGGCCGTGGCTGGCCCCCCTTCCCGCCGTGCTGCCTGCTTCTCATCCGGCATTCCGCGCTGCCGGTGCCGAGGTTCCCGAGGGCGCCCTCGCGTTCGGTCTGCGCGACCTTCCGCAGGAGCAGTCCCAGCCGGTGGCCGCCTGGCATCCTGCGACGGAGGGCAACCTCCTCGCAGTCGGCGGGCAGTCCTCGGGCAAGAGCTCGCTCCTGGCGGCGCTGCACGGTGTTGCCGGGGAGAGAGCGATGCTGCTCCCGGGTGACGTCGAGGGGGCGTGGGATGCCCTGGCTGGCCTCACCGGCGCGGCTCCTGAATCCGCCGCGCCCGATGTGCTGCTGGTCGACGACGTCGATGCGCTCATCGGGCGCTTCGGCGACGCGCAGCGGCCGCTCGTCATGGAGATGCTCACGGCGTTGCTGCGTGACGGCGGGGGCCGGGGCATCCGCGTCGCGATGACGGCACGACGCCTCACCTCCGCGGTGCACTCGCTCTCCGGCCTGTGCGATTCGCGCATCCTTCTGCGGATGCCCAGTAGGCAGGACCACGTCATGGCCGGAGGCGAGGGCGCCGATCACGACCCGCAGCTGCCTCCCGGTGGTGGCCAATGGCGCGGCAGGCGCCTGCAGATCGCCTGGATCCCCGAAGCAGAGCGGATGCTGCCTGTCGCCTCCGCCACGCGGTGCCCGTTCGGCGCGCTCGCGCAGGGGCCGCTCGTCGTCATCAGCACCAGGGCACAGGCCATACGCGTCCTCCTGGAGCACGTCGCGCCCGGCCGCGTCACAGGCCCGGATGCGGTACCCGCCGCCATGCCGAATTCCCCGGATGCTGAGCAGGCTGCCCGCATCGTCGTCGCCGATCCACAGGAGTGGCAGCTCCACTGGGCGGCGCTGGCGACCCTGCGGCGCAGGTCCCCCCTGCTCTTCGACCGCTGCACGGCATCCGAATTCCGTTCTCTCTCCGGGTCGGGTCTGGTGCCGCCGCCCCTCGGCCGGGAGCCGGGCGGGGCATGGCTGCTGGGCGATCAGGGGCTCGTCAAGCGCATCCAGCTGCCGCGGGGGTTCTAGCGTCGAAGCCGTAGGCTTGGGGGGTGAACCTCGAACACAACTATGCGGTCAGCCTGCAGTGGACCGGCAACCGGGGCACCGGCACCAGCGACTACCGCGCCTACGGGCGCGACCACACCCTGTCGACCGACGGCAAGCATCCCATCGAGGGGTCTGCTGATCGCACCTTCCACGGTGATGCGGATCGGTGGAACCCCGAAGAGCTTCTCCTTGCGGCGCTCAGCCAGTGCCACATGCTGAGCTACCTGCATGTCGCCGCCAGTCGCGGCATCATCGTCACCGATTATGCGGATGCCGCAGTCGGCACCATGAGGCAGACCGCCGACGGCGGCGGGCATTTCACCTCCGTCACCCTGCGGCCCGTCGTCACCGTCGCAGACGAAGGCATGGTCGAGGCCGCCACGGATGCGCACCGCGAGGCGAGCGGCAAATGCTTCATCGCATCCTCCGTTAACTTTCCTGTCCTGCACGTTCCGCGCGTCGTCGTGGAAGAAGGATGAGCGCCGGCACGAAGACGCCCGTGCGCAGGGCGCTCGCCGTCGCTGCTGCGGTGCTCATGCTGGCGCCTGTGCTCGCGGCCTGCCAGACCCCGCCGGCGCCGGACCTCGACAGTGCTCCGGTCTGCGCGGCAGAGGGCGCGGCGTCGAAGCAGGTCACGGCGGAGTCCGAACTGTTCCAGCAGCCTCAGGTGGATTTTCCTGCTGGCCTGTCCGTCGGCACGACGGAGCGTTCGGTGCTCGTCGAGGGGGAGGGGCCGGAGGCGGAGGCCGGATCGCTCGTCACCGTCGACTATGTGGCCTACGACGCCCGCACTTCGGAGCAGCTCGAGGCGACCGCCTACGGGGCGGAGGGGATCGGCAACACGGTGTTCCGTCTCGCGGCAGGCGACGCCGTCCTCGGTCTGAGGCGGGCGCTCGTGTGCAGCACCGCAGGGTCTCGCGTCGCGGCTGTCGTTCCCGCCGCTGAGGCCTCGGCGCTGGTGGTCGACTCGCGGGGCATGGCCGATGACGACGCCATCGTCTTCGTGTTCGATGTCGTCGCCGTGGCATCCGACTACGCCGATGGCGCGGCCCAGCCCGTGCCAGAGGGTCTCCCGGCGGTCGATGACACCGACGGGCGGCCGGTGGTCACGATTCCCAGCTCCGAAGCACCGTCGACGCTCCAGATCGCGGCCGTGCGGCAGGGCGACGGGCTCACGGTGCGTGAGGGCGCTGATGTCGCCGTCAAGTTCGTGGGTCTGCTCTGGCGCAACGGCCTCCTCTTCGAGGAGAACTGGAGCAATCGCGCCCCTGAGATGCAGTCGAGTCTCGACTTCCTGCCCGGGTTCACTGCGGCGATCGTCGGCCAGGAGGTCGGCTCACGCATGCTCGTCGTGGTGCCCCCGGAGGACGGTTACGGGCCGGATGGCGACAGCAGCGGCTCGATCACGGGAACCGACACCCTCGTCTACGTGATCGACATCCTCGCCACGACATAGGCGCACCGCCGCCAACCCCACAGCAACGCCAAGCAGGAGGTTCACAGTGCGCCGCATCATCATCCTCGGATCGACCGGTTCCATCGGCACCCAGGCTCTCGACGTCGTCGCCGCCAATCCGGGGCGCTTCGAGGTGGTCGGCCTGTCGGCGGGCAGCAACCGCGAGCTCGTCGCGGAGCAGGCGGCGCGCTTCGGCGTCGCCGACACGGCTTTCGGCGCGGCCGACTCCGAGCGGCTCGTTCGCACCGTCGAGGCGGATGTCGTGCTGAACGGCATAACGGGTTCCGTCGGTCTCGGCCCGACACTCGCTGCGCTCGAGAGCGGCGCGACCCTCGCCCTCGCCAACAAGGAGAGCCTCATCGTCGGAGGCGAGCTCGTGACGGGTGCGGCGGCCCCCGGCCAGATCGTCCCCGTCGACTCGGAGCACTCGGCGATCGCGCAGGCGCTGCGCTCCGGCACAGCGGCGGAGGTGCGACGCCTCGTGCTGACAGCATCCGGAGGCCCGTTCCGTGGGCGCAGTCGTGACTCGCTCGCGGATGTCACACCGCAGGAGGCTCTCGCGCATCCGACCTGGGACATGGGCCTCGTCGTCACGACGAACTCATCGACGCTCGTCAACAAGGGGCTCGAGGTCATCGAGGCGCACCTGCTCTTCGGGGTGCCCTATGAGCGCATCGACGTGGCCGTGCATCCGCAGTCGATCGTGCACTCCATGGTCGAGTTCGTCGACGGCTCCACGATCGCGCAGGCCAGCCCGCCCGACATGCGCCTGCCCATCTCACTCGGGTTGGACTGGCCGAACAGGGTTCCGGGCGTCGGGGCGCCGCTCGACTGGACGACGGCGCAGCAGTGGACCTTCGAACCGCTCGACGGGGAGGCGTTCCCGGCGGTGGGCCTGGCCAAGCGGGTCGGCCTGGCCGGGTTGACGTATCCGGCCGCCTTCAACGCGGCCAATGAGCAGGCCGTCCTCGCCTTCCACGCGGGCGCCATCGGCTATCTCGACATCCTCGACGTGGTCACCCGTGTCGTCGACGAGCATGTGCCCGGCGAGCTTTCACTGGGGGGCGTGCTCGAGGCCGAGCGGGAGGCGAGGGCGACCGCGGATGCCCTCATCGCCTCGGCGGGATAGGCGCAGCCTGCTCCGAGCTTCGCGCCGGTAGTCTGTGGCAGTGGAATCCGTGCTGCTGTACATCCTGGGCATCCTGATCGTCGTCATCGGGCTTGCTGTGTCGATCGCACTGCACGAACTCGGCCACCTGCTGCCGGCGAAGCTGTTCGGTGTGCGTGTGGGCCAGTACATGATCGGTTTCGGCCCGACGCTGTGGTCGCGTAAGCGCGGCGAGACGGAGTACGGCGTCAAGGCGATCCCGCTGGGCGGCTACATCTCCATGTCGGGCATGTACCCGCCGGCGAAGGAGGGCGGCAAAGCCAGAGAGGCGAGCACCGGTTTCTTCCAGACGCTCGTGCAGGATGCCCGTGAGGTGAATGCGGGCACCGTCAAGACGGGCGAGGAGGAGCGAACCTTCTACCGGTTGCCGATCTGGAAGCGCATCATCGTCATGGCGGGCGGCCCCTTCATGAACCTGGTCATCGCGGTCGTGCTGTTCGCGGTCGTGCTGTGCGGTTTCGGCGTGCAGCAGGTGAGTACGACGATCGGCGCGGTGAGCGAATGCGTGCTGCCGGCGACGAGTGAACGTCAGGAGTGCGCTCCGACGGATGCGGAGGCGCCGGGCGCGCAGGCCGGAATCCTGCCGGGTGACCGGATCGTCAGCATCAACGGCACGCCGATCGACACCTGGGAGCAGGCGACAGGGTTCATCCGCGAGTCGCCGGGAACGGCGCTGGACTTCGTCGTCGAGCGCGACGGCGCACAGCTCGACCTGGTCGCGACGCCCCATCTGACCGAACGCTACGCCTACGGCGAGGACGGAACGGCGCTGACCGGCGCCGACGGCAAGCCTGTCACGGAGGAGGTCGGGATGCTGGGCATCACGGCCGCCTACGAGATGAAGCAGCAACCGGTGACGAGTGTGCTGCCGCACGTCGGAGAGAACATCGGCGCGGTCGTCGGCATCATCGTGAACCTGCCGCAGAGGCTTGTGGATGTCGCCACGGCGGCGTTCGGCCCGGGCGAGCGCGACCCGAACGGTCCGATCAGTGTCGTCGGCGTCGGCCGCATCGCGGGTGAGATCACGAGCATCGACACGATCCCCGCGCTCGAGCGTGCCAGCTATCTGGTGGGCCTCGTCGCATCCGTGAACGTGGCGCTTCTCGTGTTCAACCTGGTGCCGCTGATGCCACTCGATGGCGGGCACATCGCCGGCGCCCTGTGGGAGGGCCTGCGCCGTCGCCTCGCCAAGCTGTTCAAGCGGCCCGATCCGGGGCCTGTCGACACGGCGAAGCTGATCCCGTTGACGCTCACTGTCGTGGTGCTGCTCGGCGGCATGAGCGCGCTGCTCATCTACGCCGACATCGTCAAGCCGATCTCGATCCTGTAGGCCCGTCCCTGCTGGTCGAGGGGCACGGAGTGCCGTCTCGAGACCGGGTTGCTCGCGGGTGAGGTTTCGAGACGCTCGTTCCTCGCTCCTCAACCAGCAAGTTTCCCGCTGGTCGAGGGGCACGGAGTGCCGTCTCGAGACCGGCGCCCCCGCTACAGGCTCAGCAGCAGCGCGTCTCCCTGTCCGCCGCCGCCGCACAGTGCGACGGCTGCCCGGCCGCCGCCGCGCCGCGCGAGTTCGTGCGCGGCGTGTACGACGAGGCGTGCGCCGGATGCGCCGATGGGGTGGCCGAGGGCGATGGCGCCTCCGTGCACGTTGACCACGTCTGCTGAGACTCCGAGGTCGCGCGTCGACTGTACGGCGACGGCGGCGAAGGCTTCGTTGATCTCGATGAGGTCGAGGTCGGATGCGTTCCAGCCGACGCTGCCGAGCGCCGCGGCGATCGCTTTCGAGGGTTGGGAGTGCAGCGAGTTGTCGGGCCCTGCGGTCTGGCCTGATGCGCCGACGACGGCGAGCACGGTGAGCCCGTGCGCGTCGGCGTAGTCGCGGCTCGTGAGCACGACTGCTGCGGCCCCGTCGCTGAGTGGTGAGGAGTTGCCTGCCGTTATGGTGCCGTCGGTGACGAAGGCGGGGCGCAGCCGGCCGAGGGTTTCGACGGTGCTGTCGGGCCGTACGCCTTCGTCGCTGTCGATGGTGCTTGTCTCTCCTTTGCGTCCGGTCAGTTCGATGGGGGCGATCTCGTCGGCGAATCTGCCGTCGGCTGCGGCCTGGGCGGCGCGCTGGTGGGATGCGGCGGCCACGTCGTCCTGCTCTGCGCGGGTGATGCCGAATCTGTTGTTGTGGCGTTCGGTGGATTCGCCCATGGAGATCTTGTCGAAGCTGTCGACGAGGCCGTCGTTGGCGGCGACGTCGATGGCTTCGAAGCTGCCGTATTTCCAGCCGCGGCGTGAGCCGGGCAGGATGTGCGGCGCGTTGGTCATCGATTCCTGACCGCCGGCGACGACGACGGATGCTTCGCCGAGTCTGATGAGGCGGGCCGCGTCGATGATGGCGGCGAGCCCGGAGAGGCACACCTTGTTGATGGTGACGGCGGGAACGTCCCAGCCGATGCCGGCGGCGATGGAGGTCTGGCGGGCGGGGTTCTGGCCTGCTCCGGCCTGAAGCACTTGGCCGATGATGACGGCGTTGACGTCGTCGGGGGTGACTCCGGAGCGTTCGAGGGCGGCTTTCACTGCGGCGGTGCCGAGTTCGACGGCGCTGAGTGTGGCGAGTTGGCCGAGGATGCGTCCCTGCGGTGTGCGCGCTGCTGCGACGATGACGACTTCGGGCGTTGTTCCGGCCATGGCGGGGCTCCTTTGCCTGCTGCGTTCGGGGATGTGTTTGACAGTACCAAGGTGTCGTGTCTACTGTGTACTGAAACCTGAATCAACTGTCAGGTTACAACAGCGAATCCTCCTATGGCAGCAGGAAAGGCACGACCATGCACAAGAAGGTCCTCATCATCCCGGCGCTCCTCGCGACCGTCGGCCTCGCGCTCGCCGGCTGCGCGCCGAGCGATCCCGGAACGGGCGGCAATGGCAATGGCGGCGGCGACGCTGCGGCTCCCGTCGACATCGCCCTCGTCTACTCACAGACGGGCGCACTCGCCGCATACGGCGAGGCCTACATCAACGGCTTCGAGGCCGGCCTCGACTACGCCACGGACGGAACCGGCGCGGTCGACGGCCGCGAGCTGAACATCCAGCGCGCCGACGACGCCGGTGACGCCGACAAGGCCGTCACGGCGGTCAAGGATTTCATCGGCCAGGGCTTCAAGATCGTCGCGGGCACGGCATCCTCGGGCATTGCGCTCGCGGTCGCCGAGCAGGCGGCGCAGAACAAGATCCTCTACATCTCGGGCCCCGCAGCGGCTGACGCGATCACGGGCATCAACGACTACACGTTCCGCTCCGGCCGCCAGACCTACCAGGACATCGCGACCGCGGGCACCTTCCTCGACGATCCGAAGGGTCAGACGGTCGTCGTGTACGCGCAGGACAACGCCTTCGGCCAGGGCAACGCCGCCGGCGTCGCCGCAGTGCTCGGCGCCAAGGGGGCGAATGTCGTCAACATCCTGGTTCCTGAGGATGCGACCGAGTTCACCCCCTTCGCCCAGCAGATCGTGCAGGCGAGCCCCGATCTGGTCTTCGTGGCCTGGGCCGGAGCATCCTCGGCCGCCATGTGGCAGGCGATGGAGCAGCAGTCGGTCTTCGACGCGGCCCCCATCGTGACGGGTCTCGGCGATGTCGCGACCTACGGTGCCTATGGCGCGCAGAGCGGGCAGATCAAGTTCCTCAACCACTACTTCGCGGGTGCGACCGACAATGCCGAGAACAAGGCGATGATCTCGTATCTCGAGGCCAACGGACATGAGGCCGACCTCTTCTCGCCTGATGGCTTCAACGCCGCGCTCATGATCGTTCAGGCGGTCCGTGAGGGTGGCGGCGACAACGTCGACGACATGGTCGCCTCGCTCGAGGGCTGGTCGTTCAACGGCCCCAAGGGTGAGATGACGATCCGTGCGGAGGACCACGCGGTCATCCAGCCGATGTTCCAGGTGGCGCTCGTCGCCGATGGTGACAGCTGGAAGCCCGAGCTCATCGCCGTCGCCGACGCCGAGCTCGTCGCCCCGCCGATTGCCGAGTGATCTCGATTGCCGAGTGATCTCGACGGCTGAATTCGAACCGACGACAGGAATGTAGCGACAATGGCAGACCAGCCCGTGCTCACCGTCGAGCACCTCGGCCTCAGCATCGGGGGCGCGCGCATCATCGATGACGTGACGCTCTCGATCGCCCCCGGCGAGTTGCTCGGCGTGATCGGCCCCAATGGGGCGGGCAAGACGACCCTGTTCAATCTCGTCTCCGGCGTGCTCACCCCCACGGAGGGCACCGTCGTTCTCGAGGGCAGGGATGTGACCGCGATGCCGATCCATCGGCGTGCGCGGGCTGGTCTGGGCCGCACGTTCCAGACGTCGAGTCTCTTTCCGGCGCTGTCGGCGTTCGAGAATGTGCGGCTGGCGGCGCAGGTGGCGCTCGGTCATGAGGTGTCGTTGTTCCGCTTCCCGCGGGGCACGGATGATGCCAGCCGGGTCGCCAGGGATCGCCTCGACGAGGTGGGGCTCGCCCATCACCTCGACACTGAGGCCGGCCTGCTCTCGCACGGCGACAAGCGCAAGCTGGAGATCGCGATGCTGTTGGCGGGGGAGCCTCGCGTGATCCTGCTCGATGAGCCCATGGCGGGTGTCGGCTCGGCCGATGTTCCGGGCCTCATGGAGGTCATCCGTTCTGTGCACCGCTCCGGTCGCACCGTGCTGATGGTGGAGCATCACATGGATGTCGTGCTCGGCCTTGTCGACCGGGTCGCGGTCATGCATCACGGTCAGCTGCTCGCCTGCGACACGCCCGCCGCTGTCATGGCGAATCCGCTCGTGCAGAGCGCCTACCTGGGGGAGACGGTATGAACGCGATCCTGACCGTGCGCGGTCTTTCTGCGCGGATCGACGGCCAGCAGGTCGTGGAGGATGTCGGCTTCGATGTTCCTGCGACGGGTGTCACCGCTCTGCTGGGCCGCAACGGTGTCGGCAAGACGTCGACGATCCGCGGCATCCTGGGTCTCATCGAGCGCCAGGGGAAGGTGATCTTCGACGGCGTGCGGATCGATTCGGAGCGAACGCATCGCATCGTGCGTGGCGGGGTCGGTTATGTGCCGGAGGATCGGGAGGTCTTCTCGAAGCTCACTGTCGCCGAGAACCTGCGGCTTGCGGAGCGCCAGCCGAATCCGAACCGCGAGCTGGTGGAGCAGCTGTTCCCCGACCTCGTGCAGCGGGCGGGCCAGCAGGCTGGCACGCTCTCGGGTGGCCAGCAGCAGATGGTGTCGCTCGCGAGGGCGCTCCTCAACGACAACCGGCTGCTTCTTGTGGACGAGCCGACGAAGGGCCTCGCCCCCAAGATCGTGGGTGAGGTGGCGGAGGCGCTCGCGCTCGCCGCGAAGACGGTTCCGATCCTGTTGGTCGAGCAGAATCTGCAGGTCGTGCGCCGGCTGGCCGACACGGCCGTCGTGGTCGAGGGCGGCCGCACGGTGTGGGAGGGCGGCGCGGCCGAACTGCTCGACGATGACGAGCTGACGACGAGGCTCCTGGGGGTGCATGGGGCGGATGCTCCGCAGCAGCCGAGCGAGTCGACGAAGGGCGAGACGCTGTGAGTACGGTCATCCTGCTGCTGATCACGGGCCTCGGCCTGGGGGCGCTCTACTTTCTCGTCGCATCCGGCCTGTCGCTCATCTACGGGCTCATGGGCGTCCTGAACTTCGCGCACGGCTCCTTCCTCACGATCGGCGCGTTCGCCGGTTATGAGCTGAGTCGGATGCTCGGAGGCGACAGTTGGGTCACGCTCGTCGCCTCCCTCATACTGGGCGCCGCGGTCGGTGGGGTCGTTGCGGCCGCGACGGAGCTGCTGCTGATCAGGCCGCTCTACAACCGTCACATCGAGCAGGTGCTCGTGACGGTCGGGTTGTCGTTGGCCTCCGTCGCGCTGTTCGAGGGTGTCTGGGGTACCGACCCGCTCTACACGGCGGCGCCGGCCTGGCTCGACCAGACGACGGTCATCCTGGGCGCGAGCATCCCCAACGACCGTTTCATGCTCATCATCGCGGCGGCGCTCGTGCTTCTGGGCCTTGTGCTGTTCCTGCGCTTCACGCGCTACGGGCTCATCATCCGGGCCGGTGTGGAGAATCGTTCCATGGTGACGGCGCTCGGAATCGACGTCCGCAAGGCCTTCACGCTCGTCTTCGCGATCGGCGGCGCCGCGGCGGGGCTCGGCGGCGTGCTCGCCTCGCACTACTTCGGCTACGCGTCGCCGCATCTCGGTGGCACGCTGCTGATCTTCGCGTTCATCGTGACCGTCATCGGCGGTCTGGGGTCCCTCGCGGGCGCCGCCATCGCATCCGTCGTCGTGGCGGTTCTGCAGCAGTTCGCGAACTTCTATCTGGGCGGCACGGGCGACCTCGTCGTCGTGGTGCTGCTCGCGGTCGTGCTTCTGGTGAAGCCGTCGGGACTGTTGGGGGCACGCGCATGACGAACACGCAGGAGAAGGGCAGGGGCATGCGGGCGATCATGGGCAGCCGCTTCACACCGTGGATCGTGGGGGTGGTGCTCGTGGCGGTGTTCGCGGTGCTGCCGCTTCTGAACATCAGCATTCCGGGCCTGTTCCCCGGCCCGACGTACATGCCGGGCACGCTGCAGCTGCTCGCGCTGTGCCTGCTCTACGCGGCGCTCGCGCTCAGCTACCACCTCATCTTCGGGGTGGCGGGCCTGCTCTCCTTCGGGCATGCGCTCTGGTTCGCGGTCGGCGCCTATGGGCTCGGAATCGTGCTGCGCGACACCGATCTGCCGCTCGCCGTGGCGGTCGTGCTGACCCTCGCGGGCGGCATCGTGGCGGCCGCGGTGCTCGGCGCGATCAGCCTCAGGGTGACGGGAATCTCCTTCGCGATGGTGACGCTCGCGTTCGCCCAGGCCGGTTCGGTGCTCATCCGCCGCAACCCGCAGCTGACGGGCGGCGAGGAGGGGCTGTCGCTCGCGACGGAGAACGTTCCGGAGATGCTCGTCGGTGTGCTCAACACCCGCAACCTCTACTGGGTGGCGCTCGCGCTGCTCGTGCTCGTGTTCCTCGTCGTCGCCTGGTTCGAGCGTTCGCGGGCGGGCCATGTCGCCGCCGCCGTGCGCGAGAACGAGCTGCGGGTGCGGGTGCTCGGCACGAGGCCGTTCGTCGTCAAGCACCTCGCGCTCGTCGTCGGTTCGGCGCTCGCCGTTCTGGTCGGGATGCTCTACCTGCTGTTGCAGAGCGGCGCCACGCCGCGTGCCACCTCCGCCGATTTCACGCTCACGATCCTCGTGATCGTCGTGCTCGGCGGCGTCGGTTCGCGCTGGGGCGCCGTGGTCGGGGGCGTCGTGTACACGCTCCTCGACCAGCGACTCACCGCGTTGGCGAGCTCTGACGCCATCCAGGGGCTACCCGAGGTGCTGCGGATCCCGCTCTCGGAGCCGCTGTTCATTCTCGGCACCCTGTTTATCCTTGTCGTACTGTTCCTCCCGGGCGGCCTCGCCGGGCTCGCCCGAAGGGCAACGGCCCCGCGACGCCAGTCGCGGACCGCCGAGCGGGACGTCCTCGAGGAGACGGTATGACGAACACGATGGATGGGCTGCACACTCTGGGCCGCTGGACGAGCGATAGGGCCATCGCGACGCCCGCGAGGGTCGCCGTCGACGATCGCGGCGTCGTCGTCACCTATCGTGAACTCGATGAGCGCGCGGAGGCGCTCGCGGCACGGCTGCGGGCCGCCGGCTACGGCGTCGGCGATCGCATCGCGACGCTCACCGGCAACAGTGCCGACCAGGTCGTGCTGTTCTTCGCGTGCGCCAAGGCCGGGCTCGTGCTCGTGCCGCTGTCGTGGCGGCTGTCGCCGCGCGAACTCGCCGAGCAGCTGCAGCAGGCCGACCCTGCCGTTCTGCTCGTCGAGGAGGAGTTCCTCTCTCTCGGCGGCGAGGCATCCGCTCTTCTGGTCGAGCCGATCCCGTGGGGTGCGCTCGGAACCCGGGGCATCGAGTCGCGGGTTCCTGACCCCAAGCGCGCCCTCGACGAGCCGGCCGAGCACCGCGCCGTGCGTGACGACGACCCGATCCTCATAATCTTCACCTCCGGCACGGTCGGCCAGGCCAAGGGCGCCGTTCTCACGCACGCGAACTGTTTCTGGACCAACCTGGCGCTGTCTCGCACGGCCGAGATCCGTGCTGGCGACATCGTTCTCGCGGTCATGCCGCAGTACCACGTCGGTGGGTGGAACGTTCAGCCCCTCCTCGCGTGGTGGACGGGCGCGACCGTGGTTCTCGAGCGCACCTTCGACCCGGGGCGCGTTCTCAAGCTCGTCCAGGAGCGCCGCATCACGACGACGATGGGCGTGCCGGCGAACTATCTCTTCCTGGCCGAGCATCCCGCCTTCGAGCGCAGCGATCTGTCGAGCCTGCAGCACGCGATCGTCGGGGGAGCGCCCATGCCGGAGCCCCTCCTGCGAACGTGGCACGCCCGCGGCGTCGCCCTCACGCAGGGTTACGGGCTGACGGAGGCCTCGCCCAACGTCCTGTGTCTCCCCGACGAGGATGCGCGAACGCGCGTCGGCATGGCAGGCAAGCCGTATCCGCACGTCGAGGTCGCCCTCGCCGACCATGTCACGGGGGAGCGACTCGAGGGTGCGGCGACGGGTGAACTGCTCGTGCGCGGCCCGAGCGTCTTTCCCGGCTACTTCCGCGACCCGGCGTCTACCAGTGAGACACTCATCGACGGCTGGCTGCACACGGGTGACCTGGTGAGCCGCGACGCCGACGGCTACTACCGTGTCGTCGACCGCATCAAGGACATCTTCATCTCGGGCGGAGAGAGCGTCTCACCGGTCGAGATCGAGGGCGTGCTCTTCGGCCACCCTGCCGTTGCGGATGCCGCGGTCGCCGGGGTGCCCGACGAACGCTGGGGCGAGCGGGGGGTTGCGTGGGTCGTGACCCGTGCCGGCGTCTCGACAGACGAGCAGGACCTGATCGAGTGGTGTCGGGGACGGCTGGCGGGTTTCAAGGTGCCCCGGGCCATCCGTTTCGTCTCGGAGATTCCGCGCTCGTCGACAGCAAAGGTCATGCGCAGGGCTCTCGCGAAGCGCTGGACGAGCGAGTCGATGGCGACGCCCGCGGCACAGGAGGAGGCACGATGACCGGCACTGCGAACGAGACGAAGGGCGTCGACCGCACCCCGCGCACGGCGAGGGGCACCCGCACCCGCGAGAAGATCCTGCGGGCGGCCGAGAGCGTCTTCGCCCAGCTGGGCTACACCGAGGCCTCCATCGTGCGCATCACGGAGGAGGCGGGTGTCGGGCAGGGCACCTTCTACCTGTACTTCGAGAGCAAACTGCAGGTCTTCGAGGAGACCGTCGAAGACCTCAACCGTCGGGTGCGCCACGCGATGAGCACGGCAGCAGCGAAGGGCCGCAACCGTATCGAGGCCGAGCGCCTCGGCTTCGAAGGCTTCTTTGCGTTCACGGCCGAACATCCGGCGCTCTACCGCATCATCCGCGAGGCCGAATTCGTGTCTCCGCGGGCCCTCAAGCTGCACTACTCGCGCATCGTCGACGGCTACGTCGACGGCCTCACGAAGGCGAGGGATGCAGGGGAGATCGACACCGACCCCACCGTCGCCGCGTGGGCGCTCATGGGCATCGGCGAGATGCTCGGCATGCGCTGGGTGCTGTGGGGCGACCGCGCCGACTCGGGTGACGTCGGCCCCCTCGCGGGCGAGACCTCGCAGATGCCCACAGAGGTCCTCGACGAGATGATGCGCTTCATTCAACGCGGGCTCGGCTCGCGCGGTGCTGCGGCACCGGACGACAGGGAGGACCAGCCATGACGCAGGAGCTGCAGGGTCGCAGGGCGCTCGTCACGGGCGGAGCGAGCGGCATCGGCGAGGCGACCGCGAGGGCGCTCGCCGCCGCCGGCGCGCATGTCATCGTCGCCGATCTGAACGGTGACGCCGCAGAGGCGGTCGCATCGTCGATCGGCGGGGAGGCGTGGAGGGTCGATCTGAGCGACACCGTCGCCCTCGAGGACGTGTCGCTCGACGTCGACATCCTCGTCAACAATGCCGGCATCCAGCATGTGAGTCCGATCGAGGATTTTGATGTCGAGAGGTTCCGCTTCATTCAGAGGCTCATGCTCGAGGCGCCTTTTCTGCTGGTCAGGGCTGCCCTCCCGCACATGTACGCGGGCGGGTTCGGGCGCGTGATCAATCTCAGCAGCGTTCATGGCCTGCGGGCGAGCCCGTTCAAGGTGGCCTACGTCACGGCGAAGCACGGTCTGGAGGGGCTGTCGAAGGTGACGGCGCTCGAGGGCGGCCCGCACGGCGTCACGAGCAACTGCATCAATCCCGGCTATGTGCGCACCGCCCTCGTCGAGAAGCAGATCGCCGACCAGGCGCGCGTGCACGGTATCCCCGAGTCGGAGGTCGTCGAGAAGATCATGCTCACCGAGAGTGCGGTCAAGCGCATGGTCGAGCCCGAGGAGGTCGCCTCGCTCGTGCTCTGGCTTGCCGGCGACAGGGCCGGCATGGTCACGGGCGCCTCCTACACGATGGATGGCGGGTGGTCTGCGCGATGACAAGTGACTACCGCGTCGAACGCGTCCCCGTGCGCGGCGGCGAGATGACGGTCGGCGTCTGGGGGCCAGAGGACGGCCCCGCGATCCTCGCCGTCCATGGCATCACGGCGTCCCATGTGTCGTGGGCCCTCGTCGCCGAGGCTCTGCCCGATGTGCGCATCATCGCGCCCGATCTGAGGGGTCGCGGGCGCAGCAATTCCCTTCCGGGTCCCTGGGGCATGCCCTCCCATGCCGAGGACATGGCCGCGGTGCTCGATCATTTCGGGCTCGGCCGAGTGCCCGCCGTCGGCCACTCCATGGGCGGCTTCGTCGTCGCATCCCTCGCCCGCTTCTTCCCGGAACGCGTCTCGTCGCTCGTTCTCGTCGATGGGGGCCTGCCCATCCCGCTGCCGGAGGGCTTGGCGAGCGAGGACATCCCCGCCTTCCTCATCGGGCCCGCCGCCGAGCGGCTCTCGATGACCTTCGCGGCCGTCGACGACTATCGCGCGTTCTGGCACGAGCATCCGGCCTTCGCGGATGACTGGAACGACGCCATCCAGAACTATGTCGACTACGACCTCGACGGTGTCGCGCCGAAGCTGACCCCGTCGGGCGTCTACGAGGCGGTCGCGCAGGACTCCCTGCAGCTCAACGGCGACACGGGGTATGAGGACGCCCTCCTCGCGCTTCGCATTCCCATCAGCTTCGTCCACGCCGAGCGTGGCCTGCTGAACCAGGTGCCGCCGCTCTACCCGGGCTCCACTGTCATTGAATGGAACGAGCGCATACCGGGCCTCGATGTCATCGAGGCTGAGGGGGTCAACCACTATACGATCGTCCTGTCGAGGCGGGGCGCAGAGTTGGTCGCGGCACCGGTGCGTGCGGCGTTCGAAGGTGTGACCCCTGGCCCAGTCACGACGGGGTCACTGACGACAGAGGCGGAGAAGGCATGATCGACAAGGTTGTCGGATCGGCGGCGGATGCTGTCGCAGACATCGCGAGCGGCTCGTCGCTTGCTGTGGGCGGTTTTGGGCTGTCGGGTAACCCGATGGCGCTGATCGAGGCGCTTCACGAACTGGGTTCGGATGATCTGAAGGTTGTGAGCAACAACTGTGGCGTCGATGACTGGGGGCTGGGGCTGCTGTTGCAGTCGCGGCGCATCAGCCGGATGACGGCGTCGTATGTCGGCGAGAACAAGGAGTTCGAGCGGCAGTTCCTGTCGGGTGAGCTCGAGGTGCAGTTGACGCCTCAGGGCACGCTGGCCGAGAAGCTTCGGGCCGGCGGCGCGGGTGTCGCCGCGTTCTTCACCCCCACGGGGGTCGGCACCCAGATGGCCGATGGCGGCCTGCCGGTTCGCTATGACGGTTCTGGCGGCGTCGCGAAGGCATCCGAGCCCAAAGAGGTTCGCGAGTTCGAGTTCCGGGGTCGCGTCCGTGACTTCGTGCTCGAGGAGTCGATCACAACGGACTTCGCCCTCGTTCATGCGCTGCGCGGCGATCGGCACGGCAACCTCGTGTTCAACAAGGCGGCTCGTAACTTCAACCCGCTGGCGGCGATGGCAGCGAAGGTCACGATCGTGCAGGTCGAGGAGCTTGTCGAGCCGGGCCAGATCGACCCCGACGCGGTTCATCTGCCCGGCGTCTACGTCCATCGCATCTTCGAGGTCGGCACGGGCATCGAGAAGCGCATCGAGAAGCGAACCGTCAGTTCGACAGGCACAGGGGAGGCGAGGTAGCGATGGCCCTCACACGCAACGAGATGGCGGCCAGGGCGGCGCTCGAACTCGTCGACGGCTCATATGTCAATCTTGGAATAGGGCTCCCCACGCTGGTGCCGAACCATGTTCCGGATGATGTCACGGTCGTTCTGCAGTCGGAGAACGGCATCCTCGGCGTCGGCCCGTATCCGACGGAGCACGCGGTCGACCCCGATCTGATCAACGCGGGCAAGGAGACGGTGACGGTTCTGCCGGGGTCCTCCTATTTCGACTCTGCGCTGAGTTTCGGCATGATCCGCGGCGGCAAGATCGATGCCGCCATCCTGGGCGCCATGCAGGTGTCGGTCACGGGCGACCTCGCCAACTGGATGATCCCCGGCAAGATGGTGAAGGGGCCGGGCGGTGCCATGGACCTCGTGCACGGCGCGGGTCGCGTGATCATCCTCATGGAGCATGTGGCGAAGGATGGCAGCGCCAAGATCGTGAACGAGTGCTCGCTGCCGCTGACGGGCAAGAGGGTCGTGCACCGCATCATCACCGATCTGGCCGTCATCGATGTCACCGATGACGGGCTCGTGCTTCGCGAGCTCGCCCCCGGCATCACGGTCGATGAGGTGGTGGCGGCCACGGAGCCGCCCCTCACCATCGCCCTCGCAACGTAGGGCCGACCCGCTCGACCCACCGCAGACGCAAAGGAGCATCACGTGGTTGACACTCTGTTCGACGGCATCACGGCGCGCACCGTCCGCACCTCGCGCTTGGCGGCCAATGTGCTCGAGCGGGCTTCGGAGCATCCGCGGCGCACGGTCGTGTTCGTGCACGGCAATGTGTCGTCGTCGCTGTTCTGGCAGCCGACGATGCTCGCGCTGCCCGCAGACGTGCGCGCCGTCGCCGTGGATCTGCGCGGCTTCGGCGGCAGCGAGGCGCTTGCGGTCGACGCCCTGCGCGGGGTGCGTGACTTCTCTGATGATGTGGCGTCGGTCGTCGACGAGCTCGGCATCGGCGCTGCCGACTTCGTGGGCTGGAGCATGGGCGGTGGCGTCGTCATGCAGCTCATGCTCGACCGCGGCGAGCTGGTGCGTTCGGCGACTTTCGTCTCTCCTGTGTCGCCGTACGGCTACGGCGGCACGGTGGGCGCAGACGGGCGGATGCTCACGGCAGATGGCGCCGGAACGGGCGGCGGTGGCGCCAACCCCGAGGTGGTGGCAAGGATCGCGGCCGGCGACACCTCAGACGAGTCGCCGTTCTCGCCTCGCAACGTCTTCAGGAGCTCCTACGTCAAGAATGCCGTCGGCCTGCCGTATGAGGACGTGTGGGTGGAGTCGATGCTGAGCACCGTCACACGGGAGGGCAACTATCCGGGCGACTCTTCGGCGTCTGAATCGTGGCCCGGTTTCGCGCCGGGTGCCCGGGGCGTGCTGAACACGATGGCGCCCACCAACTTCAATGTCTCTGCGATCGTCGGGCTTGAGGCGAAGCCGCCCGTGCTGTGGATTCGCGGCGCCGACGATGTCATCGTGGGCGAGCCGTCGGGGCTCGACATCAATCACCTCGGCAGCCTCGGCTACATCCCCGGCTGGCCCGGCGAGCAGGTGGCCCCGGCGCAGCCGATGCTCAGTCAGACCCGCGCCGTCCTCGACCGCTATGCGGCGAACGGCGGCACCTATCGCGAGGTCGTGTTCGAGGAGTGCGGTCATTCGGCCCACCTCGAGCATCCCGAACGCTTCCTGGCTGAGCTCACCACCCAGCTCGGCTGAGGCTGGACGGTGCGGATGTCGCGCCGTTCTGACCGTGCGCCCAGCACCGCCGCGTAGAATCAACGCGTGGCTGCAATCAATCTCGGAATCCCCTCAACGCCCCCCATTCTGGCGCCCCGTCGTAAGACCCGGCAGATCAAGGTCGGCAAGGTCGGCGTCGGCAGTGACTCCCAGGTCAGCGTGCAGTCGATGACGACGACGCAGACAACCAATATCAATGCGACGCTTCAGCAGATCGCCGAGCTGACGGCATCCGGATGCGACATCGTGCGCGTCGCGGTTCCGCATCAGGACGACGCCGATGTGCTGCACATCATCGCGGCGAAGAGCCAGATTCCGGTCATCGCCGACATCCATTTTCAGCCGCGCTACGTGTTCTCGGCGATCGACGCCGGCGTCGGCGCTGTGCGTGTGAACCCGGGCAACATCAGAAAGTTCGACGACCAGGTCGGCAAGATCGCGGCTGCCGCCAAGGCTGCGGGTACGAGCATCCGCATCGGTGTGAATGCGGGCTCGCTCGAGCCGTCTCTTCTGCAGAAGTATGGCAAGGCCACCGCGGAGGCTCTCGTGGAGAGCGCGGTCTGGGAGGCGAGCCTCTTCGAGGAGCACGACTTCCACGATTTCAAGATCTCGGTCAAGCACAACGACCCCATCGTCATGGTGAAGGCGTACCGGCTGTTGGCGGAGCGCGGCGACTGGCCGCTGCATCTCGGCGTCACCGAGGCTGGCCCGGCGTTCCAGGGCACCATCAAGTCGGCGACGGCCTTCGGCATCCTCCTGTCGGAGGGCATCGGCGACACCATCCGCGTCTCCCTCTCGGCGCCGCCGGTCGAGGAGATCAAGGTGGGTCTGCAGATCCTGCAGTCGCTGAATCTGCGCGAACGCAAGCTCGAGATCGTCTCCTGCCCCAGCTGCGGACGCGCCCAGGTGGATGTCTACAAGCTGGCCGATGAGGTCACTGCGGGTCTCGAGGGCATGAGCGTTCCGCTGCGGGTTGCCGTCATGGGCTGCGTCGTCAACGGACCTGGCGAGGCCCGCGAGGCCGACCTGGGTGTCGCATCCGGCAATGGCAAGGGCCAGATCTTCGTCAAGGGCGAGGTCATCAAGACCGTGCCTGAGGCGGACATCGTCAAGACGCTCATCGAGGAGGCGAACCGTCTGGCCGCCGAGATGCCTGCGGGCGAGACGGGCACGCCGCAGGTCGTCACCGCCTGACGCTGACCGCCCACCGGCAGCGGTAAGTTGGTACCCGTGTCTACACGCCTCTCTCAGCTCTTTGTCCGCACGCTCCGCGATGACCCTTCCGATGCGGAGGTCACCAGCCACCGCCTTCTTGTGCGGGCCGGTTACATCCGACGTCAGGCCCCGGGTGTCTTCGCGTGGCTTCCGCTCGGGTTGAAGGTTCGCCGCAGGGTTGAGGCGGTCGTGCGTGACGAGATGGAGCGCGCTGGCGCCCAGGAGGTGCTGTTCCCCGCACTTCTGCCCCGCGAGCCCTACGAGACGACGGGCCGCTGGGAGGAGTACGGCGACAACCTGTTCAGGCTGCAGGATCGCAAGGGCAGCGACATGCTGCTCGCCCCCACGCATGAGGAGGTTTTCACGCTTCTCGTGAAGGACCTGTACTCGAGCTACAAGGATCTGCCGCTCACAATTTTTCAGATCCAGGACAAGTACCGTGATGAGGCGCGGCCGCGTGCCGGCCTTCTGCGCGGCCGCGAGTTCTCGATGAAGGATGCCTACTCCTTCGACCACACCGACGCGGGTCTGGATGCGAGCTATCAGGCGCAGCGTGACGCCTACGAGCGCATCTTCACGCGTCTTGGTCTCGAGTATGTGATCGTGAAGGCCGATGCCGGCGCCATGGGCGGCTCCCGCAGCGAGGAGTTCCTGCACCCGACGCCGGTCGGCGAGGACACGTTCGTGCGGTCGGCGGGTGGCTACGCCGCCAATGTGGAGGCGTTCACGGCGACGGCACCGGATGCCATTCCTTTCGACGGGCTTCCCGAGCCGGTTGTCTTCGACTCACCCGAGACCCCGACGATCGACACTCTCGTCGCTCTCGCCAACGACCGTCACGCCCGCGCCGACAGGCCGTGGGCTGCGGCCGACACGCTCAAGAACGTCGTGCTCGCCCTGAAGCATCTCGATGGAACGCGCGACATCGTGGTGGTCGGGCTGCCCGGCGACCGTGAGGTCGACATGAAGCGCGCCGAGGTCGCCTTCGCACCGGCGGAGGTCGAGCCCGCGACGGATGCCGATTTCGCCAAGAACCCGGGCCTCGTGAAGGGCTACATCGGGCCGTGGTCTGCGCAGGGCCCCGTGCTCGGCGAGGAGTCGGCCACGAGTATCCGCTATCTTCTCGACCCCCGCGTCGTCGACGGCAGTTCCTGGGTCACGGGCGCCAACGCCGACGAGAAGCATGTGCTCGGCCTTGTCGCCGGTCGCGACTTCTTCTCGGATGGCACCGCGGATATCGCCGAGGTTCGTGCCGGTGATCCTGCGCCCGACGGCTCAGGCCCGGTCGAGCTGGCAAGGGGCATGGAGCTGGGGCATGTGTTCCAGCTGGGCCGCAAGTATGCGGAGGCGCTCGGGCTCAAGGTTCTCGACGAGAACGGCAAGCTCGTCACCGTCACGATGGGGTCGTACGGCATCGGTGTGACCCGCGTCATGGCGGCGATCGCCGAGCTCGGCAACGACGAGCGCGGACTCATCTGGCCGCGCAGCGTTGCCCCGTTCGACGTCCACGTCGTGGCCGCCACGAAGGATGAGACCGTCTACGCTGTCGCCGATCGGCTGGTCGCAGATCTCGAGTCGACGGGCGCCGATGTGCTGTACGACGACCGCCTGAAGGTCTCGCCCGGTGTGAAGTTCGGTGACGCAGAGCTCATCGGTGTGCCGATCATCGTCATCGTCGGCAAGGGCGCGGCGGATGGCACGGTCGAGCTGTGGGATCGGCGCACGGGCGTGAAGACCCCTGTTGCGATCGACGGGCTCGTCGACGCCTACCGGGCGCTCGTCTGACCCGAACGTCGTGCTGTGCGCACGCATCACCCTCGCGACTCGGGTACCGTAGAGAGACCGTCGGTGCGAAGCGTGCACCGACCATAACCTGAATAGTGGAGGCCCTCGATGGACATTGATCTGGGAGTGCTGCGTCTCATGGAGCGCGAGCGCGAGATTCCGTTCGAGGAGCTTGTGCAGATCATCGAGCAGGCCATCCTCACGGCCTACATCAAGCACACGTCTCCCGGCGAGCAGCGTGCTGCGGATGCCGAGCCTGTCGAGGCGCGCGTGGAGTTGGATCGCAAGACCGGTCATGTCACCGTCTTCGTCCCCGAGCTCGACGAGGAGGGCAATGTCGTCGGCGAGGCTGTCGACAGCCCCAGCGACTTCGGGCGCATCGCAGCGTTTGCGGCGAAGCAGGTCATCAATCAGCGTCTGCGCGACATCGCCGACGATGCCGTGCTGGGCGAGTTCAAGGGGCGCGAGGGCGACATCGTCGCCGGCGTCATCCAGCAGGGCCCCAATCCGCGCATGATCCACGTCGACCTGGGCTCGATCGAGGCGATCCTGCCTCCTGAGGAGCAGGTTCCTGGTGAGGACTACGCGCATGGTTCGCGCATCCGCGTCTATGTGACGAGTGTCTCGAAGGGGCTGAAGGGGCCGCAGATCACGGTGTCTCGTACGCACCCGTCGCTCGTGCGCAAGCTCTTCGCCCTCGAGGTCCCCGAGATCGCGAGCGGCCTCGTCGAGATCGTCTCGCTGGCCCGTGAGGCCGGCCACCGCACGAAGATCGCCGTGCGCGCCAATGAGCCGGGCATCAACGCGAAGGGTGCCTGCATCGGTGAGCTGGGGCAGCGCGTGCGCGCGGTCACCTCTGAGCTGAACAACGAGAAGATCGACATCGTCGACTTCTCCTCTGACCTGTCGACGTTCGTGGCGAACGCGCTGTCGCCGGCGAAGGTGAGTTCCGCGTTCGTCATCGATGAGGCGACGAAGTCGGTGCGCGCGCTTGTGCCCGACTACCAGCTCTCGCTCGCGATCGGCAAGGAGGGGCAGAACGCCCGCCTCGCCGCGAAGCTGACGGGCGCACGCATCGACATCCAGCCGGACAGCATCCTCGAAGAGTGACCGGATGTCGATGCGTGCGCAGCACGGACGGACGCGCCAGCGTTCGGCCGGCTGGACGTGGCAGGCAGCATCCAGCCGGACAGCATCCTCGAAGAGTGACCGGATGCTCCTATTTTCTGGGCGGTCGCCCGACAGGGGGCGTGTAAGATGGATCCAGTAAGAACGTGCCTCGGCTGTCGAAGGCGTGCCCCCGCATCCTCCCTTGTGAGGTTTGTCGGGCGCGACGGCAGAGTGGTTCCGGATGCTTCCGGTGCCATGACAGGGCGAGGCGCCTGGGTGCATCCCACAGTCGAATGCGTCGAGAGTTCTCTCAGGCGTCGGGCCTTCGGCCGGGCGCTCAGGGAGAACGGCGTGCTCGATACCTCTGGGCTGCAGCAGTATGTTCTCTCACTCAACCAGTCGGTGTCTCCAGATGAGGCGCCCCGATGAAATGGCTGAACGAAACAGTGACAAAAAATGCGTGACAACTAATGAGCGGCTCGAAATGAGACCCGTCCGTAAGTAATGGCCTGCTCCTGTGAGGGTGGGCCCCAGACAGGAGAATTGTGGCTAAACCACGCGTGCACGAGATCGCAGCAGAGCTCGGCATTGAAAGCAAGCAGGCCCTCGAGAAGCTCAAGGAATTGGGCGAATTCGTCAAGGGCCCGTCTTCCAGCATCGAACCGCCGGTGGCGCGTAAGCTTCGCGCTGCCTTCGAGGCGGAGGGCATCAAGCCCGCACCCAAGGAGGAGCCGAAGGCGGCGGCGAAGCCTGCCGCCGAGAAGCCTGCGGCGCCCAAGCCTGCGGCCGAGACCCCCGCTCCTGCGCCTGCGGCCGCTGAGGCGCCCGCTGCGCCTGCGGTGGAGAAGCCGGCTGAGCCCGCCGCACCGGCAGCCCCGGCTGCCCCTGCAGCGGAGGGTGACGCCCCGCGTCCCGGAGCGGCTCGCCCCGGCAACAACCCCTATGCGAGCACCCAGGGAATGCAGCGTCCCGGCGCCCCGCGCCCGGGAACCCCGCGTCCCGGCAACAACCCCTACGCCAGTGGCCAGGGGATGGGCACGCGCCCCACACCCAGCAACATCCCGCGTCCTGCGGCACCGCGTCCCGGTGCCCCGCGCCCGGGTGCTCCGCGTCCCGGCGGCCCCGGTCGTCCGGCAGGCGCTGGCGGGTTCCGTCCCGGCGGAGCCGGCGGGCCGGGTCGTCCGGCAGGTGCTGGCGGGTTCCGTCCCGGTGGCGCCCCCGCGGGTGCCCCGGGTTCCAACTTCGGGCCCAACAGGCCTGCGGGTGGCGGCGGTCGCGGTCGTGGCCCCGGCGGAGGAACTGCAGGAGCGTTCGGTCGCGGTGGCGGCAAGAGCAAGGCGCGCAAGTCGAAGCGCACGAAGCGGGCAGAGTTCGAACTGCGCGAAGCCCCCTCGCTGGGCGGCGTCAGCGTACCCCGCGGAGACGGTTCCACCGTCGTCCGTCTGCGTCGCGGAGCATCCATCACCGACTTCGCCGACAAGATCGATGCGAGCCCCGGCAACCTGGTGACCGTGCTGTTCCACCTCGGTGAGATGGCAACGGCGACCGAGTCGCTCGACGAAGCCACCTTCGAGGTGCTCGGCGACGAACTCGGCTACAAGATCCAGATCGTGTCGCCCGAAGATGAAGACCGCGAGCTGCTCGAGGGCTTCGACATCGACCTCGATCAGGAGCTCGAAGACGAAGACGACTCCGACCTGGCTGCACGCCCGCCCGTCGTCACCGTCATGGGTCACGTCGACCACGGTAAGACCAAGCTGCTCGACGCCATCCGCAACACGAGCGTCGGCGCGGGCGAAGCCGGCGGCATCACCCAGCACATCGGTGCCTACCAGGTCATGGCGGAGCACGAGGGCAAAGAGCGTCGCATCACCTTCATCGACACCCCGGGCCATGAGGCGTTCACCGCCATGCGTGCCCGCGGTGCGCAGGTCACCGACATCGCGATCCTCGTTGTCGCGGCCGACGACGGCATCATGCCGCAGACGGTCGAGGCGCTCAACCACGCCCAGTCGGCGAACGTGCCGATCGTGGTCGCGGTCAACAAGGTCGACAAGGAGGGCGCCAACCCGGCGAAGGTGCGCCAGCAGCTCACCGAGTTCGGCCTCGTCGCAGAGGAGTACGGCGGCGACACCATGTTCGTCGACGTCTCGGCCCTGCAACGCATGGGCATCGACCAGCTGCTCGACGCGGTCCTGCTCACGGCAGACGCCGGCCTCGACCTGCGGGCGAACCCGAACAAGGATGCCCGTGGTGTCGCCATCGAGGCGAAGCTCGACAAGGGCCGTGGTGCGGTTGCGACCGTGCTCATCCAGTCGGGAACGCTGAAGGTCGGAGACCCGATCGTCGCAGGCACCGCCTACGGCCGTGTGCGCGCCATGTTCGACGAGAACGGCGACACCGTCGAGGCGGCCACACCGGCACGCCCCGTCGCAGTGCTCGGACTCACCTCCGTGCCCCGCGCCGGCGACACGTTCCTCGTCACCGACGATGACCGCACCGCCCGCCAGATCGCCGAGAAGCGCGAAGCCGTCGAGCGTAACGCGACGCTGGCTCGCAGCCGCAAGCGCATCAGCCTCGAGGACTTCACGAAGGCCCTCGAAGACGGCAAGGTCGAATCGCTCAACCTCATCATCAAGGGTGACGTGTCGGGTGCCGTCGAGGCGCTCGAGGAATCGCTCATGGACATCGAGGTCGACGACTCCGTGCAGCTGCGGATCATCCACCGCGGCGTCGGTGCCGTCACCGAGAGCGACGTCAACCTGGCGACGATCGACAACGCGATCATCATCGGGTTCAACGTTCGCCCCGACCCGAAGGCCCGCGAGCGTGCGGCGCGCGAAGGCGTCGACGTGCGGTTCTACTCGGTCATCTACAACGCCCTCGAAGACGTCGAGAGCTCGCTCAAGGGCATGCTCAAGCCGGAATACGAAGAGGTCCAGTCGGGTGTCGCCGAGATCCGCGAGATCTTCCGCTCCTCGAAGTTCGGCAACATCGCCGGTGTCATCGTGCGGTCGGGAACGATCACGCGCAACGCCAAGGCGCGCGTCATCCGCGAAGGCGTCGTCGTCGGCGACAACCTCGCCATCGAATCGCTGCGTCGCTTCAAGGATGACGTCACCGAGGTCAAGACGGACTTCGAAGCCGGAATCGGCCTCGGCAAGTTCAACGACATCCAGCTCGGCGACGAGATCGAGACGATCGAAATGAAGGAGAAGCCCCGGGGTTGATCGGGGTTCGGCGGATGATGTCCTCCGGCACGGCACAAGGGGCCCCTACCCCGACTTGCCTTAGCCGGAGGACATCATCCGCCTCAAGGTTTCATCCCGGCGGCGGGGTGAGCCGAGTTAAGCGGGTCGGGTGGCGAGCGCCAGCAAGCGTATCGAGACCAGACCCAGGACTGGCATAGGCAGGGAGACGCACCATGGTTGATCCGACACGGGCGGCACGCATGGCCGACCACATCAAGCAGATCATTGCGCGCAGGCTCGAGCGCGGCCTCAAGGACCCGCGCCTCGGCTTCGTCACCATCACCGATGTGCGGGTGACCGGCGACCTCCAGCACGCGTCCATCTACTACACCGTGTACGGCAGCGACGAAGAGCGCACCGACTCGGCCGCCGCCCTCAAATCGGCAACAGGGATGCTGCGCAGCGAGGTGGGCAAGAACCTCACCTCCCGGCTCACCCCGACCATCGAGTTCATTGCGGATGCGGTGCCCGAGAATGCGAAGCACATCGAGGATCTCCTCGCGGAGGCTCGCACGCGCGACTCGCAGACCGAGGAGCAGAAGAGCACGGCACAGTACGCCGGCGACGAAGACCCCTACGTCAAGCCCCGCACCGACGACGAGGGCTGAGCTTCCCAGCGGCGTTTCGATACGCTCCATCGATGGCGCGCTACGGCAGCGTGTAGCCGCCGTCGACCTGCACGGCCAGACCGTCGCGCAGCAGGCCGTCCACTGCCCGCGCGCGCTGCGCAGCATCCGGCCACACCGTCTCGATCTCTGCGGCCGTGACGGGAACATCCGCCGCCCGCAGTTCGGCCATGATGAGGCCGCGCACCTGCCTGTCGCTGCCTTCGAACTTCTTCTGCACGGCCGCCTTCGGCCCGTCGTAGGCCGGATACCCTGCCGCTCGCCACGCGCACAGCTCGGCGAGCGGGCACACGTCACAGCGCGGCGCCCGGGCGGTGCACACGATTGCGCCCAGCTCCATGACGGCGGCGTTCGTCACGCGCGCCTCAGCTGGGTCGGCGGGCAGCAGCGCTTCCATCGCGGCCAGGTCGCGCCGGGTTGACGGCGGGCCGGCCTCGCCCCGGCCGAGCAGGGCGCGGGCGATGACGCGGCGCACATTCGTGTCGACGACCGGATGCCGGTGGCCGTACGCGAAGACGGCGACGGCACGCGCCGTGTAGTCGCCGATGCCGGGCAGCGCCAGCAGGGCGTCGACATCCTCCGGCACGACATTGCCGTGCCGTTCGGCGATCTGCGTTGCGGCGGCGTGCAGTGCGAGGGCGCGGCGCGGGTAGCCGAGGCGATCCCAGGCCCGCACGGCCTCGCCGGGCGGCTCCGAGGCGAGCGCCGCCGGGGTGGGCCAGCGTTCCAGCCAGGCCTCCAGGCGCGGCACGACGCGGGCGACGGGCGTCTGCTGCAGCATGATCTCGCTGACGAGGGTGCCCCACGCGGTGAAGCCGGGCCGTCGCCACGGGAGGTCGCGCCCTTCGAGCGCAAACCACGCGTTCACGAGCCGTGCGATCCTCACGGCACCAGCCTATGGGCGCAGTCTGCCGATGAGTTGCCCCGAAGTGCTCCTCGGCGGGCTGTTGGAGAGCACTTCGGGGCAACTCACCGGGCAGCGCCGCCGATCGGTCGTATGGTGGAGGCATGGAACGCTGGGCACCGCAGAAGAAGGACACCATGGAGGCTCTCGCAAATGAGATCCTGCACAACTACGCGCACGGTCGCGTCATCGTCGGTGTCGACGGGCGCAGCGGCTCGGGTGCCGCCGGCTTCGCCGATGACCTCGCCGTGGCGCTGAAGGAGACCGGGCATCAGGCGTTCCGTGCCTCCCTTGACGGTTTCCGGCATCCGCGTGAGCGCCGTGCCCGGGGCCTGTTCAGTGACGGTTTCGACTATTCGCTGTTCCGCAGGGTGCTCGTAGACCCGTTCCGAACGGCTGGCAGCACAGGCTTCGTGCTCGCCGGGTTCGACGCCGAGCGCGATGAGCCCGTGTTCCAGCCGAAATGGCAGAGCGCTGGGCACGACGCGATCCTCATCGTCGACGGCGTGTTCCTGCACCGGCCGGAGCTGCGCGGCATCTGGAACTACTCGGCCTGGGTGGAGACGCCCGCCGCGACGGGTGACGAGGCCGACGCGGCCTACATCGCGGCGGAGACGCCGAGCGTCCTCGCGACGGCCATCTACGACAACACCGACCCGGAGCATCCGCGTCGCATCTTCGCCGACTCCTGCTGATGCCTGTGTCCTGGTCTCGAGACTGTCGCTTCGCGATACCTCGACCAGCGGAGCCAGTCCCGCGCTGAGGGATCAGCCCGCGGCGTGGCTGCGCATCCGCGCGAGCACCTCGTCGGGCGTGAGGTGTCGCCCGGTGCGCTCGACCTCGTGCACGAGGGCGGTCAGCTGGGCGTTGACGGGCGTCGGCACCGCTGATGTCTTGCCGGCTTCGACAACGGCCCCGTTGAGGTAGTCGATCTCGCTGGCCTGCCCACGCCGGATGCTCTGCAGCGTCGACCCCGGATTGGGCACGTCTCCGAGGTAGGCGGCCAGTCGCAGCGGCAGCAGTTGCCCGAGGAGCACGGGCGCACGGGCGACGAGGCGCAGCACGCGATCGGTGACGCCGTTGACGGTTTCGAAGCGCACGCCCTGGGCGAGAGCGACCCGCACAGCCTCGCGGATGCTGCGGGTCATGAGCCGGCGCAGGCCACCGTGGGCGATGACATCCTGCACGCTGAGCCCTGTCACGGCGGGCAGCGCGTTGACCTGGTTGATGACGAGTTTGGTCCAGCGGGCTCCGGAGAAGTTGTCGACGACGCTCACGGGCAGCGCGGCGCCGAGGATCTCTGCGGCTGCGCGCGCGGGTGCGGGGTCGGCGCCGTCGCGCAGCATGCCGAGATAGGTGGGTGCGGCGGCGGTGACCGTGAACTCTCCGGGCGCCACATAGGAGGCGGCGTAGAGGGCGAGCGCGCCGATGACAGGGGAGTCGGGCAGGGCGTCGGCGACGGCCTCGAGCCCACCGAGTCCGTTCTGCAGCACGATGACGGGCACACCGCGCAGCAGCTGCGCGTTCTCGGTGGCGACGGCCGCAGCATCCATCGCCTTCGTCGCGATGATGGCGAGTTCGGGGGTGGCCTCGAGCTCGCCGTTCACCCGCACGGCCGCAGTGTGTTCTCCCCATGCACCGCTGAGTCGGATGCCGTGGGCCCGGATTGCGGCGAGGCCGGCCCGGCGGGCGGTCACCTCGACGTCGTGTCCGGCCACCGCGAGCAGTGCGGCGATGGTGCCGCCCATCGCGCCCGCCCCGATCACCGCTATCCGCATGGCGCTGTTTCCCGCCTGCGTCGCGCCTCGATCGTCATGGGGCCAGCCTAGGCGGGCCGTGGTGCGTCGCACTGCGTGTGGTCGACAGGAGATTCTGCCCGGCGCGCCGGGTACCGGATGCCGTGGTCGGCGTGTCGGCGAGGATCTCCTGTCTAGCCATGTGCTCGCGCGTTCCGTCAGACGGGCCGGCCTGCCCGCATCCGCACGGTAGCGTTGGTGGGGTGACGGCAGACATCGGCGAGCGCAGCGGCATTCTGTTGATCGACAAGCCTCAGGGGTTGACGAGTCATGACGTGGTCTCCCGCACGCGGCGCCTCGCGCAGACACGCAAGGTGGGGCATGCGGGAACGCTTGACCCGATGGCGACGGGCCTGCTGTTGCTGGGTGTGAACAGTTCGACGCGGCTGCTGACCTATCTGGTGGGTCTCGACAAGGAGTATCTGGCGACGATCCGTCTCGGCCGTTCGACGACGACGGATGACGCTGAGGGCGAGGCGGTCGAGACGGTCGACGCCTCCGCAGTGGATCGTGCTGCGGTCGAGCGGGAGATCGCGAGCCTCACGGGCGAGATCGAGCAGGTTCCGAGCACTGTGAGCGCGATCAAGGTCGGCGGGCGGCGCGCCTACGCGCTGGTGCGGGCGGGGGAGCAGGTCGAGTTGAAGTCTCGCCGCGTGACCGTCTCGGAGTTCGAGATCGTGGGCCCGCCGCGTCGTGATGGCGGCTTCTTCGATGTGGATGTGCGGGTGGTCTGCTCGTCTGGCACGTACATTCGTGCCCTCGCGCGCGATGTGGGGGCCGCGCTGGGTGTGGGCGGGCATCTGACGGCGTTGCGGCGCACGCGCATCGGGCCCTTCTCGGTCGAGGATGCGGTGCCGCTGCCCGCAGATCGCGATCAGCCTGCAGGCTTCGAGGTGGAGGAGCGGATGCTGCACCCGGCCTCGGTCGCCGGCCGCCTGTTCGCGACGGCACAGCTGGATGCCGCCGCTGTCGTGGATCTCGAGAACGGCAAGCGCATCCCGCTCGACGGGGTGGCGGCATCCGAGGCCCCTGTTGCGGCGCTCGCGCCGGATGGCCGCCTGGTGGGGCTCGTGCAGTACGACGGCGTGCGCGCGAAGGTGCTCGTGAATTTCCCGACGGGGGCCTGAGCGCGCGGCGGAGACGTCTGATGCTGGCAGGATTGTCTGCATGGTCGAGTGGTACATGATGATCCAGGTGGGCGTCGCCGTCGTGGCGGGGCTGTTCTGTGTCGTCGCCGGCCTGCTCGGGCGCCTGCCGAGCGATTTCACGCTCGGCGCGACCGCTGCCGTGTTCGCGCTGCTGCTCGGCCAGGTGGTTGTGGCGCTCATCGCACCTCTCGTCGGCAATTTTTCTTCGGGCAGCCTGCTCGAGTTCTGGACATATCTGGTCACCGCGGTGCTCCTGCCTCCGCTCGCCGGATTCTGGGCGCTGGTGGAGCGCAACCGCTGGAGCAATGTCATCCTCGGCGTCGTCTGCCTTGCTGTCGCGGTCATGCTGTACCGGATGTCGGTGATCTGGTTCTTCCAGATCGGCTGACGGCGTGGCCTCGGGGGCGGGATGGGGCATCCGATCGCCTAATCTTGAGGGGATGGCTTCCAACTCCTCTTCTCGTGCCGTCGGCGTCGGCCGCGTGCTCATCGCCGTGTACGGCATCCTTGCGATCGCCGCGACGGCGCGTTCGGTCGTGACGATCGTGGAGCGCTTCGATGAGGCGCCGGTGGCCTACGTCTTGTCGGCCGTCTCCGCTGTCGTGTACATCGTCGCCACGGTGGCCCTGCTCGGCCGGGGGCGCGTCTGGTATGGGGTGGCCTGGGCGGCGATCGTGTTCGAGTTCGTGGGCGTGCTCGCGGTGGGCATCCTGAGCCTGGCGGTTCCGCAGCTTTTCGCGCACCCCTCCGTGTGGTCGTGGTTCGGTCTCGGCTACGCCTTCATCCCGCTTGTTCTTCCCATCCTGGGCATGCTGTGGCTGTACCGGCTCCGTTCGGGTGCACTTGTTGCCGCATCCGCGAGCGAGGGGCAGGTTTCCTGAGATGGAGTTCTTCACCGAGCTGGGGCAGATTCCCGCCGATTTCGGGCCGAGCGTGGTCACGATCGGCAAGTTCGACGGGGTGCACTGCGGCCACCGCGCCGTGATCGCGAAGCTGCTGGAGATGGCGGATGCTCACGGCCTGGTGCCGACGGTCGTGACCTTTGACAGGCATCCGCTCGCCCTGTTCAACCCTGCGGCCGCACCCGAATCGCTGGTGAGCAACGAGCAGAAGGTGGAGAAGCTGCGCGACGCGGATGTCGCCGCGACCCTCATGATCACCTTCGACGACGATTTTCGGTCGCAGGCTCCAGACGCGTTCGTGCGCTCCGTGCTGGTGAACGCGCTGCATGCCAGGGCGGTTCTGGTCGGCAGTGACTTCAGGTACGGCATCCGCGGTGAGGGCACGGTCGCGACTCTCACGGAGGCCGGCCGTGAGTACGGCTTCGATGTCGTGCTCGTCGACGATGTGCGTGCAGAAGAAGGCCGTCGCGCCTCATCGACCTGGATTCGTGAGGCACTTGCGGCGGGCGACATCGCGGTTGCGCGCGAGCTTCTCGGGGCGGCGCCCGTCGTGCGCTCCGTCGTTGTGCCGGGGGAGCGGCGGGGCAGGGAGCTCGGCTTTCCGACGGCCAATCTGCGGCCGAAGCCGGAGGGTCTGATTCCTGCCGACGGCGTGTACGCGGGCTGGCTGACGGTCGACGGCACGACGTATCCTGCGGCGATCTCGATCGGCAACAATCCGACGTTCGAGGGGGTGCCCGCCCGCCAGGTGGAGGCCTATGTGCTCGATGAGGACATCGACCTGTACGGTCGCACCGTCGAGGTGGCGTTCGTGGAGCGGCTGCGCGGAATGGTCCGCTTCGACTCCGTCGACGAGCTCATCGTGCAGCTGGCGGCGGACGTCGACGACACCCGCCGCGTGCTCTCATCGGCGCAGCGCCCGTGACGACCGGCTCCGAACGCCCCACACCGCTTCCTCTGTGGGCCGGGCGTTCGATGGCCTTCCTGGGCATCATGCTCGTGGCCTTCAACGTGCGCACGGCAGTGTCGGCGATCTCGCCCATCGTCGACCCGTTGACGGCAGAGCTGCCGTTGAGCGCCCTCGAACTGGGCGTCATCGGCACGATCCCGGCCCTTGCCTTCGCCTTCTCTGCCCTGTTCGGGGCGGCGATCGCGCGCCACATCGGCATCGAGCGTCTTCTTGCCCTTGCGATCCTGGCGATGATCGTCGGCCATGTGCTGCGCGCCACCAGCACCTCCTATGCGACGCTTCTGCTGGGCACCGTGATCGCGTTGGCGGGCGCGGGCGTGGGCAATGTGCTGTTGCCGCCTCTCGTGAAGCGGTACTTCCCTGATCGCATCGGCCTCGTGACGGCGCTCTATGTGAGCCTCGTCTCGGTGAGCGCCGCCGTGCCCTCGGCGATCGCCGCGCCCGTGACGGATGCTGCGGGCTGGCGCTTCTCGCTGGGCCTGTGGGCCGTCGTGGCCGTCATCTGCCTGCTGCCGTGGCTGGTCATCCTGCTGCGACACCGTCGTGAGGCGGCGAGGATGCGTGCCGACGGCGAGGCCGCGCCGATCGAGGAGGCCGATCAGGGTCTCATCTGGCGGGTGTGGCGGTCGCGTGTGGCCTGGGCGGTGGCGCTGACGTTCTCGCTGTCATCCTCGGTCGCATACTCGTCCTTCGCCTGGCTGCCGCTCCTGGTCTCCGACATCGCCGGCGTGGGGCAGGTCGAGGCCGGGATCATGCTGGGTGTCTTCGCGCTCATGGGGGTGCCATCCGCTCTCATCATCCCCATCCTGGCCGCGAGGATGCGCAATGTCGGCCTGCTCGTCTACACGGGTATCGGGTTCCTCCTGGTCGGCTACGCGGGCCTCCTGCTCGCGCCTGTGCCGCTCGTGTGGTTGTGGGTTCTGCTGATCGGCTGCGGGCCGCTCCTGTTCCCGTTGGCGCTCGTTCTCATCAACCTGCGTTCGCGCACGCACCAGGGCGCTGTCGCGCTGAGCGGCTTCGTGCAGGGCGTCGGGTACCTTCTGGCTGCGGCCGGCCCTTTCGTCTTCGGGTTGCTGCACGAGCTGACCGGCGGCTGGATGTGGCCGATGCTGTTCATGATCGTGCTGGCGCTCGGCACGGCGGTCGCGGGCCTCGCGCTGCGGCACCCGTCGTTCGTGGAGGACGAGCTGGCCGCACCCCGCCGCTGAAGAACCTGCTGGTTGAGGAGCGAGGTACGAGCGTCTCGAAACCTCACCCACGAGCAACCCGGCGGCGCCGCTCAGCCGAGGTGGATGAGTGCTGCCGCGCCCGCGAGCGGGCCGTCGCCCGAGAGCGCTGACGGTACGACGCGAACCTTGGCGACGAAGTCCCAGCCGGCGCGGGCCGCCATGGTCTCGCGGATGATGGTGAACAGTTCTGGTGTCGCCTTCGAGAATCCTCCTCCGATGGCGATGAGTTCGAGGTCGGCGAGTGCGGTGGCGGATGCGAGTGCCTGGCCGAGCGCGCGGCCGCAGCGTTCGATGGCGGCGCGTGCGATCTGGTCGCCCGCCTCGTAGGCGGCCGCGAGTTCTTCTCCTGTGCTGCCCTGCCAGCCCTGTCGGCGGGCCCATTCGACGGTCTTGGGCCCGGATGCGACGGCTTCGAGGCATCCGGTGCCGCCGCAGAGGCAGGGTTCGTCGTATCCGCCGACCTCGATGTGGCCGATGTGGCCGGCGTTGCCGGTGGGGCCGGGTTGGGGGCGCCCGCCGAGGATGAGCCCGCCGCCGACTCCTGTGGAGACGACCATCCCCATGAGGTTGTCGATTCCGCGGCCGGCGCCGATCCAGTGTTCGGCGATGGTGATGCAGAGGCCGTCCATCTGCAGTCGCACGGGCAGGCCGGGTACGAGGGTTTCGAGTTGTGTGCGCAGTGGGTGGCCGCGCCAGGCGGGCACGTTGAGTGGGCTGACGAGCCCGGGCCCGACTTCGATGGGGCCTGCGCTGCCGATTCCGACGCCGGCGAGTTCGGCGCCTGCGGGGAGGGTGGCGAGTGCCCGGGTGGCGACGCCGTCGACGGCGTCGGCGAGGGTCTGCGAGTCGGATGCGGCACCCGTGGGCGCGCGGAAGCGGCTTTCGGGCAGTACTGCGCCGTTCTCGTCGACGAGTGCGGCCTCGACCTTGGTGCCGCCGAAGTCGACGGCGAGTGCGAGTGGCATGGGCCAAGCGTAGCGGCGCGGGGGTGTGGCCCGGCGGCGGATGTGAAGCGCTCGGCCGGCATCCGGATGCTCAGATTCTGCTCATATGAGCAGAACAGTGACTATGGATTGCACAAGCGTGCAGTTGCATCTAGCCTTGGGTGAGCGGCACACCAGCCGCTCGCGGATGCGTCGACGACAGTGAACTTGGTGGTGGTATGTCCCAGGAGTTGATGATGGTGCGCGCCGCCGAGCTCTACTACGAGGACGGCCGAACCCAGGATGAGATCGGCGCGCTTCTGCGCACGACCCGCTGGAAGGTGGGCAGGCTTCTGGCCCGTGCTCGCGAGCAGGGCATCGTTCGCATCGAGATCGTGCACCCGGCCGCTCGAAGGCTGGGCCTCGAGCGGGCGCTGAGGGAGCGCTACGGGCTCACCGATGCCGTCGTGGTGCCCGCCGCAGATGACGCGCAGGCGGCAGTCGCCCGCGCAGCAGCCGACTATCTTGCGGCGCTGCGCCCGGTGCCGCGCATCCTCGGCATCAGCTGGGGCCGCACGCTCTCCGATGTCGCCGCGCGGCTCGACGACGGCTGGGCCGATGGCGTGCGCGTCGTGCAGGTCAACGGCGGCGTCTCACTCACCAGGTCTCCCGATGGCGCGGCGGCAACCGCTGTCGCGATCGCGGCGAAGGCGGGCGGCCAGGCGACGCTGCTTCCGAGCCCTGCCATTCTGGAGCGTGCCGAGACGAAGGCCGCCATCGAATCGGATCGCACCGTCGCGGCTGTTCTCGAGCTCGCGGCATCCGCATCCGCCTATCTCTTCAGCGCCGGCGCGGCCGACGCCGACAGCGTGCTCGTCGACAGCGGCTATCTGAGCGCTGATGAGGTCGCCGCGCTCGTGCGCCGTGGCGCCGTGGGCGATGTCCTCGGCCGCTACATCGGGGCTGACGGAGAGCCTGTTGACCCCGCGCTGGATGCGCGTACCGTGGGAATCGGGCTCGATCGGCTCAGGAGCGCGGAGACCTCAGTGCTCGTGATCGCCGGCCAGGCCAAACACGCTGTGGCCAGGGCGGTCGTCACGAGCGGGCTCTGCTCCGTGATCGTCACCGACGAGGCGACGGCGCAGGCGCTCACGGCAGATGCAATGACGGATGGCGCGGCAGATGCCACGGCGGGTGCGCCCCACGAACCGACAGCACAGAATTCGACAGCAGCAGCCTCGACAGAAGGAACAGCATCATGACGATAGAACGACCCGTCGCCCTGGCGCCCGCCGAGCGGGCCATCCAGCTGATCGGGGCTGATCTCACCGAGACGAGCCTCAAACGCCATCTGGACGGCATCCCCGGTGTCGACGCCGTCGGCCTGGAGGCGCGCGCTGCCGGTCTGGCGTCGCGCTCCATCAAGACGACGTCGAAGGTGTGGGCGATCGACAAGATCATCTCGCTCATCGACCTGACGACCCTCGAGGGCGCCGACACCCCCGGCAAGGTGCATTCGCTCGTGTCGAAGGCGGTCACGCCCGACCCGTCCGATCCGTCGACCCCGCGTGTCGCGGCCGTCTGCGTGTACGGCGACATGGTTGCGGATGCCGTGACCGCGCTGGGCGCCAACCATGGCGATCCCGACGAGGGCGGCGTCAATGTGGCTGCTGTCGCGACGGCATTCCCGAGCGGTCGTGCGTCGCTCGCGGTGAAGCTGGCCGACACGGCGGATGCTGTTGCCGCCGGCGCGGACGAGATCGACATGGTCATCGACCGCGGCGCATTCCTCTCGGGTCGCTACGGGCTGGTCTTCGACCAGATCGTCGCCGTGAAGGAGGCGTGCCGAAAGGCGGATGGCAGCTACGCGCACCTGAAGGTCATTCTGGAGACGGGCGAGCTGAACACCTACGACAATGTGCGTCGCGCATCCTGGCTGTCGATTCTCGCCGGCGGTGACTTCATCAAGACCAGCACGGGCAAGGTGCAGCCGGCGGCGACGCTGCCGGTGACGGTGCTCATGCTGGAGGTCGTGCGTGACTGGTACAGGCTCACGGGCGAGCGCGTCGGTGTGAAACCTGCCGGCGGCATCAGCACGACGAAGGATGCCATCAAGTATCTGGTCGCGGTGGCGGAGGTCGTGGGGGAGGAGTGGCTGCAGCCGCACCTGTTCCGTTTCGGCGCGTCGAGCCTGCTCAACGATGTGCTGCTGCAGCGCCAGAAACTGTCGACCGGCCGCTACTCGGGCCCCGACTACGTCACCGTCGCTTAAGGAGCGCCACCATGTCATTTCTCGAATACGCCCCGGCTCCCGAGTCGAAGGCGATCCTGAACCTCCGCCCCTCCTATGGCCTCTTCATCGACGGCGAGTTCGTCGACGGCCGCGGTGAGGGCTTCTCGACGATCTCTCCGGCGACGGAGGAGCACATCGCCGAGATCTCGAACGCGAACGCCGCCGACGTCGATCTGGCGGTTGCGGCCGCGCGCCGCGCCTACCATCGCACCTGGTCGCGCATGAGCGGCAGCGACCGCGGCAAGTACCTGTTCCGCATCGCCCGTCTGGTGCAGGAGCGGGCGCGCGAGCTGGCCGTCGCGGAGAGCCTCGACAACGGCAAGCCGATCAAGGAGAGCCGCGACGTCGATGTTCCTCTTGTCGCAGCCTGGTTCTTCTACTACGCGGGCTGGGCCGACAAGCTCGATCATGCCGGGCTGGGCGCGAACCCTCGCGCTCTGGGTGTGGCCGCGCAGGTCATCCCGTGGAACTTCCCTCTGCTGATGCTCGCCTGGAAGATCGCCCCGGCGCTCGCCGCGGGCAACACGGTCGTGATCAAGCCGGCCGAGACGACGCCGCTGTCGGCGCTCATCTTCGCCGAGATCCTGCAGCAGGCGGAGCTTCCGCCGGGCGTGGTCAACATCATCACGGGTGCCGGTGACACGGGCGCTGCGCTCGTGAATCACACGGATGTCAACAAGGTCGCCTTCACAGGGTCGACCGCGGTGGGTCGCGCCATCGCGAAGTCGACGGCGGGCACGGGCAAGAAGCTCACCCTCGAGCTGGGCGGCAAGGCGGCGAACATCGTCTTCGACGACGCCCCCATCGATCAGGCGATCGAGGGCATCGTCAACGGCATCTTCTTCAATCAGGGGCATGTCTGCTGCGCTGGCAGCCGCCTGCTCGTGCAGGAGAACATCCACGACGACGTCGTCTCCCGGCTCAAGTCGCGCCTCGAGACGCTGCGCGTGGGCGATCCGCTCGACAAGAACACCGACATCGGTGCGATCAATTCGCGGGAGCAGCTCGACCGCATCCGCGAACTGAGCGCGATCGGTGAGCAGGAGGGTGCTGAGCGCTGGTCGCCGGCGTGCGATCTGCCGGAGAAGGGTTTCTGGTTCGCGCCGACGATCTTCACGAATGTGTCGCAGAGCCACCGCATCGCGCGTGACGAGATCTTCGGCCCCGTGCTGTCGGTGCTGACATTCCGCACCCCGGCGGAGGCGATCGCGAAGGCGAACAACACGCCGTACGGGCTGTCTGCGGGCATCTGGAGCGACAAGGGCAGCCGCATCCTCGCCGTTGCCGATCAGCTGCGCGCCGGTGTGGTGTGGGCGAACACGTTCAACCGTTTCGACCCGGCCAGCCCCTTCGGTGGCTACAAGGAGTCGGGTTACGGTCGCGAGGGCGGCCGCCACGGCCTCGCCGCGTACCTCCAGTCGAGCGGGTTGAGCAGTACCCCGCGGGTTGAGGAGGCCGTCCGCGGCCGTCTCGAAACCAAGACTCCCCGCAAGTCCATCAAGAAGGGTGCCAAGTAGATGTCACACCTCACCATTCCCAAGACCTACAAGCTGTTCATCGGCGGTAAGTTCCCGCGCAGCGAGTCGGGTCGTACCTACGAGGTGGCGACCGCGAAGGGCGCGTTCCTGGCGAATGCGGCGAAGGCGTCGCGCAAGGATGCCCGTGACGCGGTCGTCGCCGCCCGCAAGGCATTCCCTGGCTGGTCGGGGGCGACGGGCTACAACCGCGGGCAGGTTCTGTACCGCATCGCAGAGCTGTTGGAGGGTCGTCGGGCGCAGTTCGTCGACGAGATCCGCAGCCAGGAGGGTGTGACGGATGCTGTGGCTCAGCGCCAGGTGGACGCCGCCATCGATGTGTGGGTCTGGTACGCGGGCTGGGCTGACAAGTACATTCAGGTGGCCGGAAACGGCAACGGCGTGAGTGGCCCGTTCTTCAACATCTCGACCCCGGAGCCGACGGGTGTTGTGGCCGTCGTCGCGCCGCAGGGTTCCTCGCTTCTGGGGCTGGCGAGCGTCGTCGCGCCGGTGCTGGTGAGCGGCAACACGGTGGTCGTGTTGGCGAGCGAGTCTGCGCCGCTGAGCGCGATCAGCCTCGCCGAGGTGCTGGCGACGAGCGATGTTCCCGGCGGGGTGGTCAATGTGCTCACCGGTTCCGCTGCGGAGGTCGCACCGTGGCTCGCGGGCCATGCCGATGTGAACGCGATCGATCTGGCCGGGGCCGAGGGCCTCGACTGGGTGGAGCTGCAGATCGCGGCCGCCGACACGCTGAAGCGCGTTCTGCCGCCGGAGTCGGGCATCCCGACCGCATCGCTCGACCGCGTGACCTTCTTCACGGAGACGAAGACGGTCTGGCATCCGAAGAGTCTTATCTGAGGTGTTTCGGTGGCCTCGCCCGCCGTCTGGGGGAGGCCGCGCAGGGGTCACAATCGCGCGCTACGGTATATCGCGCGATTGTGACCTTTTCTCTTCTCATTGCCCTCCCGGGACGCTAATGTGATCACCATGTGGGGACTTCGGGGGGAGTCCAGACGCTACGTGCGTCTGGTGACAGCGCGTGCGTATGCCGCGGAGACAACGATCGAGCGTGCGGCTGGGGTGCGTCGGGCGCGGGGGCGTTCTGCGCCGCAGCGGCTGCTCGCGGCCGCCGGTGCGCTCCTGTTGGGGCTTGCTCTCGTGCCGCTCGGTGCAGGCCCGGCCTCGGCCTTCGACGAGGGCACCATCCAGGCGCTCGTCAACCAGTCGCGTGCCGCGGCGGGCAAGGGCGCGCTCACGATGAACGGCTCGCTGAACGCCGTTGCGCTCGCCTGGGCGAACCAGATGGCGGCCAACAACGTGCTCTCGCACAACCCGTCCTATTCGGCGCAGATCCCCGGCGGATGGACCGGTGCCGGCGAGAACGTCGGCAACGGCTACGCGACGGGTGCCGATGTGCACGCCGCCTGGATGGCGTCCCCTGGGCACCAGAAGAATGTGCTCGGCGACTTCACCGACATCGGAATCGCGCACATCAGCGCGGGCGGCACGACCTGGTCGGTCGAGGTGTTCGCCAAATACGGAGCGCCCGCTCCGGCGCCAGCCCCGGCTCCGGCGCCTGCGCCGGCCCCAGCTCCGGCGCCTGCGCCGGCCCCAGCTCCGGCGCCTGCGCCCGCTCCGGCCCCGGCTCCCGCGCCGGTCGCGGCGGCACCCGTTCCTGTTGCGGCTGCGGCACCGGCGAGGGGCGGCGCAGGCCCGGCCTCGGCGCCCGTGTCGTCGGCGAGGGGTGGCTCTACGGCGAAGGCCGCTGCGGCTGCGGCCCCGTCACACGACGGTGCCCCGGCGGCTGAGGAGCCGTCACCGACACCGACTCCGACGAAGAGCCCGGTGTTTGCGGGCTTCGCGGCCCAGCTGCCGACGGCCGATGACGCCGCGACTGCTGGCAGGGGTGCGGATGCCCACGCCACCGGTCAGGTCCGAGGCCTTGCGTCCGCGGGCGGGGAGCAGGCCATCATGGCTGTTCCTCTGCAGCCGGCCGTGCTGGCCTCGCTGGCTGCGGCCATCCTGTTGCTGGGGGCCGCCGTGTTCCCGCGTGTGCGGGCTCGCTTCATCCGGAGCTGAGCCACCGCGCGGCCCGCACACCTGAACCGCTCGACGGCTGCAGTTTGTCGCGACGGCTGCGGAATGTTCAGCCGCCGTCGCGACAAACTGCAGCCGCTGCTGTTCGGGGTGGGGTCGCGCGGGCTCAGGCGGAGTCGCGCCAGATGATGGGCGTGTCGAGCAGGATGCCGCCCAACTTCACTTCGTCACCGCGCAGTTGGGCGAGAACGGTTTCGGCAGCGCGGCGCCCGAGACTCCCCGCGGGCTGGTGGATGGTCGAGAGTTGCGGAGAGCAGCGCGCGGCCCACGAACTGTCGTCGAAACCGACGATGCCGATGTCGCCTGGCACGCTGAGCCCCGCCTCGCGGATGGCCTCAAGCGCGCCGGCTGCGACGGCGTCGGATGCCGCGAAGACACCGTCGATGTTCGGCTCCCGCGCGAGCAGCTCGCGCATGCCGGTGACGCCCGCCGAGTACTCATACAGGGGGACCTCGACGACGAGGCGAGGGTCGAAGTGATCGCCGAGCGCGTCAGTGAAGCCGGCGAGCCGGTCGGCGCCAGAGTCGCGGTCGAGGGCGGCCGCGATCATTCCGACGCGCCTGCGTCCCGTTTCCAGCAGGCGTGAGGTGATGGCGGCGGCCGAGCCCCTGTTGTCGATTCCGACGAAGGGTACGTCATCTAACTCTGGCGGATGTCCTACGAAGACGGCGGGCAGGTCCAGCCCGGAGACAACTCGCGTTATGGGGTCGTTCTTGCGGGCTGAGACGATGATGGCGCCGTCGACGAAGCCGCCGCTGAGGTAGCGGGCGACCCGGTCGGTGTCGCGGTCGGAGTCGATGACGAGGCACACCATCTGGTAGTCGGCGTCGGAGAGGCTCGCGTTGGCGCCGAGCAGGATCTCGCCGATGTTGGGGTCGTTGAGGAAGAGGGAGTGTGGCTCGTGCACGATGAAGCCGACGGCCTGGGTCTTCTGCATGACCAGATTTCTCGCAGCGGTGTTGGGCACGTAGCCCACCTTGGCGATGGCGTCTTCTATGGCCGTTCGGGCGGCCTCTGAGACGTATCTCTCGCCATTGACGACCCTGCTGACGGTGCCGCGGGAGATACCCGCTTCGACAGCGACGTCATGAATCGTCGCCCGTTTTCTCCTCTGCGAGGTGCTGCCCATTGCCTTACTCTAACGCCACGGCATCTTGACATGTGCCCCCGGTTCTCCCTAATCTGTGTACGTTCACAGAATAGATGTCGTGCAGTTCGTCGTCCTTATCTGTGCACGTTCACAGACATCGGCGTCGCAATCGACTCCGATGAGGTTCTGACAGGAGATCGATGAACGCCACCACAGGCGGAGAAACCCCCTTCGTCCACGCGGGCATCGCATTCGGCTGCGACTACAACCCCGAGCAGTGGAGCCCCGAGGTGTGGCGCGAAGACGTCGAGCTCATGCGCCAGGCGGGCGTCGATCTGGTAGCCGTCAACATCTTCGGATGGTCGCAGCTCCAGCGAGGGCCGGGTGAGTTCGACTTCGCCGACCTCGACACCGTCATTGAGCTGCTCCACGGGGCAGGCATCCGCATCAATCTCGGCACCGGCACCGCGTCGGCGCCACCTTGGCTGAGCCATGCGCATCCGGAGATCCTGCCTGTCGTGGCCGATGGAACGACCCGCTATCCGGGCGGTCGCCAGGCCTGGTGCCCCAGCTCGCCGGTGTTCCGCGAGCACGCGCTCGCCCTCGTCGATGCTGTCGCAGAACGATACGGATCGCATCCGGCGATTGCGCTGTGGCATGTTTCCAATGAACTCGGATGCCACAATGCGCTCTGCTACGACGAAGCAAGCGCCGCCGCGTTCCGCTCCTGGCTGCAGCGTCGCTACATCACCATCGATGCGCTCAACGCGGCGTGGGGCACATCGTTCTGGAGTCAGCGATATGGTGACTGGGCCGAGATACTGCCCCCGTTGCTGACTCTCTCGAGCCGCAACCCGATGCAGACAATCGACTTCCACCGCTTCAGCTCAGACGAGCTGCTCGACTACTACCGCGGGGAGGTCACGGCCATCCGCAGGCACAGTTCGGTGCCTGTGACGACGAACTTCATGGTCACGGCGCATATCCGTAACCTCGACTACTGGAGCTGGGCGCCCGAGATGGACGTCATCGCCAACGATCACTACCTCGACCACCGCCTCGGCGAGCCAGTGACGGAGCTGTCGTTCGCGGCTGACCTCACTCGGGGGCTTTCGGGCGGCGCGCCGTGGCTCCTGATGGAGAGCGCGACGAGTGCGGTCAACTGGCAGCCGTACAACATCGCGAAGGAGCCGGGCGAGTTCACTCGCAATTCCTTGTCGCATGTCGCACGCGGCGCCGACGGTATCTGTTTCTTCCAGTGGCGCGCCTCGGTGCAGGGATCCGAGAAATTCCATTCGGCGATGTTGCCGCATGCTGGAACGGATTCGGCGGTGTGGCGCGAGGTCGTCGAGCTGGGGTCTATCCTGAATCGGCTTGGCGAGGTCGCTGGCTCGAGGGTTGTCGCCGATGTGGCGCTCGTCTTCAGCTGGGAGTCGTGGTGGGCCTTCGATGGCGAGAGCAGGCCGTCGCAGGGTGTCGACTATCTGCAGCAGGTGCACGCCTCCTATGGAGCTCTCCGTGATCTGGGGCTCACCGTCGACATCGTCGCCCCAGGGGCGAGCCTCGAGGGGTACAGGCTTGTCGTCGTTCCTGCCCTGTACATGGTGAGCGACGCCCAGGCGACTGTCGTCAATGAGCACATCGCGCAGGGCGGGCATGCCCTTGTGACCTTCTTCAGCGGTATCGCCGACGAAGACGACAGGGTGCGCCTCGGTGGGTATCCGGGCGCTTTCCGTGATGCGCTCGGCGTGCGCGTCGAGGAGTTCGTGCCGCTGCCGCCCGAGGTTCGTGTCACCCTCGACTCGGGTGAGAGCGCGCGCCTCTGGGGTGAGCGCCTCTCGACCACGACGGCATCCGTCGTCTCGCGCTTCTCTGAGGGTGCTCTTGCGGGCATCCCTGCTTTCACTCGCAATGAGCACGGTGCCGGCGTCGCCTGGTATCTCGCAACAGTCCTTGAGGCGGATGCGCTCCGCGAGCTCTTCGGGCGAGTCGCCTCCGAGGCGGGAGTCGTGCCGTTCTCGGATGCCGCGGGCCACGACGTCGAGGTCGTGCGTCGTGTCGCCGAGGGCCGCAGTTACGCCTTCGTCATCAACCACTCACATTCCGCCATTGAGGTCCAGGTCTCGGGGCGAGAACTCATCACTGGTGCGGATGCTGTGGGCTCCGTCACCGTTCCGGCAGGCGCCGTGCGCGTCGTCAGGCAGGAGAGCGCATCATGACAGCGGTCGTAGAGACGCAGGAGCTGCGCCCGAAGCGCACGAACAGCGGGCGGCGCCGGCAGCATGCGGGAGCCATCGCCGTGTTCGTGCTTCCGTTCGGCATCCTGTTCGCTCTCTTCTACCTGGTGCCGATCGGCTACGCGATCTACCAGTCGCTGTTGGTCATCGAGCGTGAGGGCACATTCGGTGCGGCACGTGAGGTCTTCGGGGGCCTCTCCCAGTATGTGGCGGTGTTCCAGAATGAGGCATTCCTGACGTCGATCGGGCGGGTGCTGCTGTTCGGTGTCGTGCAGGTGCCGGTCATGCTGGGTCTGGCGCTTCTGTTCGCGCTTCTGCTCGATTCTCCGCTCGTGAAGGGCAGACGGTTCTTCCGGCTTGCGTTCTTCGTGCCGTATGCGGTGCCCGGCGTCATCGCGGCCATCATGTGGGGCTTCCTGTATTCGCCGAACCTGTCGCCGTTCAGCGCTGTGACGAAGTCGGTCGATTTCCTTTCCGCCGATCTTGTGCTGTGGGCGATGGCGAATGTGGTCACCTGGGTCTATGTGGGCTACAACATGCTCATCATCTACTCGTCGTTGCTGGCGATTCCGACCGAGTTGCATGAGGCGGCCAAGCTTGACGGTGCTGGCCAGGTGCGGATCGCATGGTCGATCAAGATCCCGCTCGTGATGCCGGCGATCATTCTCACCGCCATCTTCTCGATCATCGGCACGCTGCAGTTGCTGGCAGAGCCGCAGGTGTTCCGCACGTTCAGCTCGGCCGTGACGAGTGCTTTCACCCCGAACCTGGCCGTGTATTCGACTTCGGCCATCCCGAACTTCAACCTCGCGGCCGCCATGTCCGTCGTGTTGGCGCTGGCGACCTTCGCCCTGTCGTTCGGGTTCCTCAGACTCACCCAGCGGAAGGCGTTCACCTCGTGACCACGGTGTCAGCGGGCAGGGCCCGACAGCGCGCGAGGGCGCCTCGCGAGCCGATCATGTCGCGAATCGGCGCCATGCTCATCATGGGTGTGTTCACCCTGTACTTCTTGGTGCCGCTGTGGTGGCTGTTCATCGCCTCCACCAAGGACCGCTCGCAGCTCACTACCACGAATCCACTCTGGTTCTCAGATTTCACGCTGTTCGAGAACATCGGCCGGGTGCTCGCATATCGTGACGGCGTCTTCATCAAGTGGCTCGTCAACTCGCTTGCCTACGCGGGGGGCGGTGCGCTCATCGCGACCGTGCTCGCGGCGGCGTGCGGATATGCGCTGGCCAAGTACAGCTTTCCGGGCCGCGACCTCATCTTCAATGTCGTGCTCGGAGGGGTGCTCGTGCCGGCGACGGCCCTGGCTTTGCCGCTGTTCCTCATCTTCAGTCAGATCAATGCCACGAACACTTTCTGGTCGGTCTTTCTGCCGAGTCTCGTGAGCCCTTTCGGGGTCTATCTAACCCGTATCTATGCGGCGGCGAGCGTGCCGGATGAACTGCTCGAGGCTGCGCGACTCGACGGCTCAGGCGAGCTGCGCACTTTCGCGACGGTGTCGCTGAAGCTCATGTTCCCGGCGCTGGTGACGGTGTTCCTGTTCCAGTTCGTCGCCATCTGGAACAACTTCTTCCTGCCGCTGATCATGCTCAGGGATGAATCCTTCTTCCCGGTGACCCTCGGCCTCTATGCCTGGAACTCTCAGGTCAACCAGATTCCGGAGCTGCGCGGCTACGTCCTCGTCGGCGCACTCCTGTCGATCATCCCGCTCATCATCACCTTCCTGCTGCTCCAGCGCTTCTGGCGTAACGGGCTCGGCGCGGGAGCGGTGAAATGACCGTTTTTCTGAAAGCTCATCACCTGACGCAGCACCATCCGAGAATGCACCACGAGAGAAAAGGAACACAGTAATGGCAATCAAACATGGAGCGGCCGCCGTCGTCCTGCTCACCGCCGTCGCCCTCACGGGATGCTCCGGCACGACCTCGGGAGGTACCGGCGATGCTGCCGAGTGCGCGCCCGCTGACGGTGCCGTCACCCTCGATTTCACGTCGTGGATCCCCGGCATTGAAGACGTGGTCTCGATCTGGAATGAGGAGAACCCCGACATTCAGGTCAAGGTGCAGACGGGCCCCAACGGTAACGGCGGCACTTACCAGAACTTCTTCAACCAGCTGAAGGCAGGCAACGCGCCAGACCTCGGCCAGATCGAGTATGACGCCCTGCCGAACTTCCGTGTTCAGGATGGCCTCGTCGACCTGGGCGCCTGCGACTTTGTGCTCGACGCCAAGGACGACTTCGTTGACTGGACCTGGAACCAGGTCAGCTTCGGCGAAGACGGCTCGGCCTACGGCGTGCCGCAGGATGCCGGCCCGATGGCGATGTTCTACCGCTCAGACCTGTTCGAGGCGAATGGGATCCCGATTCCGACCACCTGGGCTGAGTACGCGGATGCCGCGGAGAAGGTTCGCGCGCTGGGCGGCTATATCACCAACTTCTCGCAGGTCGACATCAACCAGTTCGCTGGCTTCGTGTGGCAGGCCGGTGGGAGCTGGTTCAGCACCTCAGGCGACGAGTGGACGGTCGATCTGACCGGTACTGAGTCGACCACGGTCGCCGACTACTGGCAGGATCTCATCGACCGCGACCTGGTGGCGAGCTACCCGGCGTGGACGAGCGAGTGGGATAACGCCTACAACTCGGGCGAGGTCTGGACGTGGGTATCGGCGGTGTGGGGAGCCAACTCGATCGCGAGTGGCGCGCCCGACACGGCAGGCAACTGGTCGGTGGCACCGCAGCCGCAGTGGAAGGCCGGCGACGAGGTCGCGGGCAACTGGGGCGGATCGTCGACCGCGGTCTTCAAGGGGTCTGACCACGTCTACGAGGCTGCGAAGTTCGCGCTGTGGCTCAACACCTCGGATGAGGCGCTCACCGCCTTGAACAAGGCTGCGAACCTGTACCCGGCAACGAAGGAGGGCCTCAGCCTGCCTGCGCTCAAGGAGGGCGTTGAGTTCTATGGTGGCCAGCCGATCTACGATGTGTTCGCCGAGGCTTCTGGTCAGGTGGCGCCGAACTTTGCGTGGGGCCCCACGATGACGCAGACGTACAACGACACGTCTGACGGATTCAAGGCTGCTGTCAGTGGCTCGGGCACCCTGCTCGGCGCGCTCGAGTCGGCGCAGAAGTCCACGATCGAAGCGCTGAAGGCGCAGTCGATCCCTGTCAAGGAGTAGATACAGAAGTGATTGTGAACCTTCGTGCCGCGGGCACCGGCCTGTTGTTGGATGCCCGCGGCACGGAGGTTCCTGCCATAGTCCACTGGGGTCGTGACCTCGGTGAGCTTTCCCCGGAGGAGCTGGAGGCTGTGGCGGATGCCGCGGTGCCGGCGATTCCGCCGAGTTCGACCGATACGCCGCTGCGGCTCTCGGTCCTCCCCACGATCGCCGAGGGTTGGTCGGGGCGGCCGGGAGTGGCTGGGCATCATCCGGGCGAGGCCCGTAGGGAGCTCCGTTTCAGTCTGGCCGGTGTCGACGAGGTCTCCATGCTCGGCGTTGACGTGCGGCTGCAGGATGCTGCGGTGGGGCTATCGGTAGTCATCCGCATCGAGCTCAGCCCCGAGGGTGTGCTGCAGCTTCGTCACACCCTCCTGAACCGCTCGCACCATCCTTTCGAACTTGCATCATTGGATGCGATCCTGCCCGTTCCGGGAAGGGCGAGTGAACTGCTCGACTTCACTGGTCTGTGGGGGCAGGAGCGTCGACCGCAGCGCCATCCGCTGGGTCACGGCGCCTGGAGCCGCGAGACGCGGCACGGTCGCCCCGGCCACGACGACCCCATGCTCATGGTTGCGGGAATACCAGGATTCGGGTTTCGCCACGGCGAGGTGTGGGCGGTGCATCTGGCCTGGAGCGGCGACAAGCGTCTGTGGGCGGAGGGTCAGTCTCTCGGCGCATCCGTTCTGGGCGCGGGTGAGCTTCTCGCCCCGGGCGAGATCAGGCTTGAGCCGGCGGAGTCGTACGAGTCACCCCTTACGGTGGCCACGTGGTCTGATGCAGGCCTGGATGGCCTGTCGGGGCGGCTGCATCCGTGGATTCGCTCGTGGAGCATCATCCGCGGGGTCCAGCCTGTCGTGCTCAACACCTGGGAGGCTGTCTACTTCGATCACGAGCAGGGCAGGCTCGACGAGCTCGTTGATGCGGCAGCCGAGGCGGGGGTCGAGCGCTTCGTCCTCGACGACGGCTGGTTTGCGGGCCGCAACGATGCCACGACCGCGCTTGGCGACTGGTTTGTCGACCCGATCAAGTGGCCGCAGGGGCTTGCGCTGCTCGTGGAGCGGGTACGTTCGGCGGGCATGGACTTCGGGCTCTGGTTTGAACCGGAGATGATCAGCGCCGACTCGCATGTCGCGCGCGAGCACCCCGAGTGGGTGCTCGGCTCACACGACGCCCTCGAATGGCGAGATCAACGGGTCATCGACCTTGCCAACCCGCAGGCGTTCGACTTCGTACTCTCGAGGCTCGACGCCCTCGTCAGCGAGTACGCGATCAACTACATCAAGTGGGATATGAACCGTGACCTGCTCATCGACGGCTCGCACGCCCATGTCGCTGCTCTGTATCGGCTCATCGACGAGCTGCGCGCGCGGCATCCGCTGCTCGACATCGAGTCGTGCGCCTCGGGCGGTGCCCGCATTGATCTCGGGGTGCTGCGCCGCGTGCACAGGGTCTGGACGAGTGACAGCAACGACCCGCTCGAGCGGCAGCTGATCCAGCGCCACACGGGTGTGCTCGTGCCACCCGAGTATCTGGGCAGTCACCTCGGCGACTCTCCCGCGCACACGAGTGGTCGCGCCTCGGCGCTGGCCTTCCGCTTCGCGACGGCGCTCTTCGGCAGCGCGGGCATCGAATGGGATCTCAGCAGAGCGGATGCGGGGGAGCGCGCCGCGGTGGCCGGCTGGCTCTCCTTCGTCAAACGCATGCGTCCGCTTTTGCACAGCGGCACAGTTGTTCGCGGTGATGCCGTTGACGAGTCGCGCATCCTGCACGGCGTTGTCTCCCTTGACCAAAAAAGCGCACTGTTCGCGGATGTTTCGCTGGCGGCCGCGCGCTCGGCGCTGCCTGAACGGCTTCGGTTTCCGGGCCTCGACCCGGATCGGCGCTACAGGGTGCAGGAGCTGTCGGCGGGAGGCGTCCCGGATGCGCAATTGACGCTGGGGGTGATCGAGGCCGCCATGCCTCCTTCGGCCGCTGCAGCGATCGTGTTGCCGGGTAGGGCGCTGGTCGAGCTCGGCATCGCGGGCAGGCTGCTACTCCCGGGGCAGGCGGTGCTGTATCGCGTGGATGCTGTCGGCACTGGCGTGCTGTGACCCTGTTTCGCTGAACCCCGGTTTGTCCCCCTGAATGGGGACGCGACTATATGTAACAAAAAGGTAACGACTGCCGCTAGAGTGGCGTCAACCCGTGTTCACGGGCCGTGACGACTGCAACAGGAGTGGCGGGTCTATGGCGACTACGCGGCACCGGACGGGCTTAGGTCCCGATGCCCCCGATGTGTTGTTCATGCCGTTTCGGGCATGGGGGAGTGACGGCTTCCAGCGCGGTTTGATCGCCGCCTCGCTCACACTCGGACTCGTGCTGGTTCTCGTGCTTGGCCCGGCCGCGAGTCGCAGCCATGCGGCGAGCATGTTCGGAACGCTGCGAGCTCCGGGCGAGCCCGCGCTCATCGCCGGCCATCGCGGCGACCGGGCAACGGCACCCGAGAACACCCTCCCGTCCTTCGAGAGCGCGCTCGCAGGACCCATGACTTTTGTTGAGACCGACGTGCGCCTCAGCGCAGATGGCGTGCCCGTGCTCATGCACGACGCCACGGTCGACCGCACCACCGACGGCGCGGGCGCTGTCGCCGAACTCACGCTGGCCGAACTGAAATTGCTCGATGCGGGCACCTGGTACGACACGCATTTCGCCAACACCCGCATCCCCACCCTCGACGAGTTCCTCGACCTCCTCGTCGATTCCCGCAAGAAGGCGATGATCGAACTCAAGGGGGTATGGGCGGTCGAAACAGTCACGATCGTCGACGAGCTCATCCGCGCCCATGGCGTGGAATCCCGCATCATCCTCGCGAGCTTCGAGGAGGAGACGATGATGGCGCTGCAGGAGGCGGTCGAGCTACCGAGAGTGCTGCTGTGCCGCGAGTTGCCGCCCGACGCCGTCGCCACGGTGAGCGACTTCGGCGCGATCGCCCTGATCACCAATCCGGATGCGATCGAGTCGCGCCCGGAGGTCGTCGACGAACTGCACAAGGCCGGTCTGGGGGTGCTGCTCTACACGCTCAACAAGACGCGCAACTGGAGCGAGGCGCTCGCCCTCGGCGTCGACGGGATCATCACGGACAAGCCGAGCACGCTCGACGGCTGGCTCGCCGAATCTGCTCCCGGAACCTGAGCGCGAGGCCCGCCCCGAGCCCTCGGGTATGGCATTCTCCCAGCGATGCGGCGCATGATGGAGTGAACCGCACAGTGAGGAGCAGGCATGGAGAATCCCGATTCTGACCACCCGCAGACGATCGCCTTCGTCGGCGACAGCCTCACGGCATCCGGTGACTGGGCCGCGTGGTTCAGTGACGCCGATGTTCTGAACTTCGGCGTCAGCGGCTACACGAGTGACGATGTTCTGGCGAGCATCGGAGACATCGTGCAGGCGGCGCCGCATGAGATCCTCATGCTCATCGGCACCAACGATCTGGGCCTGCGGCGCTCGGTCGAGCACATGGTCCGCAACATCGAGTCGGCCCTCGTGGAGCTACGGCGCGAACTGCCCGGCACCCGTCTGCTGTTGCAGTCGATTCTGCCCCGCACGCGCGAATTCTCCTCCGACATCCAGACCGCCAACATCCACCTGCGCCAGTTCTGCGCAACGGTGCGCGCCCAGTATCTGGATCTGTGGCCGCGATTCGCGCTCGCGGACGGCAGCCTCGACCCGCAGCTCAGCTCTGACGGGCTGCACCTGAACCAGGCCGGTTACGACGCCTGGCTCGATGAGCTGCGCCCAGCGCTCGAGGCGCTGCGCGGGCTCCCGCCGATGAGCCGCCCCATCCCGGTGATCGGCCGCGAGACCCTCGGCTCGCACTAACCGCAGCACACGCCTGCGAAGCGGATGCGCCGCTACAGCGACCCGATGAGGCTGCGGTAGAACTCGATGCCGCGCAGGTAGGTGGCCACATGCATCCGCTCGTTCTTCGCGTGCAGGGTGCCGCGTTCCTCCGTCGACATCTCGAAGGGGCTGAAGCGGTAGACGTTGTCGCTGATGCGCGTGAAGTGCCTGGCGTCGCTGGCCGCCATCATCACGTAGGGCGTGACGATCGTTCCGGGGTGGCTGTGTTCGATGGCGTCGCGCATGAGCTGCCAGGCGCGGCCGTCGGTGGGCGATACGGGGGAGGGCTCCGACGGCGACTGCACATCGATGCGCACGAGCGGGTCGGCCACGGCGGCGCGCACATGCTCGACCGCCTCGGCGACGGACGACCCGATGGCGATGCGGATGTTCACGGTCGCGACTGCGCGTTCGGCCAGCGCGTTGTCGGCCATGCTGCCCGACAGGCGGGTGACGGCCTGCGTGGTGCGGGTCATCGCCGCCGTCTCATCGCTGAGGCGCCGGAACAGCCCCAGCAGCAGCGGTTTGGTCAGCCACAGCTGGGTGAATGCGAAACGGAGCGGCTGGCGCGCGTGCGCGCCGATGGTGCGGATCATCTCGAGGTTGGTGGCCGAGAACGCTGCACGGAATGGGCGCCGGTTCAGTGCGACGATGGCCTTAGCGAGCCGCACCGTCGCGGTCGTGGCTGGCGGTGTGGATGCGTGTCCGCCATCCTGATCGACCGTCAGGGTGAGCGTCATGATGCCCTTCTCTGCGACGCCGATGACGGCGATCGGGGTGTCGACCCCGGGGAATATGCCCTCGACAACGGCGCCGCCTTCATCGCTGACGAGGGCCGGGCGTATCCCGCGCGATTCGAGCAGGTCGACGATCGCACGGGCGCCGTCGCCCGCGGTCTCCTCGTTGTGGCCGAAGCTGAGCAGCACGTCGTTCTCGGGAACGAAGCCCTCGGCCAGTCGTGTCTCGACGGCTTCGAGAATGGCCGCCATGCTGCCCTTGTCGTCGAGCGTGCCGCGACCCCACATGAGCTGTTCGGCGCCGTCTCCCGTGAGTGTGGCCGAGAACGGCGGATGCTCCCAGCCTTCGTCCTCCGCCGGCACGACGTCGTAGTGAGCCATGAGAACGGCTGGCGCCCCATCGCCTCGCCCCTTCCACCGGTACAGCAGCGAATGCCCTGCCACGCGCTCGAAGGGCAGGTTCTCGTGAACGAGGGGGAACAGCCCCGGCAGCGTCTCGATGAACAGCTCGAACTGCTCCCATTCCGTCTCAGACTCGTTGACGCGCGAGACGGTCGGGATGCGGACGAGGGCCTGCAGGGCGGCCACGGCCTCCGCGTCGTCGCGGTGGGGCGCTGGAATGCTCACGCCACGACTCTATTGGAGCTTCCGGCTCGAGGTTGGGTTCGTCAGCCACCGGGCCTCTGCGAGCAGGGGCCCCACTCCCAGACGGGGAAACCGGCATAGAAGCGGGTCCATGTGCACCAGCCTCCGCTACCTCCTCCTCCGCCGCCGCCTGCCGCAGGCGGGGGAGGAGGCGCGATCGCGGCCTGATGGCTGTTCCGCACCTCGGCGGCTGCGCTGGCGTAACCGCTGAGGCTTGTCGGCACCGACTCGAGCAGCGCTGCCAGCTCGGCGGATGTGTCGCTGTCGCCCAGCGCCAACAGTCTCTGCTCATGGATGGCGAGAGCGTCCAGCGGCGGAACAGCCGCGATGGCCGCGTTCAGCGCAGCCACCGAGTCGGCTGAGGCCTGCGCGTTTGCCGCCAGGGTCTGTTCTCTGACGGTGGCGGCGGATGATGTGAGCTGGGATACGACGGCGTCGAGGTCCTGCGCGGCGAGGTTGTATGCATCCATCCAGTCCTCGAGCAGTCGCGGCTGCTTCGACAGGCGATCGATCTCATCCTGCGCCTGTGATCGCATGACCTCGCGGAAATCGTCGTCGACTGCGAGATACCGTTGCGCGAGTTTCTGTGACAGTTCCGGCGACCGATAGTCACTCGACAGGCCCGAGGCTGACGGCACGTCGGAGAGAAGAACCCGCATGCTCTCGGCGGACTGCGTGAACAGCGCGATGGTGTCGGCATCGAAATCGGAGCCGTTGTCGTTCAGCACGACGGACAGGGGAGTGACGAACACGCTCTCGTGCTGCTCGGCCAACGCCACGGAGGAAGTGAATGTCGCCAGCGTCGCTTCTGCGCTCGCCGCAGCCGAACGCACTCTGTCGGCGTCGTCGGCTGCCGCGCTGCTGATCGATGCCGAGCGCACCTGCGCGATGGTGATCGGGATCCCGACGGCGAGCACAAGCGCGCTCGCGCACAGGATGCCGACGATCAGGCGCGGGCGGGTCAGCCATCGTGTCGTCGTGACCGCCGTATCGGCGGAACCCTCATTCTCATCGACCGGATCGGGATCGGGGCTGCCTGAATCGGGGAGGGGCTTCACGGGAGCAGTCGGCCTTTCGAGCGAGCGATATTGAGAATTCATTAATCTATCGCCCCCGTCCGGGGGTCAAATCTTGGCCGTGTCGGCATGTCGGCATGTCGGCCGCCTGGATCATCGGCGCAACCGTGCTGATCCAGCCGTGGAGGCTGCTCTAGCCTTGGAGCATGGCCAAGCCCACTCCCGACTTCACCCGCCCCGCGCTCGCCCCGGGCATCCTCGGCGTCATCGTCGTTCTCGTGGGTCTCGCCCTGCTCGAGGTCGACGCCTACCTGTTCGTGCGTTTCGGCGTGTGCATCCTCGCGGTCATCGTGGCGGTGTTCGCGGTGAAGGCGGGGCAGTGGTGGTGGCTCCTGGGGCTCGCGCCCGTCGCCGTACTGTGGAACCCCGCGTGGATCATCGAGCTGCACGGGCAGGGCTGGGTGGCCGGGCAGTATCTTGCGGCCCTGCTGTTCCTCCTTGCCGGTGTGTTCATCAAGGTGCCCGAGGAGGGCGACACGGCCCGGAGGTGAGCTGCGGGTGATTTCGCAGTTCACCCGGCTGGTTCGGGGCCTGCGGATCGAATTTCTGGGAACATCCGGGATTGTGCGCTAAACTTGCCGTGCGTTGACGATTCCGTTCACCGTCTCGACCGTGTTCGCACGTTGCTTGAGTCTGGGGTCGTCGCCTGAGGGGCAGGCACCGAGTTCGTGGTGTCGGTTCCGCGGATGCATTCCCACGGATGTGACGCAGCCGGGCAGAGACGCCCCCGGCAGGTATCCCCAGCTTGTGCTGATTCAGGAGGATCATGGCCCGCTCCGCTCGTTCGGAAGGCAACACCATCAACGGCGCTTCGTCGCGCAGCAGGACGGCCGCGAAGTCGGCATCCCGTCGCGGCTCGAAGCATCGCAGCCGGCCCGGCGACGACGCCGGCATGATCCCCGTGCTCGCGCGTGCTGTGCGCGAGATCGAGGGGGCGGCCGAGCGCGGCAAGGTGGGGCCGTCGAACCGCACCAAGTTCCAGGTCATCGCCCTGCTCATGCGGGAGGAGCGTGCCCACGCCAAGAGCGATCCGGATGTCAGCGACGCCGAGCGCGCCGAGCTGCTCAAGCGGCTCGACGGGGTCGCCACGATCCTCGCCAAGACGGCCGCGCGCGACACGTCGCTGATCGCGCTCCTCGCGGAGGACGCCCCCGTGTCGGATGCTGCGCGCAAGCTTCGCAGGGACATGCTGATGGCCTCGGGTGCCGAGCTCAGCCCCGACGAGCTCATCATCGCGGTCGAGGCGCCCACGCTCGCCCCCGTGGCCGAGAAGCAGGTCGTGCCGAAGTCTGTCATCTCCCGGCAGCTGAGCAACCCCTTCCTGGCCCCGGACTTCAGCCAGCCGGTCGCGGCGAAGCCCGCGACGCACCGCCTCGCCAACTGGGAGCTGCTCGAGCCGCTCTTCCGTGCCTTCGAGTACGGTTCGGGCGGCAATGTCGCCAGCATGGGGCTTCCCGAGCCCAGCGATGCCGACAGGCGCGTTCCGGGCGGCCTCGAACTGTTCCACCACCAGGCCGAGTTCGTGGCGAGCGCCCGCGAGGGGCACCGCAGCTATCTGCTCGCCGACGAGCCGGGCCTCGGCAAGACGGCGCAGGCGCTGCTCGCCGCATCCGTCACCAACTCCTACCCGCTGCTCGTCGTTGTGCCCAATGTCGTCAAGATGAACTGGGCGCGTGAGGTCGAACGCTGGACTCCGAACAAGTCCGCCACGGTCATCCACGGCTCGGGGGAGGACCTCGACGCCTACGCCGACGTCGTCATCGTCAACTACGACGTTCTCGACCGCCACGTCGGCTGGCTTCGCACCCTCGGCTTCAAGGGCATGGTCGTCGATGAGGCCCACTTCATCAAGAACCGCGAGTCGCAGCGTTCGAAGCATGTGCTCGCGCTCGCCGAGAGCATCCGGGCGCTTCGCCCGCGCGCGCTCATGATCGCCCTCACGGGAACGCCGCTCATCAACACGATCGAGGACTTCAGGGCGATCTGGCAGTTCCTCGGCTGGATCGACGGCGAGAAGCCGACCGCCGAGCTGATGGCGCACCTCGAGGAGAACGGCCTCACACCCGCCGATTTCGGCTTCTTCGCCGAGGCCAGGCAGACGGTCATCGACATGGGCATCGTGCGGCGCAAGAAGCTCGACGTGGCATCCAATCTGCCGTCGAAGCGCATCGCCGATCTTCCTGTCGAACTCGACGACGATCTGGGGCGCAGCATCCGCGACGCCGAACGCGAGCTGGGGGCGCGCCTCAGGTCGCGGTACCTGTCGCTGCGGGCCTCCCGCACGGGTGCCGAGATCGGCGAGGGCCACAGCGAGGAACTCATGCGCATGGTCGCTCGCGCCGAGCTGGAGGAGTCGAAGGCCTCCAAGTCCGGCGACAACGTGTTCACGATGCTGCGCAGGATCGGGCAGGCCAAGGCCGTGCTAGCCGCCGACTACACGGCTCAGCTGGCCCGCTCGGTGGGCAAGGTCGTGTTCTTCGCGAAGCACATTGATGTCATGGATGCCGCGGAGGAGACCCTCGCACGTCGCGGCCTGACGACGGTGTCGATCCGCGGAGACCAGACCGCGGCGTTCCGTCAGGCGCAGGTCGACGCCTTCAACAACGATCCGCAGGTCTCCGTCGTGGTCGCCTCGCTGACCGCCGCGGGCGTCGGCCTCAACCTGCAGGCGGCGTCGAACGTGGTGCTCGCCGAGCTGAGCTGGACCTCTGCGGAGCAGACCCAGGCGATCGACCGGGTTCACCGCATCGGCCAGGCCGAACCGGTGACCGCGTGGCGCATCATCGCGGCCCAGACCATCGACGCCAAGATCGCGGAACTCATCGACAGCAAGGCCGGCCTCGCCGCCCGCGCGCTCGACGGAAGCGATGCTGATATCGTCGACGCCTCCGAAGTGCAGTTGGAGGCGCTCGTGGCGCTGCTGCGCGACGCCCTGGGCGACTAGGAGCCATGCCGGCGGCAGAATGTACGTCGGCGCAACAAAAGGCCGTCAGGCGGCCGCTGGATGCTCCGGCGGCTGTCTGGCGGCCTTTCTTCTCGAGATCAGCCGTGTCCCCCTTAATGCCGATCCCCCTTCGGGGGGGCCCCCAACTGGGGGCATGCAGGGGTGGACGCGAGGGTCTATCGTTTCAAACACGCAACACGGGGCAACCCGGGCGGCGAGGCCTGCAGGCCGAAACGGTTGGGATACGGGGGTATACCGGCTGGTGGAATCCTGCGATACGGCACCGCCGCTCGGAACCGTGTTTCGCTGCAGTCAGGGACGAGGCCCGACTCTCCCCGATCACATAACGTGTCCCGGGTAGGGCTGCAGGGGGTTTGTGCGGTGTCGCCATAGCGGCCTCGTGGTGTGGAGACATCCACCGCGAGTCCTGCCGCTAGGGCGACACCCGCGCGCCACTGCGCACCATCGACCCGTCAAGCGTGCGCTTACCGGCCCGCCAGCGTGCGTGCAGGCTTGAGTCCTTCCGAGCCGCCGCAGCAGACCGTATGCATGCCTGAGAGTGCATGAGACGCTCCCGGGCTGCCACAGCTCTGCCGCCCCGCGCATGTCTCGTCCAGCGCTTGGAGACGACGAGAACGGATCCCGCCGGCACATACGAAAGCGGCCGCACCCCGGAGGATGCGGCCGCTTTCTGAAGGGCTGTGCGTGCGCTACTTGGTGAGCGCGCCCGACTGCCAGACCTGGGAGTCGACGCGCCAGTCGATCCAGCCGTTGGCGCGCTGCAGGCTGACGTTGATCTCGACCTGGTTGCCGGTCTGGGTGACCCCGAGGCAGGTGAACTGTACGCCGATCTGCACGGCGGGGTTCGGGCAGGTCACGTCGAGTGCCGTTCCGACGATCGCGGCGTCATCGGTGATCGACTGCTCGACCTCTGCCTTGAACACATCAGGCACTGCGGCGATCAGGATGCCGGGGACGGCGACGATCGAGAGCACCTGGAGGATGGCCAGCGACGCCCAGATGAGCACCGGGGTCATTCCCTTGCCGAACTCGCGGTTGGTGGCCACCGAGCGGACGATCAGGTACACGAGCGGAGTCAGGAACGCCCAGGCCCAGTGGGCCGGTGCGCGGTGGCCTGCCTGCAGGAGCGCCTTGTGATCGAAGTAGGCGAGCACGATCGAGGCCACGTAGGGCAGGCCCATGATGAGCGCCGGAACCCAGACGGGGATCGCGGCGGCACCCGAGGAGACCCCCAGAAGGATGATCACCATCTGCACGAGCGGAATGATCGCGATCGCCCAGGCGGCGGGCGTGTAGATCTGCTGCGAGGGGTCGGTGATGCGGCGCTGAGGGCGCGCGTACTCGGTGCGACGACCGTATTCGGCATCCTGTGGCACATACTGCGCCGAGGGGTTGCCTCCGTAGCCGCTCTGTCCTGCTGCGGCGAAGCCGGGCTCGGATGCGGGCGCCTGCGGGAAGCTGGGGCCGTCCGAGTAGTTGACGGAGCTGCGCGCCGGGCGCGGCTCCTGGGGAGCCGACGGCGAGATGAACTCGGCGAAGGGGTCGGCTTCGGGTGCGGCGCCGAATCCCTGCTGCGCGGCGCGTGCCTGCTCTTCTGCTGCCTGCTGGGCGGCACGAGCCTGCGCTGCTGCCTGCTGCTGGGCGCGGAACTGCGCCTCCCGCTGCTGCTGGGCAGCCTGCTCACGGGCGAAGTGCTCCTGGGCTGCTGCCTGCTGAGCGGCCTGTGCCTGCTCGCGGGCCATGCGGTCCTGCTCGTCCTGCGAGCCGAACGGCGACGGCTGGTTGCGCTCGATGTGCTGCGGCTTCGGCGGCTCGAGCTGGCGAAGCGTGGAGATGAGCTCCGCCTTCGACATCGGCGGCTGCTCGGCGGCGCCCTCCGTGGCGAGGCGCACGTACTGCTCCTCGCGGTCGCGCTGCTCCCTCTGGGAGCGACGGGACGGCAGGTCGTCGTCTGCGTAGGCCAGCGGCGGCTGGTCCTGCATGATGAGCGGAGTGCGCGCGGCCGAGGTGAACTCGGTCCACGAATGATTGTCCCACCAGCGCAGCTGGGGCAGACCCATAGGGTCCGGGTACCACCCAGCGGGCACTGTCACGGTTTCATCCTCTAGCAAGGCGCTAACCCTCTCCTCTGTGCGCACGACCGATATCGGCCATGTGCACGCATTCTTCCCCCAGTAGAACTGAATGAGCACATCCTGACTTCACACTCCCTTCACGGGAATGAGAAAGACTAGATTTGCGTCTTCGAGAATAGTAGCGGCATCAGGTGGCGCAGCGACATGGTTGTTTTTGTTCACCCCGTGAATCACTCCCGGGGGTGAGAGGGGGGCGAGGCGCTCTCCGGGCGGCTTCGAGTCGAGATCTGGCGGATGCGTCGCGACGGCGAATATGTGCCCGAACTCCCGAAATTGCGGGGCTTGTTAGGCTGTTGGAGGCAGATCCGCCACCACCAGATCAGACGATGGAGTCACTACCCGTGAACAGCACTGAAGTTCCTGAGAAGCCCGCAATGACGGTACCTGTCACCACAATTGGGGGAGGGCCCACGCGGCCTGACAGCGACTCCCTCGGCACGATGCAGGTGCCCGAGGACGCCTATTGGGGCATCCACACCGCTCGTGCACTCGAGAACTTCCCGATCACGCGCAGGCCCATCTCGGTCTATCCCGACCTGGTCAGGGCTCTCGCGCGGGTGAAGCAGGCCGCGGCACGCGCCAACCGGGAGATCGGCGTGCTCGACGCAGCCAAGGCGGATGTGATCGAGCGGGTGTGTGAGGAGATCATCGCCGGGGAGCTGCACGATCAGTTCATCGTCGGGGTCATCCAGGGCGGCGCCGGCACCTCGACCAATATGAACACGAACGAGGTGATCGCCAATCGCGCCCTCGAGATCATGGGGCACCGTCGTGGCGAGTACCAGTTCATGCATCCGATCGATGACGTGAACCGCAGCCAGAGCACCAACGACGTCTACCCGACGGCCGTGAAGCTCTCGCTCGTGTTCGGCATCAACCGCCTGCTCGAGGAGCACGCACTTCTGGCGCAGAGCTTCGCCCGCAAGGGTCATGAGTTCGCCGGCATCCTCAAGGTCGGCCGCACCCAGCTGCAGGATGCCGTGCCCATGACGCTCGGTCAGGAGTTCAACGGCTTCTCGCACACCCTCGTCGAGGACCACGACCGCCTGCGCGAGACCATCCCGCTGCTCAGTGAGATCAACATGGGTGCCACGGCCATCGGAACGGGCATCACGACCGATCCGCGCTACGCGGAGGCGGTCTGCCGTCACCTGGCCGAGATCACGGGCATCGACACCGTCACCGCGAAGGACCTCATCGAGGCCACAAGCGACGTGGGCGTGTTCATGACGGTGAGCAGCAACCTCAAGCGTGCCGCGGTCAAGCTCTCCAAGATCTGCAACGACCTTCGCCTGCTCAGCTCGGGCCCGCAGGCTGGCTTCGGCGAGATCAACCTGCCGGCGAAGCAGGCGGGTTCCTCGATCATGCCGGGCAAGGTCAACCCTGTCATCCCCGAGGTCGTCAACCAGATCGCGTACAGCATCATCGGGGCGGATGCCACGGTGACGGCCGCCGCGGAGGCCGGCCAGTTGCAGCTCAACGCCTTCGAGCCGGTCATCGCCCACAGCATCCTGCAGTCCCTCGCCTGGCTGACGAACGGATGCCGCACGCTCAGGGTGAACTGCATCGACGGCATCACCCCGAATGTGCAGCGGCTCGCAGCGCAGGTGGAGACCTCGGTGAGTGTCGTCACGGCGCTGACTCCCTACATCGGCTATGCGGCATCCGCGACCCTCGCCCACACGGCGCTCACCACGAATGCGTCGATCGCCGATCTCGTCATCGAGAACGGCTACATGACGGAGGAGGAGGTGCGGCGCGTGCTGCGGCCGGAGCGTCTCAGCGGCCTCGTGCCCGCGACGGGCGTGATCGATGTGATCACGCAGGACGATCTCGACGCGGCGGCAGCCGAACAGCGGTGACGGCGGCGGGCGGAGGGGCACAGGAGCCTCTCCGCCCGTTCCTTGTCAGTACTGGCGCCGTGACTGCTCGCCCTATGGCTGCTCGGGGCAACACTCGCAGCGGTACGGATTCCGTGTCATCCGGTGCGCCCGGCTCGACTTGGGGCACGGGGGCGGGTACCTTGTGCGACGTGAACATTTGGTGGGATGCCGCACTGTGGCTGCTGGTGCTGTGGCTGGGCGCGCTGATCTTCCAGATCGCAGACATCGGCACCGCGTGGTTCGATCTGCGCTCCGCCCGCACCGGCCGGGGGCAGCTGGCCCGCCGTCGCGTGCACGAGATCTTCTGGGTGTTGCCGCTGGCGGCGCTCCTCGCCGTGGCGCTCGCCTTCGCCATCGCGCTCAGTGCCGCCCTCGTGATCGACACCGGCTGGCAGCTGACGGCGGGCCTGCTGCTGAGTCTCGCCGTGACGGCCATCGTGTCCACGATCGCCGTCGTCATTCTGGTGCGCCTGCTCACGCGCGATGTGCTCAGCTACGGGGTGTTGCGGCTGCGCGTCAGCGATTCGAAGTCGCGCAAGGTCAGCAGGGTGGATGTCGAGGGCTGGCGGGCCGAGCTCGAGGTGATCGATCGTCGTGAGGCGGTGCGTCATGAGCGCATCGCCCGGATGCTGCGGCTGATCCCGGTCGGGCTGGCCGTGTTGGCGTTCGCCGCGGTCTGGGTGGCGGTGCTGGTGGGCCCGCTGCCCACAGGGTGGCCGGCGATTCTGGTGGTCTCGGTTGTGCCGCCGGCGGCGAGCATCCTGATGGCGGCGCGGAGTGCGCGACTGTCGCTGCGTGCGCGCGCCGAGTGGGCGATGCTGAACGGTCGCCAGCGTGAGCAGCTCGTGCAGTCGCTCGATGAGTTGGAGCGGCGCACGAACAGGGGCGTCGCGGGGCTGAGTGACCGTGTGAACAGGGCCCTGCAGATCCTGCGCGAGCAGCAGCTGTGACGGCACGGCCCGGCGGGGCTGCGCCGGCGCTCAACCCGAACCCGGTCGCCGAATCCGCTGAGCCGGTCGTCGCGGGCAGACCGCGGGGCGACCATCTGGTGTTCGTTCTGGCGATCGTGGGTTACGCCATCCTGTCGCTTCTGCTTCTGGTTCTGCTCGTGTATCTGCTGTCGCTGCTGGGGCCGGTGGCGCTCGTCTCGGCCAGTGTCATGGCGATGGTTCCTCTCGCGATCGTGCTTCTGGGCATCCGCTGGATAGACCGCTGGGAGCCGGAGCCGCCCGGCGCGCTGGTCTTCGCGTTCCTGTGGGGGGCGGCCGCGTCGATCGCGATCGCGCTGCTCTTCGACGTGGGGGCGCACATCGTGGGCGCCGTCATGGGGATCGACGATGGGTTCCCGTCGCTGCTGTTCGGGCTCGTCGTGCAGGCGCCGCTCGTGGAGGAGTTCGGCAAGGGGCTCGGCCTGCTGCTGCTGTTCTGGGTGGTGCGCCGACAGTTCGACGGCCCCGTCGATGGGGTCGTCTATGGGGCGATGATCGCCGTCGGCTTCGCATTCATCGAGAACATCCAGTACTTCGGCCTCGCGATCGGTGACGCCCAGGTTCCGGGCGATGTGGGGGAGATCTTCGTGATGCGGGGACTCATGTCGCCGTTCGCGCACGTCATGTTCACGGCCTGCACGGGCCTCGTCATCGGGTGGGCTTCCCGCAGGGCGTCGGCGTGGGGGATCGTGGGCTGGTTCCTGCTCGGGCTGCTTCCGGCGGTGCTGTTGCACGCCTTCTGGAACGGCTCGGCGCTGTTCATCGCCGACTTCTACGGCTACTACTTCCTTGTGCAGGTGCCGCTGTTCGCGATCGGCTTCGCCATCGTCTTCTTCCTGCGCAGGCAGGAACGCATCATCACCCTCCGACACCTGCAGGAGTACGCCGCGGTCGGCTGGTTCACAGACGACGAGGTGCGGATGCTCTCCACGGGCGCCGGCAGAAGGGCGGCCACCGCCTGGGCGCGCGGTCACGGCGTCGGTGCGGCCTTCTCGCGCTTCTCTCGCGCGGCGACGCGGCTCGCCTTCGCCCGGCACCGCATCGTGCTGGGGCGTGACCGTGCTGCGGCCAGATACGACGAGGGCATACTGCTCGCCGAGGTGGCCGACGCCCGCTCGCTGCTAATCGGCCCGCGCTGAGCTCGAAGGCCCCGACCTTCCCCGGTGGTACCGGACCCCACAGGATGCGGCGGGCGACGGCATCCGGGATCGCGTAGGATTGAAGGCCGGATTTAAAGGGGCTACCTGGGTGATCGACAACGGACTGGAGCATGAGCAGCGGTACGTCGCCGCGCTCTATGCGCGACTCGACGAACTGCGTGCGGAGGCGGAGGAACAACTCGCCGCCGTGCGCCGCCAGAGTGTGGGCGGCACGCATCAGAGCCGCACCGAGCGAGACACCTTCGCCCGGCTCTACGAGGACCGCATAGCGCAGCTGCGCGACGTCACGGAGCGGCTCGCCTTCGGCCGGCTCGAGCTCGACGGGGCGCCCGACGATGACGCACCGCACCGCTACATCGGCCGGATCGGCCTGCGCGACGAGGAGCAGCGGCCCGTGCTGCTCGACTGGCGGGTGCCGCAGGCGAGCGCCTTCTACCAGGCGACAGCGGCCACCCCCATGGGCGCCCGCGCGCGCCGCCACATCATCTCCAAGGGTCGCGATGTCGTACGCATCGAGGACGAGATCTTCGACGAGACGCTCCTCACCGACGGTTCGGAGCATCAGGGTGAGGGCGCGCTGCTCGCGGCGCTGAGGGCGCAGCGCACCGGTCGCATGGCCGACATCGTCGCGACCATCCAGGCGGAACAGGACCGCATCATCCGCTCGCCCCTGGCCGGTGTTCTGGTCGTGCAGGGAGGCCCCGGAACAGGCAAGACGGCCGTGGCGCTGCACCGAGCGGCCTATCTGCTCTATTCGCACAGGGACAGGCTGCGCAACTCCGGTGTGCTCATCGTCGGCCCGTCGCGCTCCTTCCTGCACTACATCGAGGCCGTGCTTCCGTCGCTCGGCGAGACCGGCGTCGTGCTGGCCAGTCTCGGGCAGCTGTTCCCCGATGAGGAGGCGACAGCCCACGATGCACCTGCCGTCGCCGAGATCAAGGGCCGAGCCTCGATGGCCGATCTCGTGGCCCGGGCGGTGCGCTCCCGGCAACGGGTTCCCGCAGAACCGCAGCCGATGAACGTGAACGGCGACACCCTCGTGCTCGACCCTGCGACGATCGCAAGCGCCATCCAGAAGGCCCGCGACTCCCGCAAACCGTACAACGAGGCCCGCGTCGTCTTCGTCAAGAACGCGCTCTCGCAGCTCACCCGGCAATGGGCAGAGCAGCTGCGCGACCAGGGCAACTCGATCGACGACAGTGACCACCCCATGCTGCGCGAGGATCTGCGCACGGCGTACGACGTGCGGGTGGCGCTCAACACGGCCTGGCTGCCGTTGACGCCGCAGAAGCTGGTGCAGGATCTCTACGCGAGGCGGCAGTGGCTGGCCGAGCTCACGCCCGGCTGGTCTCCGGAGCAGCGTGCGCTGCTGTTCCGCGAGCGCAGCGCCCCCTTCACCGTCGATGACGTGCCCCTGCTCGACGAGGCCGCAGAGCACCTTGGCGAATACGACGACGTCGACGCGGCCCGCCAACGCGAGGACAAGGCGCAGCGCAAGCGCGACATCGAGAATGCCGAGGCGGCCATCGAGAACATGCAGGTCGGCGGCATCGTCGACGCGAAGACGCTCGCCTCGAACTTCGCCGAGACCGGCGCGAGCCGCTCCACGGCAGAACGCGCCGCCGCCGACCGCAGCTGGAGCTACGGTCACATCGTCGTAGATGAGGCCCAGGAGCTCTCGCCCATGCAGTGGCGCGTGCTGCTGCGCCGCGGGCCCCTGCGCTCCTTCACGATCGTCGGCGACATCGCCCAGGCGAGCGCCGCATCCGCAGCCCCCAGCTGGAAGCGTGCCCTGCGGCCGCTTCTGGGGCGCTCGCCGGAGACCGATCGCTGGCGACTCGAGGAACTCACCGTCAACTACCGCACCCCCAGCCAGATCGCGGATGCGGCCCAGGAGTTCGCCCTCGCGCACGGCCTGCCGGTGACGCCGTCATCGTCGGTGCGAGCCAGCGAGTGGCCCGTCACCGTCGTCGACGACGTCGTGGCCGCAGTCGCCGAGGCACGGGAGGCGGATGCTGCGGGAACCATCGCCGTCATCGTGCGCCCCGACTCGCTGCGGCAGGTGCACGACCAGCTGCGGCAGGAGTTCGGCGGTGACGTGGCCTACGGGGAGGACAGCCTGCTGTCGGCCGTCGTCGTGCTCACCGCCCAGGAGTCGAAGGGTCTCGAATTCGACTCCGTCATCATCGTCGACCCGACCGGAATCGTCGCAGGGGAGCCGCGCGGCGCGAGTGCCCTGTATGTGGCCATGACGCGGGCGACGCAGCGCCTCACGCTCGTGGGTGAGCTGCCGCCGGCCCCCGCCTAGACCGGCTCCGGCGCGAGCGTCGGGTCAGCGCAGCACGAACTGCGTGATGATCGTGAAGGCCACCCAGGCGACGACGACGACCCCGCCCACGCCCAGCCAGAGCGGGGTGCGGCGCAGCCGCTGGCCGCGCGGCGCCACATAGTCGACGCCGGGGTCGCCGATGCGCTCGTCCGCGTAGCGGCGGGTCTGCCGCTGCGCCTTCTCCCCGACGGTGTCGAGGATCGTGAACACGCGCTGCATGATGGCGGGGTCGTCGATGTCGATTCCCCCGTGCGCGTACAGGAACATCCAGTCGTCGATGATCTCCACATCGAACGCGGCGCTCTCATCGATGAGCCGCGCCATGAGGTCCGGGGTGAACACGTAGAGGGCGTCCCGCTCATATTCGGCGGGGCAGTACAGCGTGAAGTACCTGTCGAAGTCGCCCTCGAGCGAGAGCACCTGGTTGCGTGAGAAGGAGATCGGCAGATTGGATGCCCCAAAGATGCCGTTGTTGCTGCGAGCGTCGAGGAGCATGTGGGGCAGCTTGCGCGGCAGGCGCAGCGCGACGTAACCCCAGTTGTGCGTCGTCTTGTTCTTGTCGGAGCCGGTCGTGTAGCGGTACCCGCTGATGTCGAGCCCCGAGGCATCCGCTCGCCTGTAGCCGCCCGTCGCCTGCCGGGACGATCCGATTCCGAAGATGACGCCCGGATAGGAGGGGGCAGCGGATGCGGCGACATAGACGAGCCCGTTGGCGGCAGCGAAGCGGGTGCGCCGCATCGTCCTCTCCCAGTGGCGGCCGCGGCCGAGGAACCAGACAGCGCCGACGATGACGCCGAAGATCGCCACAACCACGAACATGGGAATCGCGGCCTGACCGGCCGAGCCGATCATCGAATACATGATGACCGCCCAGACAGCGATGAACACGCCGATGAAGACGTAGCCGGCCACACGCGCCGTGTTGGCGCTCGCCGAGCCGCCGCGCTGCCGGGCGTCGCGACGAAACGCCGTGACCTCCTCCCGAGTGACAGGGACGAAGAGGGCGGAGTAGTCGATGGAGGGCGTCACGGCACCATTCTGTCGGCTCGGCGCGCCCCCGCGAAGCGTGACATGCTGGACGGGTGACCGTGCTGAGCGATGAGCTGCTGACCAGGATCCGGGAACGCGCCGCGGGATACGACCGCGCGAACGCGTTTCCGCACGAAGACCTCGCCGAACTGAAACAGGCCGGCTATCTTCGGATGCTCGTGCCCGCCGAACTCGGAGGGCTCGGCCTCGGGCTCGTCGAGGCGACCAGGGAGCAGGCGCGCCTCGCGGCGGCAGCCCCCGCGACGGCCCTCGCCGTGAACATGCACCTCATCTGGACGGGCGTCGCGAAGGTGCTGCGCGACAGGGGCGACACCAGCCTCGACCACGTGCTCACGGAGGCCGCAGAGGGGGAGATCTTCGCCTTCGGCATCAGCGAGCCCGGCAACGACCTGGTGCTCTTCGGCAGCTCGACGGAGGCACGACCGCTGCCCGACGGCGGCTACGCGTTCACCGGAACAAAGATCTTCACCAGTCTCGCCCCCGTCTGGACCCGGCTCGGGGTCTTCGGCCTCGACAGCGAATCGGCAGACGCGCCCAAACTCGTGCACGCCTTCCTCGAACGCGGTGACGGCATCGAGACGCTCGACGACTGGGACACGATCGGCATGCGCGCCACCCAGAGCAACACCACGAGACTGCACGGGGCGGTCGCCGCGGCAGACCGCGTGTTCGGCCGCCGCGAGACCGGACCGAGCGGGCATCCGCTGGTCTTCGCCATCTTCACCAACTTTCTTCTGCTCGTCTCCTCCGTGTATGTGGGGGTCGGCCAGCGTGCGCTCGAGCTCGGGGTGGAGGCGGCCCGCTCGCGCCGCTCCGCCAAAACGGGCCAGAGCGGCGACCAGAACCCGGACACCCGCTGGAAGCTCGCCGACGCCGCCATCGCGCAGGATGCGATCGTGCCGCAGCTCGACGCGCTCGCCCGCGACGTTGACGAGAAGGCCGACCGCGGTGACCAATGGTTCCGGGCGCTCACCGGCATGAAGCTGAGGGCCACACAGAACGCCCGCTACATGGTCGAGCAGGCGGTGCGGGTGGCCGGCGGCTCCTCCTACCGCAACTCGAGCGAACTCGGCAGGCTCTACCGTGACGTGCTCGCCGGCGGGTTCCACCCGAGCAACGAAGATTCGGTGCACTCCACCGTGGCGACAGCCCTGCTTGGGCCGATCGCAGACTGAGACGACAGAAAGAGGATGCTCATGGGCGACGACATCGTGGAGATCGACGAGGCGGCGATCGCCTGGTCGGAACCGCAGGAGACGCTGAGGGAGCGCCCCCTCGTTCTGCTGCTGCACGGGCGGGGATCGCACGAGCTCGACCTGCTCAGCCTCGTGCCCCACCTCGTGCCCGGAGCCGTGTACGCATCGCTGCGGGCACCCCATCCGTTCCCGGGCGGCAACGGCTACACCTGGTTTCCTCCGGCGGAGCCCGGCCTGCCCGATCCGGCCGCGGTGCTCGCCGCCACGCGCGGTATTCTCGCCTGGCTCGACCGTGTCTCTCCCGTCGGCCGCGTCGCATCCGTCGGCTTCAGCCAGGGTGGGGCATTGACGACCCACCTCATGCGCACTGAGCCGGAACGCTTCGCCGCGTTCGTGAACCTGTCCGGCTTCGCCGTGCGCGGGGAGGCTCCGGCCGACGACCGCCTGGCCGAGCTGCGCCCGCGCATGTTCTGGGGGCGTGACGCCGCCGACCCCGTCATCACGGCGGGCGCGATCGACTTCACCGAGCAGTGGCTGCCGGGTCACTCCACCCTTCGGGCGGAACTGTACCCGGGAGTGGGGCACGGCATCTCGGCGGACGAGATCGTCGATGTGCGCGAGTTCCTCGCGGCGACCCTGTTCCCGGCCGGCGGCGCCTGAAGCGCATCCGTCGCTCTGAGGGGTTTTCGGCGATTCGAGCCCGCAATCGCATCCTCGGACCGCCGAAAACGACTCGCGACGGCGGATGCGGGGCATCCGGTGACAGGACCGGTTAAAGGACTCATCGCCCGGCGCGGCACTTGGTGCGGCACTTCCGGGCGATGAGTTGATCTGCCTCCAGCATGCGACGACCGCCCGCAGGTGTCAAGGCCTGTTCGCCGGACTTAGGATTCGCACATAGCGGAGCAGCGGTCACCCGAGGCATCCCACAATGAGGGGATGGCGCTGGGGGCCGCGAAGAGGCAAGCTGAAGCAGCGGTGCCCATGGTGGGCGGCGGGGATCGGCCGCAGACAGGTGGCGGAACAGGGCGCGATGAGCGGCAGCGATGCGCTGAACAGTCGACGGGGTGATCAGCAGGGTGGACGCCCTGCCGGCGGAACGCCCGCGGCGAGCGCCATAGAGGAGTTCCTGAGAGCTCAGGATGCTGTGCCTGCACGATCACGCTGGGCGCGCTTTGTGGGTCACAGCCCGCTGAGCGAAGCGAGCCGCCCCCGTTTCTGGGGTGCGCTGGGCGAGCTCGAGGTCGCGCGCGCCCTCGATGAGCTCGGCGCGGAGTGGACGCTGCTCTACTCGGTGCCGGAATCCGCCGATGGGGCCGGCGTCGACCATGTGGCGATCGGCCCGGGCGGCGTCTTCACGATCATGACGGAGAACACCTCCGGCCAGTCCGTCTGGATCTCGGGGCGCACGGCGATCGTCTCGGGCCACCGCCAACCCTTCGTGCGTGACGTCGAGCTGGGGATGGGGCGGGCGGAGGCCCTGCTCTCCGCCGCGACCGGCTCGGAGGTTGAGGTCGTCGGCATTCTCGCCCTCGTCGACCCGGAGACGCTCGCCGTGAGGGAACTGCCCCGCGATGTCGTCGTGCTCCACTCTGCGCGTCTGTCGCGGTGGCTGTCGCGCAGGCCGACCGTGCTCGATGCGGACAGCATCCAGGCGATGGCCCAGGCCGCGGCGGGGGAGCGTCACTGGCGGCAGCATCCGCCCGTCATCGGAGAGGTCGCCGAACAGCGCGTGAGATTCGAGACACTGCGTCGCGATGTCGTGCGGGCTCGGCTCGTGCGGCAGCTGTGGCTGCTCACCGCGGCGCTGCTCGTGACCGGCGCGATCGTCGCTGTCGGCTTCGCCCAGCTCGCCGCCGGATGAGCGTGGAGGGCGGGTCAGCGCCCTCGTAGCGCGCCGGCAGCGACGAGTCGCTTCGGAAGCCAGCCAGCGAACCACACGATGATCTTGTAGCGCAGCGACGGCACCACGACGGCCCTGCCACGGGATGCCGCCCGAAGGGCCGAGCGTACGACACGGGGTGCGTCCAGCCACAGCGGTTCGGGGATGTTGTCGGTGCGGGCGTTCATGCGCTGATGGAATTCGGTGCGCACGAAGCCCGGCGCGACCGCCGTCACCGTGACGCCGCGGCGCCGATAGTGGATGTTCGCCCAGCGGCTGAAGCTCAGCACCCAAGCCTTCGCTGCACCGTATGTTCCGCGCGGCGTGTAGCCGGCGACGCTCGCCACGGAGATGATCGTGCCGCTGCTACGCGCGAGCATCTGCTGCAGGGCGGCATGCGCGAGCCGCATGGGCGCCGCGACGAGGAGGTCGAGGTGCCGCTGCTCGTCGCCGACAGGGTTCGCGTCGAACGGCGGGGTGAGCCCGAAGCCGGCATTGTTGACGAGCACGGTCACCGGATGCTCCGTGGCCGAGAGCCGCGCCTCGACGGTGGCGAGCTGGGCCCTGTCACTCAGATCGGCGGGAAGGATCTGCGCGACGACGCCGAATTCGCCAGCCAGGGCATCCGCCGTCTGCTGCAGACGCTGCGCATCGCGCGCGACGAGTACGAGGTCATGGCCGGATGCCGCGAGCTGGCGGCAGAATTCGAGGCCGAGACCCGCGGTCGCGCCGGTGACGAGTGCGAGATCGCGGTGACTGTGCATGCTGCCCACGTTAGCCGTCGGCACGCTCGGCGCGTCGCTGGTCGCGCTCGGCGTCGGATGCGGCGGCCTCGTCGGGCGTCGGCGCGGTGCCGCCGAGGTGACGTGGCTGCCACCAGGCACCTGCGCCGTCTGCCGGGTAGTTCTCCTGCGCGGAGTCGACCATGCCCTGCAGCAGGGTGCGCAGTGCGGCGGTGACCTCGCGCGGGTCACTGTCGGCCGCGACGCTGATGGGCGCACCGAAGGTGAAGCTGATGGGAACCCCGAAGCGTTCGGATGCCCTGATCCTGCGATTCTTCGTGAGCAGGCGGTGGCCGCCCCACACGGCGACCGGGATGATGGGCACCCCCGCCTCCGCGGCGAGGCGTGCCGCCCCCGTCTTGAGTTCGCGCACCGTGAACGATGCGCTCACGCCCGCCTCGGGAAAGACGCCGAGCAGTTCACCGGAGCGCAGCGCGGCCACGGCATCGGCGTAGGCGGCGGCGCCCGCCTTCATGTCGACCGAGATGTGGCGCATGCCGCGCAGCAACCAGCCGACGACGGGCTTGTCGAATGCACCCTTCTTGGCCATGAAGCGGATGCGGCGGCGATTGTGCAGCCACGTCACCCATTCGACGAGCGCGAAGTCGAGATAGCCGAAGTGTGTCATCGCGAGCACGGCGCCGCCCTGCTCGGGGATGTTCGCGGCCCCTGTGACGCTCGGCTTGAGCCTCCAGAAGCCGAACAGGCTCCTGCCTGCGACTATCGCGCTCGTGTAGATCGGTTCGCTCTTCTTCACGCTTCAATCGTAATCCGAGTAACTGCTAGACTCTTGAGGTTGCCGTGAAGACGGCCGCGGATAAAGAGAGCCGGCACATCCTGTGACCGGCACCGCGCAACGAGAGAAAGGGGATCCCATCTATGGCACTCGAAGCAGACGTCAAGAAGGCGATCATCGACGAGTACGCAACCCACCCAGGTGACACGGGTTCCCCCGAGGTTCAGGTCGCGATGCTGACGCGTCGCATCAAGGACCTCACGGAGCACCTCAAGGACCACAAGCACGACCACCACTCGCGCCGCGGGCTCCTTCTCCTGGTCGGCCAGCGCCGCCGACTGCTCGGCTACCTGCAGGATGTCGACATCAACCGTTACCGCTCGCTCATCGAGCGTCTCGGCCTGCGTCGATAACTCCTCCCGAAGTCGAGTCGTCGATTCCCCGCACAGGGGATCATCGATGACACCGCGAACTTCTTGGACGGGCCGTCACCTTCGGGTGGCGGCCCGTTTCGCATTCCCCGGATGCCGGGAGCTGGAATCAGGGCACGAATTCAGTCGCCCGCGTCGGCCCTCTTCTGCGATTCTCTCCGCGCGCCGGTGTCGTCGGCGTCGCGCACGCGGTCGAGCAGTTCCCGCCAGGGGCCGACGAGTTTCGTCTCGGGGATGGTGGTCTGTCGCTCGTTGCAGCGCACCCTGTAGATGTAGCGATCCGCCTCTCCTGTGGCGGCGTCGTCGCCCTGCCAGGGCAGGCGCTCGATGAGCTGGTGCCATTCATCGGCGTCGGGGCGGGTGTCGACCTGCACCGTCCACACCCTGGTGAGGCCCGCGAAGCCGCCGCTGCGGGTGATCGTGATCGTCATCATCCGAAATCGACTCCCACCGAACGCCAGCCCTCGACGACGGCACGATGCTCGGCGGAGTCGTCGCCGTGCAGTGTGCGGGCCGCCTGGGCGGTGGCGGATGCGAAGCCGACGAAGTCGGTGCGGCTCGGCAGCCCGCCGGTGAGGGTGGCGTACCAGATGGTGCCCGCCCGCTCCCAGGCGTTGCCGCCGAGAGCGAGAGCGGCGAGCGCGAAGGCGCGATTCGGGATGCCCGAGTTGAGGTGCACGCCTCCGTTGTCGTCGCGCGTCGCGATGTAGCCGTCCATGTGCGCGGGCTGCGGGTCTCGGCCGATGACGTCGTCGTCGTAGGCGGTGCCGGGCTCGAGCATGGAGCGCAGCGCACGCCCCTGCACCTCCTCGGTGAAGAGGCCTTCTCCTATCAGCCAGCTCGCGGCATCCGCCTGCTGTCCGAGCGTGAACTGTTCGACGAGCGCGCCGAACACATCGGAGATCGACTCGTTCAACGCCCCGGATTGCCCTTCGTAGATGAGGCCGGCCGTGTGCTGGGTGACGCCGTGCGCGAGTTCGTGGCCTATGACGCTGAGGGATGCGGTGAAGCGGCCGAAGACCTCGCCGTCGCCGTCTCCGAACACCATTCGGCTGCCGTCCCAGAACGCGTTGTCGTAGTCGCGGCCGTAGTGCACTGTTCCGTGCAGGGGCATGTTCCTGCCATCGACCGACAGCCGGCCGAGCGCATCCGAGAAGAAGCGGTGGCAGGAGCCGAGGCCGTCGTAGGCCTCGTTGACGGTCACATCGTCGACGGGATCGGATGCTTCGGCGCGCACCTCTCTGCCCGGCAGCTCCGTCAGATTGCCCGCGTCGAAGACGACGCGATGCGGTCGGGCGTCACGTGTGACGGTCGCCGGGGCATCCGGTGCCTGCCGGATGCCTTCGCGCAGTTGTTCGCAGCGCACGGCCCGCAGGGGGTCGTCGTGCAGGAGGGAGCGCCGTGCCGCCTCGGCGGCCGCTCCGAAGCGGGAGTCGCCGGCCTGGGCGATGCGGGCCAGTAGATAGGGCGGTACGATCGCGCAGCGCATGTCCTGATACTGCCACCTGCGGCTGTCAATGCACGGGGAGTTCTGGCTGTCTGAAATTCATGGGAATAACCGCGGCCAGAGCGCGTTATGCTGGATATACATGCAAACGCATTGAAATAGAAGGAGTCCAGGATGACCAACGCGATGCAGTTCGGCATCTTCAGTGTCGGAGACATCACCACCGACCCGACCACAGGCCACACGCCGACGGACGCTTCGCGCCTGCAGGACGTGCTGACCATCGCCCAGCACGCAGAAGATGTCGGACTCGACGTCTTCGCGATGGGCGAGCACCACAACCCGCCGTTCTTCCCCTCCAGCCCCGTCGCCATCAACAGCTGGCTGGCCGCCAAGACCGAGAAGCTCATCCTCTCGACCGCGACCACGCTCATCACCACCAACGACCCCGTGCGCCTCGCCGAGGACTACGCCGTGCTGCAGCACCTCTCTGGTGGCCGCATGGACCTCACACTCGGCCGCGGCAACACCGGCCCCGTCTACCCCTGGTTCGGCGAGGACATCCGTCAGGGCATCCCGCTCGCGCTCGAGAAGTACGCGCTGCTGCGCCGCCTGTGGCGTGAGGACTACGTCGACTGGGAGGGCGAGTTCCGCACCCCGCTGCAGGGCTTCCAGTCCACGCCGCGCCCGCTCGACGGTGTGCCGCCCTTCGTCTGGCACGGCAGCATCCGCAGCCCCGAGATCGCCGAGCAGGCCGCCTACTACGGTGACGGTTTCTTCTCGAACCACATCTTCTGGCCGGGCAGCCACACCGCCAAGATGGTCGGCTTCTACCGTCAGCGCTTCGAGCACTACGGTCACGGCACCGCGGCCCAGGCGATCGTCGGCCTCGGTGGGCAGGCGTTCATGCGCAAGAACTCGCAGGACGCCGTCAACGAGTTCCGCCCGTACTTCGACCAGGCGCCGGTCTACGGCAACGGGCCGAGCCTCGAGGAGTTCTCCTCGCAGACCCCGCTGACCGTCGGCAGCCCGCAGCAGGTCATCGACCGCACACTCGGCTTCCGCGACTACGTCGGCGACTACCAGCGCCAGCTCTGGCTCATGGACCACGCCGGGCTTCCGCTGAAGACCGTGCTCGAGCAGCTCGACCTGCTCGGCGGCGAGGTCGTTCCCGTGCTGCGCAAGGAGTTCGCGAACAACCGTCCGACGAATGTTCCGGATGCGCCCACGCACGACGCGCTCGTGGCTGCGGCGGCAACATCCGCAGTCGTCGACGCAGCAGAGAAGGCAGAAGAGACCGTGGAGGCACAGCGATGACCGAGAACAGAGCACGCAGGATCGCCGTCGTATCGGCGGGGCTCAGCAAGCCGTCGTCGACTCGGATGCTCGCAGACAGGATCGCGGACTCCACCGTCGCCAGGCTCGAGGAGCAGGGCTTCGATGTCACGGTCGACACCTTCGAGCTGCGCGACACGGCACAGGATGTGACCAACAACATGCTCACCGGCTTCCCGAGCCCGAAGCTCGAGGACGTCATCGAGAAGGTCACCACCGCCGACGGCCTGATCGTCGTCACGCCGGTCTTCACCACGAGCTACAACGGCCTGTTCAAGTCGTTCTTCGACGTGATCGACAACCAGGCCCTCGTCGACATGCCGGTCGTCATCGGCGCGACCGCGGGAACGGCACGGCATTCGCTTGTGCTCGACTACGCCCTTCGCCCGCTGTTCACCTACCTGCACTCGGTCGTCACGCCGACCGGCGTCTTCGCGGCATCCGCCGACTGGGGCGACAGCGGAGACAAGGTCAAGACGCTGCACGACCGTGTCGAGCGCGCCGCGGGCGAGCTCTCAGCGCTCGTCGCCGTGTCGACCCGCTCCACCGAGGTGCGCGACCCGTTCGCGCTCGACGCATCGTTCAGCCCGACAGGCGCGTACGTCATCGACTGAGTTGTCGGGGGGTCTGGGTTTCGAGACGACCTCGTTCCTCGCTCCTCAACCCGCGGGAAACCTCGCTGGTTGAGGAGCGAGGAACGAGCGTCTCGAAACCTCGCCCGCGATCGACCTCAGCCCGCGGGAAACCTCGCTGGTTGAGGAGCGAGGAACGAGCGTCTCGAAACCTCGCCCGCGATCGACCTCAGCCCGCAGCTATTCCGCGTCGTCGCCGAACTCGATGAGTTCGGCGGCCTTGCGCAGCACGCCCACGAGCCACTCGATGGCGGGGTCGTCGTTCTTCGACGGATGCCAGTGGGCCGCCTCGATGAGCGTCGACGCGTTGAGAGGCGTCTCGGCGATCGTGAGTCCGAGACTCTCGCGGTGCAGCAGCGCGAGCCGCTCCGGAACGTGACCGATCATGGCGGTTCCGCTCACCATGAACGGCACGGGCAGGAAGCCCTGCACACTCACCCCGACCTTCGGCGCGATCCCCGCCGATGAGAGCATGTCGTCGACGTGGGTGAGCGCGAGTTCGCCGAAGTTGCTCATGACGTGCCGCAGTTCGGCCAGATCGGCGAGCGAGAGCGCGCCCTCGCGTAGTCGCGGATTGCGGGCATCCGCTATGCAGACGAATCGATCGCTGAACAGTGACTGGCGTTTTCCGGGGACCCCACGCCCCGTTCCTGTGACGAAGACGTCGCGGCGCAGGAGGTCGTTGGGTGAGACGATCTGTTCCGTTGGCAGCGCCTCGAAGCTCACACCCGTGCCGGGCGCCTGCTGGCCCAGCAGCTCGAGCAGCGGCGCCGTCATGACGGAGAGCACATAGTCGGAGGCTGAGACGAGGAAGGTGCGGGTGCTCGTCTCGGGGTCGAACGTCGGCAGCACCTCGAGTGTTCGGGCGATCTCGGCCATCGCCTCCTCGACGACGGGGAGGAGCGCTTCGGCCTTCGGCGTGAGCTCATAGCTTCGACCCGTGCGTACGAGCAGCGGGTCGTCGTACTGCTGCCGCAGCCGCGCCAGTGCGCCGCTGACGGCGGGTTGGGTCATGCCGATGAGTTCGCCGGCCCTGGTCAGGTTCTTCTCGCTGAGGATCGCGTCGAGCACGACGATCAGGTTCGAATCGACTCTGTGGAGATCGGGCACGGCGCTGCGCTTCCTTCTGCGGCCGCGGTGGTGTTGCCGCTGGTGCCGCCTCATCAAGTCTAGGTCGCGGATGCTCAGGCGCGCGGCATTGCTCCTGCCCACACCGAGCGCACATTGGTGAATTCGCGGATGCCCTCGACCGAGAGCTCCCGGCCGTAGCCGCTGAGTTTGACGCCACCGAATGGCAGCCGCGGGTCGGAGACGACGACGCCGTTGACGAAGAGCGCTCCCGATTCGATGCCGAGGCCGAGGTCGATGCCGGCCTGCATGTCCGCGGTCCAGACGCTGGCGGCGAGCCCGTACTGTGAGTCGTCGGCGAGTTCGATCGCGTGTGCCGGGCTGTCGGCTCTGACGAGCGCGAGAACGGGCCCGAAGGTCTCCTCGCGGAATACCGGCATGTCGGGGGTGACGTCGGCGAGCACCGTCGGCGCGTAGTAGTTGCCCGGTCCGTCGATGCGGTACCCACCTGTGACGAGGCGTGCGCCCATGGCGATCGACTCCTGTACCTGGCGGTCGATGTCGTCGATGAACGAGGGCTTGGCGAGCGGGCCGATCTGGGTCGCGTCGTCGAGCGGTTCGCCGATCTTCAGCGCTTCGACGGCGGTCTTGAGACCCGCCTCGAACCTGTCGATGACGTCGCCTTCGACGATGAAACGTTTGGCGCACAGGCAGCTCTGGCCGGTGTTGACGAAGCGTGCGCGCACGGCGAGCGGTGTCACGGCGGCGATGTCGGCGTCGGCGAGGATGACGAATGGGTCGGATCCGCCCAGCTCGAGCACCGTCTTCTTGAGGGCGCGACCTGCGGCTTCGGCGACGGATGCTCCGGCCTTCTCACTTCCGGTGAGGGTGACGGCGGCGACGCGGACGTCTGCGATGATCTCGTTCACGAGGCTGTGGTCGGCGAGTACGAGGGTGCGCAGCAGGCCCTTCGGGTAGCCGGCGCGCTCGAACAGGCTCTCGATCGCGAGGGCGGAGCCCGTCACATTGGAGGCGTGCTTGAGCAGCCCGCCGTTGCCCGCGGTCAGCGTCGGCGCGGCGAAGCGGATGACCTGCCAGTACGGGAAGTTCCAGGGCATGACGGCGAGTACGACGCCGAGCGGTTCGTAGGCAACGAACGAGGTCGCCGCCTCCGTCTCGACGGCCTTGGGGGAGAGGAACTCCTCCGCATGATCGGCGTAGAAGTCGCACGTTGTCGCGCACTTGAGCACTTCTGCCCGAGCCTCGGTGACGGGCTTGCCCATCTCTCGGCTGATCAGCGTCGCATGGTCTTCGACCTCGTCGCGCAGCATCCGGGCCACGTTTCTGAGCAGTTCACTGCGTTCGGCGAGTGAGGTCGTGCGCCAGGCGCGCTGGGCTGCGAGCGTCTCGCTGAGGGCTGCGTCGAGTTCGTCGCGGTCGAGGGCGGGAACGCTGCCGAGAGAATCGCCGGTGCTGGGGTCGATGAGGGCGATGGATGCTGAGGTCATGGTGATTCCTTGGGCTGGCGCCGGCTCCATGCGGGCGGCACGGGCACTCCCGTGCTGGTCTGAGGGCTGATGCGGTTGGTGAGGGTTCCGAGGCCCTGAACGGTGATGCTGATGACGTCGCCGACTGTGAGGGGCGGCGGGTCCTGCCTGCCGGCACGACCCCACAGCTCCGCGAGGGAGCCGGATGCGCAGGTTCCGGTCGCGAGCACGTCGCCCGCTCCGACCCAGGCATCGCGGGAGGCGTGCGAGACGAGCTCTTCGAAGGTCCAGGACAGGTTCGAGAGCCTGTCGCTGCCGGTCTGAACGCCGTTGATGGTGACGCTCATCTCGAGATCGAGTCGCCCATCCGCGAGCCGGAACTTCTCCAGCTCGTCGGGCGTCGTGATCCATGGGCCCAGCGTGTTCGCGAAGTCCTTGCCCTTCGACGGGCCGAGGCCGACCTGCATCTCACGGCCCTGGATGTCGCGGGCAGACCAGTCGTTGAAGATCGCGTAGCCGACGATGTGCTCGCGTGCCTGCTCTGGCGTGACGTCACGGGCTGCGGTGCCCACGATCGCGGCGACCTCGACCTCGTAGTCGAGCGCCTTCGTGAGCGGCGGCATGGGGATGTCGGCGCCCGGTGCGGTCAGCGACCACGGGTTCATGAAGAGGAAGGCCGGGGCCTCGTACCAGGCCTCGGGAACACTGCCGTCGCCCGGCTCTGCCTTCTTCATGCCCGTGATGTGCGCCTCGAACGCCACGAAGTCGCGCATGGCCCGCGGCTCGATGGGTGGCAGGAAGCGCACATCCTCGAGGGGAACCCGGTGGTGGCGTCCCGCGCTCGCCTGGAGGCGGTACTGCGCATCCAGGGGAAGGTTCAACGTCTCGAGGACATCGGTTCCGTCCGGCAGGGAGTTGACCTTGCCGTGGTTCACGATTCCCACGTGTGGGAATCCGTTGTGCTCGTACCGGGCGATCTTCATGGTGAGGGTTTCTTAGTAGTCGAGGGTCTCGTAGAAGTCGCGCTTGCGCTCCTCGAGGGCGGGGATGGCCTGGCCTGCCGCCCACTGCGTGAAGTGCTCGTACTCGGTGTGTGCCTTCACTGCGGCGTCGTCCTTGTAGACCTCGAAGATGCGGAACACGCGGGGCTCTGCCGGGTCCTGGTAGGCCTGGTAGTAGATGTTGCCCTCCTCGGTGCGTGAGGCGGGGGCGAGGTGCTCGAGGGCTTCGCGAACGGTCTCCTCGCTGCCCTCTTTGGCGATCCAGGTGGCGCTCAGAACGATGGCCATGGTGTGTCCTTTCGTGGTGACGGGGCGATCCTCGTCGTCGTGTTCACCACGCTATGGCGAGCCTGCGTGGCGCGGAAATAGGCCCGGTGGATGACTGGCATCACCGAATGCATCGCTGTCAGCCGCTGACTTGACGCCCGCCGCGGGAACCGCACAGCTGGGAACCTGCTCGCCGCACGAGACGACGTAGAGCACCCTGCCCGACTCGGGGGTCACCGCGGTGAGGTCGGCGAGGTCGCTGCCGATGCCCTCGTATGCCGTGTCAAGTGCCGTCTGCGCCTCAGCGCTGAGGCTCGCATCCGGGCCATGCGAGATCATCGATGGAAGTCATGCACGGCAGCTATGCCATCGCGATGACGACCTTGCCGCTCAGGTGACGACCCTCGAGCAGTTCGAAGGCCGCGTCGAGCCCGTCGAGGCCGAACACCTTCTGCACAGGCAGCATGAGGTCGCCGGAGCGACAAGCCTCGGCCAGGCGCAGCAGCGTCGCAGGCGACCGTACGTAGCGTCCCGGGCTGGCGAGTCCCAGCTCGGCCGTGGCCGCATGGTCGACGATCCCGCAGATGCGCTGGGGCGGAAGGCCGAGGGCGAGGGCCGCGTCGATGGTCTCGCGACCGAAGTTGTCCTGCGCCGCCGTCACGCCATCGGGGGCAGCCGCGCGCACGCGCTCGACGAGGCCGTCGCCGTAGGTCACGGGGATGACGCCGAGGGAGCGCAGCAGTTCGTGGTTGCGTTCGCTCGCGGTACCGACGACGGTGGCGCCGCGGGCGATGGCGAGCTGTGAATAGAGGATGCCGACGGCACCGGCTGCGGCGCTGACGAGCACGGTGTCGCCCGCGCCGATGTCGAGGGTGTCGATCGACGCCTGCGCGGTCAGCCCGGGCGTCGTCAGCGAGCCGGCGACCTCCCACGGCACGCCTTCGGGTTTCTTCACGATGTGGCCGGCCGTCACGAGAAGTTGCTCGCGGAGCGTGCCATCGCCCCAGCCGAGCACCTCGTCACCGATGGTGATGGCTGTTCCGTCGAAGTAGCGTGCATCAGCACCGGCGGCGTCGACCACGCCGGCGAAGTCACTGCAGATGCCGCGCGGAAATCCCGGGTCGGCGAAGGGAATGACTCCCATTCGGGCCTTCATGTCGAACGGGTTCAGCCCCACTGCCTGCACGGCGATGGAGACCTCGCCCGTTCCGGGTTCCGTGCGGGCTTCTTCTGCGATGTACAGGACATCGCGCGGTCCGAACTCGTCATAGCGAACGGCCTGGGGCATGGGGTCTCCTTACAGAAGGTGGATGCCGGTGGGAGATGATCGCGGCTAGTCGGCGATGTTGTCGAACTCTTGGGCGTTCCAGCCTTCGATCGTGCCGGCATTCTCGTATTCGGCGGTGTTCATGATGCGGCGAACGTCACCGGTCTCGACCCCGAAGGGGGCATCCACGAGTGTGGCCACAAGCGAGGTCGCCAGCGCCTCGTCGACGAAGTCGACGCCGAGCGTGACGATGTTCGCGTCGACGCGGAGGCGGGCGGCCGTCACGAAATCGATCGAGAGGCCGGTCACAGCCCGAGCACCGTTCACCTTGTTGGCTGCGATGTTCTCGCCTGCGCCCGTGGCACCGACGACGACGCCGCGGGCCTCGACTCCGGCATCCTCGTCTTCTATGACCGCGTGGGCCACAGCGATCGCGAACGGCGGGTAGTCGTCGCCCTCGTCGTAGGCGGCTGCCCCGTGCCAGAGGACGTCATGACCGGATGCGCTGAGCGAGGCCTCAAGGGCCCGGCCCAGCTGATAGCCGGCGTGGTCTGCGGCCAGATGGATGCGCATCCGATTCTCCTTAGAGCTGCCAGTGGTTGCGGTTGACGGTTGCGGGGTCCTTCGCAAGGTATCTCACGAAGCGGCCGTCGGGGTCGCGATCAGCCCAGATCTGCTGAAGCTTGGCGAACTGTTCGGTGCCCATGAACTTGAGCTGGCGGTTGGTCATGTCGCTGTCGCCCAGGTACTGACCGGCGGTGACCGGCTGGGCGTGTTCGAAGGCACCGTTCAGCCAGTCGCGGTTGCGTTGGAACTCGGTCGGGTCCTCGTAGACGGTGTACGAGGCGACGTAGGCCTCTGTCTGCAGCGAGAAGGCCATGTCGGGCAGCTCGCGCGTCGGCCCGTTGCTCATCCAGATCGCAAAGCCGCGCTCGGTCGGGATGTCGGCGAACAGCGGGCGGATGTGCTCGACGACGTCGGCATGGTCGTCGCCCTGAACCCACGCGTTGTCGGTGAGGTACTGCCAGTGCTCGGGGTTCTGCAGCTCCTGCTGTGCTCGCTGCTCGGCGAGCGACGACTCCTTGCAGTGGAAGGAGAAGACGGCGCGATCGAGATACGGATTCGCGGCGAACGGGGCGAGCGCCTCCTCCGCGGCTGCCCTGTCGGCGACGAGCGCGACCGCGGTGACGAGCAGCACTCGGCGCTCCGTGCCGTCGGGCAGGGGAGTCGGGGTGCTGACGGCGACGATCTCGACATCCGTCGACACGCTCTTGTGCGTCTCGTACAGCCACGTCATGACGGGGCTGAAGTCATCGAGCTCGAAGGCCTGCACCGTGTGGCCGAGGAACCCGAACTTCTCCCGCGTCGCGAGGTGGAAACGGGTGACGACGCCAGGGAAGGCGGGGCCCGCACCGCGGGCGGCCCAGAACAGGTCGCTGTTCTCCTTCTCGTCGGCACGCACGAGGATGCCCTCTGCCGTGACGACATCGATTGCGACGACGCTTTCGGCAGCCCAGCCCCATCCGCGCTGGTTCCAGCCCTGGCCGCCCTGGAGCAGGAAGCCGCCGATGCCGACGGAGGGGCAGTGGCCACCGTTGAAGAAGCGGCCGCGCTCCTCGAGGAAGGGGGAGAGAACGTCGCCGCCCTTGACCGCGGGCTGCGCGCTCACGATCTTGGTCTCGTCGTCGTAGCGGATGTCCTGCAGATTGCCGATGTCGATCAGCAGGGTTCCGTCCTGAACCGTCCAGCCTGCCCAGGAGTGACCGCCGGAGCGGGTCACGACCGACCAGCCGTTGGCACGCGCGAGCCTGACGCCGTTGACGATGTCCTGCTCGTTCTCGGCGACGAGAACCGCTGCAGGCTGGCGGCCCGGGCGGCGCCCGTTGAACATGCGTCCGACGCGGGCGTCGTCCCAGTCCGGGGCATCCGGCGTGACGATGCGGCCCGTGAACTCGAGATCCGTGTCGATGATCATCCCAGCACCGACCCTCCGCCGTCGACGACGACATTGATGCCGGTGATCCAGGATGCCTCGTCTGAGGCGAGAAAGAGGCTTGCGTTCACGATGTCCTCCGGTTGGCCCACCCGTCCGAGCGGGATGCGGGCGAGATTGTCCAGCAGTGGTTGCGGCCCCGACTCGACGAGCCAGGCCGTCGACGGGGTGACGGTGAAGCCCGGGCTGACGCAGACGACGCGGATGCCGTGCGGGCCACCCTCGACGGCGAGTTGCTGGGTCAGGTTGATGACGCCGGCCTTCGCGGTGCCGTGCGCGTTCTGGGGCATGAACTCGACGCCGCGCGTGCCCGCGATCGACCCGACGTTGACGATGACGCCGCCGCGCTTCTTCAGATGGGGCCAGGCCGCCCTGCAGGCGTAGAAGACGAGGTTGAGCTCGTTGTCGATCGTGAAGTCCCAGTCCTCGATCGAGATCTCGTCGACGGCTCCGAAGCGGGGGGTCGAGGCGTTGTTGTAGAGGATGTCGATGCCGCCGTACACGGCCGCCGCAGCATCCACCCATTCGGCTGACGCCGCGGCATCCGACAGATCGACGGGCGCGAAGTTCTCGATCTCCCCGCCGGCCTCGCGCACGAGGCGCACCGTCTCGGCGGCACCCTCCTCGAAGAGGTCGCAGCCGACGACGCGGGCGCCCTCCTGAGTGAAACGGAGTGCTGCGGCGCGGCCCATGCCTCCGCCGATTCCGGTGATGAGCGCGATCTTTCCATCGAGTCGTGCCAAGGCGTCCTCCTCATCGAGTGGGTGCAGTCGTGCTGCGCTGAAGGGTGTGACAGAGCCAGATCAGACGGGCGGTGCGACGAACATGCCCTTGTCGATGTCGTTGAACGACTCCCTCGCGACGTACTCGTTCATCTCGTTGGCGGTGCCCCACTGATCCTGCGTCGTCGTCAGGTCCACGTCGAGGCGGCTGGGGTGCCAGTTGTCCTCGTCCTGGATGATCGCCAACTCGGTCGTGTATTCGAGCGTGTTGCCTGCCGGGTCGATGAAGTAGGCGAAGGTGTTGTCGCCGGCGTTGTGCCGGCCGGGGCCCCACACCATGCGGGCGCCGCTGCGCAGGATCTTGCCGGTGCCGCGCATCCACTCCTCGATTCCGCGCATCTCGAACGATGCGTGGTGAAGAGAGTTGTGGGGGCCCTGAGCGATCGCGAACGAGTGGTGGTGCTCGTTGCAGCGCATGAAGTACATGAGGTCGCCCATCTTCTGGCTGAACAGCACATCGCTCAGCGCGAAGCCGAGGTGCTCCTCGTACCATTCGCGCAGGGCGGATGCGTTGGCCGAGTTGACGACGACGTGCGAGAGGCGCACCGGGATGGGCTCGCGTGACTCGATCCTGCGGTGCGCGCGTACGGCGACGTCAGACGAGATCTCGATCGTGCGACCGTCGAGGTCGAAGAACCTGAAACCGTAGCCGCCGCCCGGCTGGGTGAGTTCGCGCGGCTCGTGAACGATCTGCACACCCTTCGCTGCGAGGCTGTCATGCAGGGCGTGCACGTCGTCGCGGTTCGCCGCGCCGAAGGCGATGACATCGATGCGCTTCTCGGCCTTGCGCAGGCGCACGATGAACTGCTCGGGGGAACCCTCCGCGGCCAGGTACACGGTGTCATCGACGCGGTCGACCTGGGTGAGCCCCCAGTACTTCGTGAAGAACTCGAGCTCGGTGTCGAGGTTCGGCATCGCCAGCGCGAGGTATCGCAAATGGGTGATGAGGCGGTCGGTCATCGTGGGGCTCCTTCTCCTGCGACGGCGCAACCCTGCGCCTGCCGGCACTCTCGATCGTAGGTTCGGGCGGTGGCGGTCCGGAAATAGCCGTGGGGGATACCACTCATTCCGGAATCGTTGCCTCGTGTTCGGGGGAGGCCGCAGTGGCCTCCTGCTCGCCACGGTGCCCGCGCCCTGCGGCAAGGCAGACTGCGGCGCCGAGGCCGCCGACGGTGACGACGACGGCGAGCGGCACGATCGACGCCTCCCCGGCGATTCCGACGAGCGGTGCCGCGATCCCGGCGAGCACGAACTGTCCGCAGCCGAGAAGGGCGAGGGCAGTACCGGATGCGTGACGCACCTGCGCTATGGCGAGCGCTGTCGCAGGCCCGAAGACGAGCCCCATCGACGACCCGACGAGGAACAGGGCGGGCAGAACGGTGAACGGCGTGATCGCGCCTGTCGCTGCGATGGCGCACAGCGCCCCGCCGCCGAGCAGCAGGATCGCGATGCCCACCGCAGCGATCCGGGCGGCCGCGACCCTTCGCGCCAGAACGGATGCGATCGTGCCCGTGATCATGAGGCCGACACCGTTGACCGCGAAGACGACGGTGTAGGCGGTCGGGCTGAAGCCGAGCATCGTCTGCAGCACGAACGGTGAGGCGGAGATGTAGCCAAAGATCGCGGCGAAGCCGAGGCAGAGTGCTGCGGCATGCGTCGTGAATCCTCGGGTCGCCAGAATCCGGCCGCCCGTACGTAGCAGGTCTGTGATCCCACCGCTGTGCCTCCGCTCGGCGGGCAGCGTCTCGGGCAACAGGATGATGACGCCGATGAGCAGCGCGGCGCAGATGGTGGTCAGTACCCAGAAGATGGTGCGCCAGTCGCTGACCTCGAGCACGAGCGCGCCGAGCAGCGGACCGGCTATCGGGCCGATTCCCGTGATCAGGCCGAGGATGCTGAATATTCTGGTCGTCTCGTGGCCCGTCGTCAGATCGGTGGCGACGGCACGGCCGATCACGAGTCCCGCGGCGGCACTCGCCCCGGCCACGGCCCGCCACAGGATGAGCAGTCCGATCGTGGGGGCGAGGGCGGAGAGCGCGCAGCTCACGACCGAGATGACGGCACCCGCGATGAGCAGGCGGCGCCGTCCGAAGCGGTCGGAGAGCGCACCGAGCAGAAGCTGACCGGCCGCGAGCCCGATCGTGAACGACATGAGCGTCGCCTGGATGAGAGCGGCGGATGTGACGAGATCGGAGGCCATCTCCGGCAGCGCGGGCAGATAGAGGTCTGTGCCCAGCGGTCCCACCGCGCCCAACGATCCGATGAGTACGAGCAGCACGACGGGGAGGCGGCGGTCGGTCGAGGGCGTCGACGCATCGACCGTGGTGGGCATGCGAGACATTGTGCCGTCTGCGGGCGGAAGGAGACAAGCGGCCGCTTCGATACCTCGTATCTGTGGGCATCCGGCACCGTCGCCGCTTGCTAGCCTGATGTCACCGCCGACGAGGGAGAGAGGCCCGCATGAATCTGGCAGGCAAAGATCTCAACCTCCTCGTGGCGCTGCGCGCACTGCTAGAGGAGACGAACGTCACGCGCGCAGGGGACAGGCTGCAGGTGGGGCAGTCGGCAATGAGTTCTGCCCTCGCCCGCCTTCGTCAGCAGTACAACGACGAGCTCCTCGTGCGGGTGGGGCGTGACTACGAGCTGACGCCACTCGCCCGGCTGCTGCTGCCCCAGGTGCAGCGCACCATCCCGCTCATCGAACGCGCCCTCGGCAGTGAGGGGCCGTTCGACCCCCTGACCTCGTATCGCAGCTACACGATCCGCGGCTCGGACTTCGCGATGACCGAGCTGCAGCCCATGGTGACCCGGGCGCTCGACGCGGCCCCCGGCATCCGCATCGACATGCTGCCGCTGCCGGCCCAGCCGACCTCGAGTGAACGCGACCTGCTCAAGAGCGACTTCGTGGCCGCCGTTCCCGGAATCGGCATAGAGGGCAACAGCCGCACTCTGTTCCGGGATGTCTACGTCTGCCTCGTCGACAGCAACAACCCGGCCCTCATCGACGGGCAGCTCAGTTGGGATGCGTTCAGAGGGCTGCCGCAGGCGGTGGCCAACTTCGGGCAGGCCCATCACACACCGGCGGACCGCCGACTCCGGGAGCTGGGCTTCCCGCGGGTGGCCCGGGTCACGACGAACAGCTTTCTGCCGCTGCCGAGCGCGATCGCCGGGACCGACCTCGTGGCGGTGGTGCCGCGCCGGCTCGCTGAGCGACTCGGGCCGACGACGGGCACGATCGGCGTTCCGACGCCGTTCGGCGAGGTGGAGATCATCGAGACCCTGTGGTGGCATCCGGCCCACGACAGCGACCCAGCGCACGTCTGGTTGCGCGAGACCCTGCTCGAGGGCGTCCCCGCCTGATCTGCGGTCGCCGCGCGCGGTATGGCTCCCGGCTATGGCTGGCATCACGTTCGCTTACTTCCCCCATCCGGTCGTGCATCCGTAGCGTGTGCTGGAGCGGCACGACAGCGCTGCAACGACGCATGCCTTGATTGGAGACGGTGCACAGATGACCGTGAAGAGAGTCCTCGTGATCGGCGGGGGAGTGACCGGCTCGGTCGTCTCCATCGCCCTGGCCCAGAAGGGTGTCGATGTGACGCTCGTCGAGATCTCACCGCAGTGGTTCGGTGTGGGCCACGGCATCACCGTGCACGGCAACGCGCTGCGGGCCTTCGAGCAGATCGGCCTCGCCGACAAGATCATCGCGGGCGGCGTGCCGTTCTACGACATCGATGTGCGCCACGCGGATGGCCACACGCTCGTCAAGGTCCCGACGCCCCGCACGGGCGGCCCTGACCTGCCGGCGACGCTCGGCACGCTGCGCGCCGACCTGCAGACGGTGCTCGTCGACGAGATCCGCGCCCTCGGCATTGATGTGCGCCTCGGCGTCACGGCCACCGCGTTCGCTGAGACGGATGCGGGGGTCGAGGCAAGCCTGTCGACCGGCGAGACTGAGACATTCGACCTGGTGATCGCGGCCGACGGCATCCGTTCTGCCACTCGCGAGGTTCTCGGCATGTCGGAGCGCCCCGGGCCCAGCGGCATGGGGATCTGGCGTTTCGTGACATCGCGCACCCCCGACATGGACGGCGCCGCAGTGTTCTACCACGGCCCCTGGTACAAGGCGGGGTATGCGCCCATCTCCGCGACCGAGTGCTACGCGTACATCCTCACCGATCCGGTCAGGCCGGACGACGGGCGCACGAACGCCGAGATCGTCCGCGAGCTCGCCGAGGGTTACCACGGCCCGTGGGATCACCTGCGCGAGAGCATCACAGAAGACACCTACATGAATTTCCAGCCCATCGAGTGGCTGCTTGTTGAGGGCTCGTGGCACCGCGGCCGCGTGATCGCGATCGGCGACGCCGTGCACGCCTGCCCGCCGCTCATCGCGCAGGGTGCGGCGATGTGTGCTGAGGATGCGGTGCTGCTCGCCGACTATGTGACCCGCGATGGAGAGCTCGAGCAGCTGCTCACCGAGTTCGAGGGGCGCCGTCTGCCGCGCGTGAAGATGGTCGTCGACGCCTCCATGAAGATGGTCGACTGGGAGCTGCACCCCGGCACGCCCGGCGCGGACCCGGCGAAGCTCATGGAGTCGTCGCTCGCGAAGGTGGCGGAGCCCGTATGAGCGAGCAGCTGCCCGAGGGAACGATCCCGCGACGGGTCGTCACCGGTCATGACGAGAACGGTGTCTCCGTTGTGCTCTCCGACGGGCCCGTTCCGGTGCACAAGGTCATGCCGCAGGATGGCGTCGGTTTCTACGAGATCTGGCAGACCGAGGGTGCGCCCGCCGTTCTCCTGCCCGAGGAGCCGTCGGAGCCGACGCAGCGCACGCTGAGGGTTCCGCCTCCGGCGCTCGGCACGAAGATCCGCATCAACGAGTTCTTCCCCGGCCACATCAATGAGCTCGGCAACCAGTCGCCCGTGCACCGAACCGAGTCGATCGACTACGGCATCGTGCTCGAGGGTGAGATCGTGCTCGTGCTCGACGACAGCGAGGTCACGCTGAGGGCCGGCGACGTCGTCGTGCAGCGCGGAACCGATCACGCCTGGGCCAACCGCAGCGATTCCGTCGCGCGCGTGGCGTTCATCCTGATCGACGCCGAGTTCGGCAGGGAGCTTCTCGACCTGCTGCCCGACATCCACGCCGGCATCATGCACGGCGGGCCGCACGACTAGGCATGCCATGAAAGGACACAGAATGCACCTCGATCATGTGGGGCTCAGCGTCGCCGACCTGGAGGCCATGACGCGCTGGTACTGCGACACGCTCGGGCTGCGCGAATCCGCACCGTTCACGATCGACGCGATCGGGCTGCGCGGCACATTCGTCATAGGCGACGACGGCTTCGCGATCGAGCTCCTCGAACGAGAGGGCTCGCAGCCCGGCCTGCAGGCGCCCGACACGGCGACCGCCCTGCTGACTCGTGGCTACGGCCACATCGCGCTCCGCATCGCCGACGTCGAGGGCACGCATGCCGCGCTGCTCGCGGCCGGTGCGAGCGAGCGGATGCCTCCCCAGCAGTCCCCGGAGGCGGGCGTGCGCATGTCGTTCGTCGCCGATCCCGAGGGCAACCTCATCGAACTCCTCGACCGCAGCGGGGCGGTCGGCTCATGAGCGCGCCAGTGGTGCTGCCCGGCCTCGCCGGCAAGACCGTCATCGTCACGGGTGCGGCAGGGGGTCAGGGTGCCGCCGAGAGCCTGCTGCTCGCGGCATCCGGCGCAACCGTCTTCGCGACGGACATCACCGACGGTGCCGCAGAGCTTCTCGAGAGCGCGGCGGGACTGCCCGGCGAGGTGCTCTTCCGCAGGCTCGACGTGTCGAGCGAGGCGGAGTGGTCCGCGCTCGTCGCGGAGCTCTCCGCGCGCGGCGCCGTCCACGGCCTCGTCAACAACGCAGGCATCCCGTTCCGCGCGAGGCTCGGCGAGATGGCCGTCGACGACTGGAATCGCGTCATCGGCATCAACCTGACCGGGCCGATGCTCGGCATCCAGTCGCTCGCACCCCTCATGGTCGACGGCGGCTCGATCGTCAACGTCGGCTCCCTTGCCGCCCTCAACGCGCACCACACGGTGTCGTACACGGCGAGCAAGTGGGGGCTGCGCGGGCTGACACACGTCGCCGCGACCGAATACGGTGGCCGCGGCATCCGGGTCAACATCGTGCACCCCGGCTACATCGAGACCCCCATGATGGCGAACGCGCCGGCGATCATGACGGAGGCACAGCTGGCCCTCACCCCGCTCGAGCGCACCGCGCAGCCGGAGGAGGTCGCGGCCGTCGTCGGGTTCCTGGTCTCCGATCTCGCCTCATACGTGACAGGCGCCGAGATCCCCATCGATGGTGGGTTCTCGTCGTCGGGCGGCGTCAAATACATGTCAGACACGATCCGGCGCTCCCAGCAGAGGTAGAGCGGGGAGCGCGTCGCGCGTGGACTAGGGCCGAACAGAGCGCACACATCGGAACCCGATGTGAGTCGTTGACGTGTCCTCCGTCTGGGGCGAGCGGGCCGCGGGACGGTAGCGCAGGCAGTACTCGGGCGCGCAGAGGTGGGATCCGCCCTTGAGCACCCGTCTCGACCCGGTCACCTCGGTGACGGGGGAGCAGCCGCAGCTCGACATGGGAGGAGGGGTGTCGTAGAAGCCGTCGGTCCACTCCCAGGTGTTTCCGCACATGTCCAGCAGACCGTAGCCGTTGGGAGGGAAGGCACCGACAGGCGAGGTTCCCACCCAGCCGCGCGCACCCGTGTTGCGGTACGGGAACGACCCCTGCCAGGTGTTGGCCAGCGGGTGGCCGTCGGGCTTGGCATCCTCCCCCCAGGTGTAGGTGGCTCCCTCGAGGCCGCCGCGCGCCGCGAACTCCCACTCCGCCTCCGTGGGGAGTCTCTTGCCCGCCCAGGATGCGTAGGCGACGGCATCCGCGAAGGCCACCTGCACGACGGGATGCCCATCGCGGTCGGTGATAGAGCTGTCGGGGCCGTAGGGGTGGCGCCACTGCGCTCCCGGAACCCACGACCACCACTGCTGCCAGTCGCGGAGATCGACGGGGCCGCGCGTGCCGGTGAAGACGAGCGCTCCCGGGACGAGCATTGCGGTCGGCGCATCCGGGAAGTCCTCGGGGCGCGGCCGTTGTTCGGCGACTGTGACATATGCGGTGTCTTCGATGAACAGGGCGAACTGCGCGTTCGTGACGGGTGCCCGGTCGATGGCGAACGGCTCGACCGTCACCTCCCGAACGGGCCCCTCATCGTCGTAGAAGGCAGTCGAACCCATCAGGAATCGGCCGCCGGGCAGGGTGATCATCGTCATCGCCCCCATGCTCGCACACGACGGCCGGGTACGCCGCCGACCTGACATAGCCCGGACGCATAGGACGTATGGGGGGATGCCATTTCCCGTGTCTTCAGGGTCTGGATAGCCTCGAAAACACCGCCGACAAAGGTGTATACGGTCTGCGACACCGGCGAGAAACAGGAGGATCGGATAATGCTCAGAGAGCGATTCGACGAATACATCAGCCGCTTCAATGCCGAGGACGACACGACCTTCGACGATTTCCTGGCAGCCGATGTGCACGTCAAGAACGGAACCCTCGAGTTCACCGGAATCGACGGGATGAAGGATCACTACCGGAACAAGATCTGGCCAGATTTCGTGGAGCAGCTGACGGTGCCCCGCTTCGTCTCGGATGACCACGGTGCGGCCATCCAGATGCACACACTCTTCACCGCGAGGCATGACCGTGAGGACTCGCTCTTCGGCCCGGTGAAGAAGGGCGAGACCTTCGAATTCGACGGCGTCATCATGTATGAATTCGACGCGACCGGACGTTTCAAGGACATCCTCGTCGCCTACAACAGCTTCGTCCACACCGACTCAGACGGTCACTCCCGTGACCTCGGGATCCCGCACTGAGGTGTCGTCGTCAGCATCGCGGCGGGCCAGTAGCTGGTATTCCGATTCCTGATTTCTGCGCCACTGCCGCTCTCAATACGCTGGGCACACCAGGAGGCAGCACGCATCCGCCCGGCAGCACGCACCGAGCAAGTCCACACCTTCGTACAAAGGAGTACACAGTGAGAAAGACACAACCATCTCGAGGAATCGGCCGCACTCTCGTTGCCGCCCTCGCGGTCTCAGCGGCCGCGATCGCCCTCGTCGGGTGCAGCCCCGACACGGCCAGCAGTGACGGCGGAGCAGGCGCAGGCGACGGTGGCGCGGAGATCACAGACATCAAGGTCGGTCGCAATCCGGGCGGCTTCGAGGCGACCATCCTGGCCGACACCGAGGGCTTCTTCGAGAAGCACGGGCTGAAGGCCGAGATCAGCCTCGGTGGTGACCCCACGACTCAGATCGCGTCGCTCGTGTCGGGTGATCTCGACATCGCGATGACCGGCGGGCCCGACATCGCGCGTGCGGTGGCCCAGGGAATCCCCGTCTCGGTCATCTCGGGGGCCAAGAGCGCCGAGCCCGACTTCGACGGTGAGCCCACCGACGGTCTCCTCCTTCCCCCGGGCAGCCCCATCAAGGACTGGTCCGACCTCGAGGGCAAGACCGTGGGCATCCAGGGTCTGGGCAGTCTTCCGCAGCTCGTCAACAACATCGCGCTCACCGAGAACGGCGTGGACCCCGCGACGGTCAGCTACGTCAACCTCCCCGTGGACACCCTCATGGAGGCTGCGAAGAGCGGAACCGTCGATGCGATCCTTCCCTTCTCGGTGTTCTTCCTGAACGCGGTCGACCAGGGCTTCGAGAAGATGGGCATGGGAGCGCGGGAGTTCCTTCCCGGTGCGCCGCAAATCGTGTGGGCGGCGAGCGACAGCTATATCGCCGCGAACCCCGGCGTCATCGAGGCCTTCGTCGCGGCGATGGACGAGGCGAGCCAGTTCGCCGGCGAGAACCCTGAGGCCGTGCGCGATGTGTACCGTGAGTACAGCAAGTTCCCCGAGGACTTCATCGCGAACCGCATGGTCCTCGAACCGCTGACCGTGGTCTCGTACCGCGACGCGTGGACGAAGATGCTCGATGCCCAGTTCGAACTCGGTGACCTCGATCATGAGGTCTCGGTGTCCGACGTCCTCCTCGACTCCGCACCGTAGGACGCACGACGATGCGGTGGGGGCGTGAGAGCCTCCACCGCATCGCTCACAGCACACGATTCAAAGGAGATCGGATGCTCTCCCGAGCAGTACGGACAAGAACGGGCGTAGTGGTGGCCCGCCTCATCGTGGCGCTACTCGCCATCGGGTGCTGGCAGCTCGCCGTCTCGACGACATTGCTTCCCGCGAATGTCCTTCCGGCGCCGTTCAGCGTCGTCGAGAGCTTCGCGACCCAGATCATCTCGCCCGACTATTGGAAGGCGATCGGCGACACCTTCGCCGGGGCACTGCTCGGTCTCGCCTTCGGAATCATCGTCGGGGTCCCGGTCGGCATGCTCACGGGCCGCCGGCCCCTCATCGAACTGTCGACCCGGTTCCTCTTCGACTTCGGCCGCGCCTTCCCCGCGATCGCCCTCATCCCCGTGCTCATCCTCCTGCTGGGGCGCACGACCGACATGAAGGCGGTCGTCGTCTTCACTGCCGTCGTGTTCCCCATCATCGTCCAGGCACAGCACGGCGTGCGCAGCGTGACCGCCAGCATCGAGGAGACGGTGCGCAGTTTTCGCATCCCCCCTCATCTGGTGGTGCTGAAGGTCATGCTCCCCTCGGCGGCGCCCTTCCTGGCGACCGGGTTCCGGCTGGGAGCGACGATCGCGGTCCTGGTGTCCCTCGGAACAGAAGTGTTGACGGGAGCGGCCGGCGTCGGCGCGGAGCTCGGGGAGGCGCAGCAGGGAGGCGACACCCCGCTCGCCTATGTCTTCCTTCTCACGGCATGCATCCTCGGTTTCGCCGTGAGCGCGGTCGTCAGCTTCGCGCAGGACCGGCTCATCCGTTGGCAGACAGAGGGGAACGAGGACTGACATGACCTCTTCACGCAGCGGCGCCGGACGAGGCGTCATGAAGTCGCTCCTCATCCAGGCCTGGCTTCCCATCCTGCTTGTCCTCCTCTGGTTCTTCGCCTCGGCGTCGTCGACCTCGGCGTACTGGCCTCCTCTGGAGCGCATCGCCACGAACCTGGTCGACGGGATATTCGGGGGTCGCCTGTGGGGCGACATCATCTACAGCTTCACGAACTATTTCATCGGGCTCGCGATCGCACTCGTGATCGGTCTCACCGTCGGTATCGCGGTGGGGTCGAGCGCTGTGCTCCGAAACATATTCATGCCGTTCCTCGACTTCGCCCGCGCATCCCCACCCGTGGTGTTCGTGCCGATCATCATCCTCGCCTTGGGCATCGGCCCCGAGCCGAAGATCTTCCTCATCGCCTTCGGATGCGTGTGGCCGATCCTGTTGAACACGGTGGAGGGGGTGCGGGCGATTCCGGCGAGCGTCATCGAGACCGCGCGAGCGTACCGTATCCCAGTGCACTTCCGGGTGGCGAAGGTCATCCTTCCCGGTGCGCTGCCCCAGATCGTGGTCGGTGTGCGGATCGCGATCACGATCGGCATCGTCATGCTCATCGTCAGCGAGATGTACGGATCAACCCAGGGTGTCGGCTTCTTCATCCTCCAGAGCGGCATGAGTTTCGCTCTGGCCGACACCTGGGCGGGCACGATCTTCATCGGAATCGTCGGCTACGTGTTCACCGCCCTCTTCGCGATGTTCGAGCACAGGATCCTCCGCTGGTACCGCAACGAGGCGGTGCCGCTGTCCCGGCGGCGGACCAGGCGGATGGATGGCCTCATGGCCGAGATCCAGGGCGAGGCGGCCCAGCGAGTGCGAAACAGCCAACCATGACAGGTCAAGGAGATTCGACCATGAGCACTTCCTCCCCGATCAAGGACGTCGGTACCCTGCGTGCCGTCGGTGTGCAGAAGACCTTCGGCACCGGCTCGGCGGCGAACACGATCATCGCGGACCTCGACCTCGAGCTGACGCCGGGCGACGTGACCTGCCTCGTCGGGCCGTCCGGAGTGGGCAAGACCACGCTCCTGAGGCTCCTCTCCGGCCTGATCCAACCCTCCGAGGGAAAGGTGTTCCTCGGCGACCGGAGCATCACAGGTCCGGTGGAGGACATCGCCGTGGTCTTCCAGGACTACCGCGGCTCGATGCTCCCGTGGATGCGCGTGCTCGGCAATGTCGAGTTCCCGCTTCAGGCCAGGGGTGTGGGCAAGCGGGAGCGCTTCGAGCGGGCGCGGAGGTGCCTCGAGCTGGTGGGGCTCCAGGACAATATGGACAAGTTCCCCTGGCAGCTGTCAGGGGGCATGCAGCAGCGAGTCGCGATCGCGCGTGCGCTGGCCTATGACGCATCCATTCTTCTCATGGATGAGCCCTTCGGCTCCCTCGACGCCCAGACCCGGTTCGAACTGGAGGAGCTGACTCTCAGGCTTCGCCGCGATCTGGGGATCACGATCATCGTCGTGACCCACGACATCGACGAGGCGGTCTTCCTCGGCGACAGGGTCGTCGTCTTCGGGGGGCGTCCGTCGCGGATCGTCGACGACGTGGCGGTGAATCTCGGACGCGAACGAGAGCAGCTCGCGACGAAGGCGCGGCCGGAGTTCATCGAACTCAGAACGAGGATCCTGAGCGAGATCAAGAACAACGGCATTCCGACGTCGTCGGTCAGGCTTCCGTGAACGGGGTTCCCTTCGTGTCGCCGCAGGCCGTTCCGGAGGGGGCCCGCGGCTACGAGGATTTCGGTGGCTCGGTCGATCGCGCGATGTCCCGATCGACCCCAGCCTGGGTCCCTTCACCGAAGCCTGAGGCGGGAGCGCCGAACGTCATCCTGATGGTCATCGACGACATGGGGTTCAGCGACCTCGGGCCATACGGGGGCGAGATCCCGACGCCCCATGTCGAGGCGATCGTCGACGACGGCGTCGTGCTCAACAACTACCACACGGCCTCGGTCTGCTCACCGGCTCGCGCCGCGATCCTGACGGGAGTCAATCCGCACCGTGCGGGCTTCGCGACCGTCGCCGGCTTCAACCCGGGGTTTCCCGGCTTCGCCCTCGAACTGGGGGATGATGTCCTGACCCTTCCGGAGGCGCTTCAGGGCGCCGGGTACGCCACGTTCGGAATCGGCAAGTGGCACCTGACGCGTGACGACGCGACCTTCGAGGGCGCCTCACGTGAATCCTGGCCGGTGCAGAGGGGGTTCGACCAGTACTACGGCTGCCTCGAGGGGTTCACGAACTTCTTCGCTCCGAACCGGCTCGTCCAGGACAACACGACGGTGGAGGTCGAGCGCTATCCCGACGACTACTACCTGACGGATGACCTGACAGATCACGCGATCAGCATGATCCGTGGTCTGCGCACATCCGAGTCCGAGAAGCCGTTCTTCCTCTACTTCGCCCACAATGCCATGCACGGCCCGCTGGGGGCCAAGGCGGAGGACATCGATCGTCATCGGGGGCGCTATGCGGAAGGGTGGGACGAGGTGCGTCGTGCTCGTTTCGCCGAGCAGATCGCGCGCGGGCTCTTCCCCGAGGGCACGCAGATGGTCGACCGCAATCGCGAAGGAGGCTACGAGGTCGAGCCCTGGCAGTCGCTTGATGAGGACTCGCGTGCGAGATTCGAGCGCTACATGGAGGTCTATGCGGCGATGGTCGACAACATCGACCAGAACCTGGGCCGACTCCTCTCCGTGCTCGATGAGTACGGAGAGCGCGAGAACACGATCGTCATCGTGACGAGTGACAATGGGGGCACCGCCGAGGGCGGTCCAGAGGGCACCCGGAGTTATCTGAGCCAGTTCATCAACGGCCTCAGGCTTCCGGAGGACTGGTCCCGCGATCAGCCGATCGAGACGGAGCTCATCGGGGGTCCCCGTGCCGGGGTGCACTATCCGCGAGGGTGGGCCATGGCTTCGAACACCCCGTTCAGGCTGTACAAGGGCAGCACCTTCGGGGGCGGCGTCCGCGCGCCCTTCATCTTCTCGTGGCCTGCCCGCCTGCGCAATGTGCCTGCCGCGGAACGGGTTCGTCGCCAGTTCATGTATGCGACCGACATCATGCCAACCCTCCTTGAAGCATGCGGCGTCGTGCGCCCCTCGGAGCGCCACGGCATCCCGGCGAAGGATCTCGACGGCCTCAGCGCGCTCGACCAGCTGCTGGGTAGTGCCTCGAATGAATTCCGGATGACCCAGCATGCGGAGTGGAACGGTCACCTCGGTCTCTACCACGAGGGGTGGAAGATCCTGAGCCTGCGCCCCGGACCGATCATGGATGTCGAGAACGTGACCTGGCAACTGTATGAGGTCACGAATGATCCCGCTGAGACGCACGATCTCGCGGCTGACAGACCCGAGAAGGTCGCTGAGCTGGCGGCACTGTGGGAGCGGCTCGCCTGGGAGAACACGGTGTTTCCGATCGCGGATGATGCCGGTCTGGTGTTCCAGATCCAACCCCGTGAGAATGCGAGGTTCTCCGAGCCCCTGGTGATCCGCAACGGGAGCCCCACGGTGGAGCGTCATCGTGCCGCGCAGCTCATCGGCCTTCGCGAGTTCCGGATCCGAGCATCCGTCGTGGCAGCGGGGGAGGGCGTCCTCGTGGCGCACGGCGACCAGTGTGGCGGCTATGTCCTGTACGTCGAGGACGGCCGGCTCGTGTTCGAGTACAACGAATACGGTGTGATGCGCACGACGGATGCGCCCTTCACGGCGTCGGGGCCGTGCGAGATCGAGCTTGATCTCACCTTCAACCGTGACGAGTTCTATCTCGATGTCGAGCTGTCGGTCGACGGTGTTCCCGTTGCGTCGTTGCGTCGCGTCATGATGCTCACGGGTCTGGCACCGTTCACCGGAATCGACGTGGGCATCGACCGCCGCGGTCCCGTGTCGTGGGAGATGCACGAGCGGCACGGTGCGTTCCCGTTCTCGGGTGAGCTAACCTCGGTTCGCTACGAGCCGGGGGAGCCTGCTCCGTATGACGCGGGCAGGCTCGCTGCCGCCGCATTCATGGCGGCACACCACTACGACTGATCCGAAGGCGGCCACGCGGTGCCGAGGTATTGCCGCCGACGATCGCTCGCATCAGGGAATTCACGTTCCCGAGCCGTCGGTCTGCCCATAGCGTGGTGGTGGCCTTCGGCGCCGAAAGCGCACAGAGAGATACTGGAGTTCCTCCTATGTACATGTACTTCCCGACCAACTACGTGTGGAGCATGGCGGTCGTCGCCTCCCTCAACAACGGCGGACTCATCGATGAGATCGACCGAGCCTGCAGGCCGGTGCTCGAGGCCTCGAAGAACGGTGACGATGCGGGCACAGACCTGCTCTACGCATCCTGGGCTGCCGTGGCCGACAGGCTGGCATCCGAGGCTGCCGAGGCCGAAGGTGCGGGGCGCCGCATCACGGCTGCCGATAAGTTCTACCGTGCGAGCCTCTACACCTCGCAGTCGGAGCGGCTTCAGTCGCCCAAATGGGAGGGTCGCAACGCTGCGTACCAGAAGTCGATCGACCTGCTGCTGAAGCATGTCGAGCTCGCGGGCGTGCCGTTCACCCCGGTGGAGATCCCGTACGAGGAGGGCGCGCTGCCCGGTTACTTCTACCAGGCGGAGAGCCTCGACGGTCGCCCGACGCCCGTCGTCATCCAGTGGAACGGCCTCGATTCGACCAAGGAGATGATGTACTACTCGCAGTTCCCGCAGGAACTCGCGCGTCGCGGCATCTCGACCCTCATGGTCGACACCCCGGGCTCGGGTGAGGCCCTGCGTCTTCGCGGCCTGAAGGCCCGCTTCGACACGGAGGTCTGGGCTGCGGCATGTGTCGACTTCCTTGAGGCGCAGGCTGCGGATGTCCTCACCATCGACCCGGATCGCATCGGCATCGTCGGGTGGTCGCTGGGCGGGTACTACGCGCCTCGCGCCGCAGCGTTCGAGAAGCGCCTCAAGCTGGTCGTCGCCTGGGGGGCGAACCACAACTGGGCGGAGGTGCAGCACGGCCGGGTCAAGCGTGAGGGTGAGAACCCGGTGCCGCACTACTGGGATCACGTGCAGTGGGTGTGGGGGGCGGATGATCAGGAGCAGTTCCTGGAGATCGCCGACAGGGTGACGCTGGCCGGCGTGGTGGAGAAGATCACGGTGCCGTTCCTCGTGACGCACGGTGCGAACGACCGTCAGATCAACGTGAAGTACGCGCAGCAGAGCTACGACGAGGCCGTGAACAGCCCGAAGCGGCAGCTGCGCATCTTCGACGACCCAGAGGGCGGCACGGAGCACATCTCCATCGACAACATGTTGCCCGTCGCGGGTTTCATCGCCGACTGGGTGCAGGAGACCTTCGCCGAGTAGCTCGATCGCAGGCTCGACCCGACGGCTGTGGTTCGTCGCGACGGCTGCAGAATGTTCCGCAGCCGTCGCGACGAACCACAGCCGTCGCATCGAGCGGGTTGCCCGGGCCGCCATCTGCCGTTCACCAGCGCGCCACTGGCCCGTTCAGGTGGTCGCTGGTAGGATTGTTGCGGCTGCAGGGCGTCCGACAGGATGCGTCGTGGCCGAAGCACAAACGGAGCAGGCTGGCACGATGCTGGTCACCGGTGGTGAGTTCCCGTCCAGTACGGTGATTTTCTACTGTTGGCCAGAGCACGGCGCCCGCGCAGATCGCGCGCGCCCCTGACTGCCCGCTCCTGCTCCGATGTATGCAGTCGCGCCCACACGGGGGCGACGTAAAACAAAGGAGATACCCTTAATGGAGGGTCCAGAAATCAAGTTCGCCGAAGCCGTTCTCGACAACGGCAAGTTCGGCAAGCGCACGGTCCGTTTCGAGACGGGCCGCCTCGCGCAGCAGTCGCAGGGTGCGGTCGCCGCATACCTCGACGAGGAGACCATGCTTCTGAGCGCGACCAGCGCCGGCAAGCACCCGCGTGAAGGATTCGACTTCTTCCCGCTCACCGTCGACGTCGAAGAGCGTTCGTACGCCGCGGGCAAGATCCCCGGCTCGTTCTTCCGCCGTGAGGGCCGCCCCTCGACCGAGGCGATCCTCGTCTGCCGCCTCATCGACCGGCCGCTGCGTCCGTCGTTCGTCGACGGCCTCCGCAACGAGGTCCAGATCGTCATCACCGTGCTGAGCATCGCCCCCGGCGAGTTCTACGACGCTCTCGCCATCAACGCGGCATCCGCGTCGACGCAGATCTCGGGTCTTCCGTTCAGCGGCCCGATCGGTGGCATCCGCCTCGCCCTGATCGGCGACCAGTGGGTTGCGTTCCCGAACGTCGAGCAGCTTGCCGATGCAGTGTTCGACCTGACCGTCGCAGGCCGCCTCGTCACCGACAAGGACGGCAACGAGGACATCGCCATCATGATGGTCGAGGCCGAGGCCACCGAGGGTTCCTGGGAGCTGATCAAGGCCGGCGGCACCAAGCCCGACGAGGCCGTTGTCGCTCAGGGTCTCGAGGCGGCGAAGCCGTTCCTCAAGCAGCTCGTGAAGGCGCAGGCGGAGCTTGCCGCGCAGGCGCCCAAGGCTCCGATCGTGTTCCCCGTCTTCGCGGCATACTCCGACGAGACGTTCGCCGCGGTCAAGGAGCTCGCCTCCTCCGAGCTCGCCTCGATCTACCAGATCGCCGCCAAGACGGAGCGCCAGGACGCGGATGACGCGCTCAAGGCCCGTGTCAAGGAAGCGATCGCCGCGAAGGTCGAGGCCGGCGAACTGCCCGACTCCGCCAACGGCGAGGTCTCGGGTGCCTACAAGTCGGTGACCAAGAAGATCGTCCGCGATCGCATCCTCACCGAGGGCGTCCGCATGGACGGCCGTGGGCTGGCGGACATCCGCCCGCTCGACGCCGAGGTTCAGGTCATCCCGCGCGTTCACGGTTCCGCCATCTTCCAGCGCGGCGAGACCCAGATCATGGGCATCACCACGCTGAACATGCTCAAGATGGAGCAGCAGATCGACTCGCTGAGCCCGGTCACCAAGAAGCGCTACCTGCACCACTACAACTTCCCGCCCTACTCGACCGGTGAGACCGGTCGTGTCGGTTCGCCGAAGCGTCGCGAGATCGGGCACGGCTTCCTCGCCGAGCGCGCCCTCGTGCCGGTGCTGCCGAGCCGCGAGGAGTTCCCCTACGCGATCCGCCAGGTGTCCGAGGCTCTCGGCTCCAACGGTTCGACGTCGATGGGTTCTGTCTGCGCCTCGACCCTGTCGCTGCTGAACGCCGGTGTGCCGCTGCGCGCGCCGGTCGCGGGCATCGCGATGGGCCTCGTCTCGGATGAGATCGATGGGGAGACGCGCTACGCGGCCCTCACCGACATCCTGGGTGCTGAGGATGCTCTCGGTGACATGGACTTCAAGGTTGCGGGAACGAGCGATTTCATCACCGCGATCCAGCTCGACACGAAGCTCGACGGCATCCCGTCGTCGGTTCTCGATGGCGCGCTCAAGCAGGCGAAGGAGGCCCGCACGGCCATCCTCGCCGTCCTGAACTCGGCGATCGACGCGCCCGATGAGATGGCTCCGACCGCGCCCCGCGTGATCTCGGTCCAGATCCCGGTCGACAAGATCGGTGAGCTGATCGGCCCGAAGGGCAAGACGATCAACCAGATCCAGGACGACACGGGCGCCGACATCTCCATCGAGGACGACGGCACCGTGTACATCGGCGCGGTCGACGGACCGTCGGCTGAGGCTGCCCGCATGGCGGTCAACGCCATCGCGAACCCCCTCAACCCTGAGGTCGGCGAGCGCTTCCTGGGCACCGTCGTGAAGATCGCCACCTTCGGCGCCTTCGTGTCGCTCATGCCCGGCCGTGACGGCCTGCTGCACATCTCCGAGGTGCGCAAGCTCGCCGGCGGCCAGCGGGTCGAGAACGTCGAGGATGTGCTCTCCATCGGTCAGAAGATCCAGGTGCAGATCACCAAGATCGACGACCGTGGCAAGCTCTCGCTCGAGCCCGTCCAGGACGAGGCTGAGGCTGCCGACACCGATGGTTCCGGCGCGACCGCCACCTCGGCGGAGGCTCCGGCAGAAGGCTAGGCTCCACGCATCACCACGATCGGCTCCGTCCCTGCAAGGGGGCGGGGCCGATCATCGTTTCGGGGTGCTTCAGCTCTCGTAGCCGAGGATGATGATCGAGGCGACGGTGATGAAGGTTCCCGCGATCGCGATCGCCAGCACGGCCAGCATCCAGAGCCTCACCCGGGTGTTGGCGATGCCGTAGCGCACCGCGATCATCGCCAGATACAGCACGATTATCGTCACGAAGCCGGTCGTGGCCGCGCCGATGGGTTCGAGTTCGCGCATGAACCAGAGCATCACCAGACAGATGAGGGCGGTCACGCCTGAGGTGAGCAGCCAGGTGGCCCCGGATGCGGTGGTGAGGTTGCGCTGCTGGGTGACCTTCTGTGGGTCTGACATTGTCATCACTTCCTGCTCTCCACGCTGCCACGTTGCGCACCGAAACGCCACCGTCGGAATCGCATGCCTCGGATGACGGGCGGATGCGCATCCGCCCGTATGCTTTCTGCATGCGGCAGGTGGGCGATACCGGGGTCATGGTGGCTCCCGTCGGTATCGACGGGGGAGTGTTCGGCTGGACGTCGGGCGCGAGCGCGACGAGCCGTGCGCTCGACAGCTTCGCCGATGCGGGGGGCAACCTCGTCTGCACGGCCGATCACTATGCGGGCGGCCGCAGCGAGGTGATGATCGGCTCTTGGCTGGCCACGCTGGCCGACCGTTCGAAGGCTGTCGTCTCGACGACGATCGGCAGGCATCCGGATGCTTTGGGGCTCGGTTCGCGTGAGGTGGTTCGCGCGGCGGAGGGCTCGCTGCGCAGACTCGGAACCGACTACATCGACTTCCTCACTCTTGACGGCGGCGGCGATGCCCCGGATGTTCCCATCGATGACACGCTCGAGGCGCTCGACATGCTGCGCCGTTCGGGAAAGGTCAGGCATGTGGCGGTCACGGGGCACAGCGTCGCCCGCATCCGGGCGATCGACGCCCGCGCGGAGGAGGCGGTGTATCCGAGTGTGAGTGCCATCGTGCAGCAGTACTCGCTGATGCAGCGCAGCGTCTTCGAGCGTGATCTGGCCCCCTTGGCTGCTGAGTTGGGGGCGGGCGTGTTCGCGCAGTTCCCGTTGGCGCACGGTTTTCTGACGGGCGACTTTCGCGACAGGAGCGCGTCGGTGGATGCCCCGGGTGCGGAGGAGGCGGTCGCCCACGTCGGGCGCAGGGGCTCTCGCGTGCTCGCTGCGATGGAGGGTGTCGCCGCGGAGCACGGCACGAGTCTGGCCTGCGTCGCCGTCGCCTGGACGATCTCGAGGCCGGGCGTCACGGCCGCTGTCGTGGTTCCGCGGAGCGTCGACGAGCTGCTCGGGGCGTTCGATGCGCGGGGTCTCTCCCTGACCCGGCAGCAGGTCGCGATGCTCGACAAGGCATCCGAGTAGCTGTTCGGCTGCTCGGCGCTGATGCGCCACTTGGTAACAATCGTGCCCAAATGTCGTCGTAAGGGGCGGTCGTGACGTATCCTCGGGGCAGGCGTGATGGCACCCGAAGCCGACCGACTCATACGCAGCATCGTTACCCCGAAGCTGCCAGAGAGGTAAGGCAGGGTGCTCGTGGTCGATACGAAGTCATATGCAGGGTCCGCGCCGACGGAGGCCACAGTACTGCCGGGCGTGGTGGCCGAGGTTGCAGAGCCCGAGGTCGCAGAGTTCGTGGAGAAGATCGAGCCCGTCGGCACCGCACCGGTCACGCTCTCTGAGCGCCCGGCTGAGCCTGCGGCGACCGTGCCGTTCCCTGTCATCCCGCGCACCGCACTTCTGCTGTCGCATGCGCCCAAGACCCTTGAGTTCTGGGGCAGGCGCTTGGGGGCATCCGATCTCACCGTGTTCCCACTCGCGATCGGCGGCAATGTGTTCGGTCTGTCGGCCGATGCTGCGGCCTCCCGCGAGGTGCTCGATGTCTTCGCCGATCACGGCGGCAACCTCATCGACACGGCCGACAGCTATTCCGACGGTCGGAGCGAGGAGATCATCGGCGAGTGGATGCGCGACAGGGGCGCGCGGTCACGCATGGTCATAGGCACGAAGGTCGGCAAGGGCGCCGAGTTTCCGGGGGTGACGGGCCCTGCCGTGACCTCGGCGGTGGAGGCGTCATTGCGGCGGTTGGGCACCGAGTACATCGACCTGCTCTCGCTCCACATCGATGATGAGGCCGTGCCGTTCGACGAGACGCTGCTGGCGGTCGATGAACTCATCCGGGCGGGCAAGGTGCGCTATTTCGGCGTCTCCGATCATTCGGCTAACCGGCTCGTCGAGGCGAGGGTCATTGCGGCGCAGCTCGGCGTCGCCCCGCTGATCGCGGTGCAGAGCCGGTACAACCTGATCGAGCGAACGGGCTATGAGCCGGATCTGGCTCGTGTGGTGGCGCAGCAGGGGCTCGGCTTTCTTCCGCGCTTCGGTCTTGCCGGCGGATTCCTGGCCGGTAAGTACCGCACGCGCGCAGACCTGGGCGGCCGGGCGCGGCGCAAGGAGACGGCGGGTCATCTGACGAAGCGGAATCTGCGCGTCCTGTCGGCGCTTGATCGGGTGGCGGAGGAGCAGGGTGCCAGTGTCGCGACGATCGCGATCGCCTGGCTGCTCACTCGCCCCGGCGTGGTCGCCCCTGTCGTGAGCGCGAACTCGGCTGAGCAGGTCTATGAGTTGGTGGCGGCCGCGAGGGTGCAGTTGAGTCGCCATCAGGCGCTCGACTTGGAGCGCGCTTCTGATCTGTAGCCGGGGCGTCAGCGGTCGCCGAGAATCCGATCCGCGAAGCGGCTGAGGGCTGAGCCTGCGGCGATGCTGTCGCCCACGTAGGCGCCGGTCATGGCGCCGTCGCGCAGGAGCATGAACTCGTCGGCTGCGTCGCCGGGCATCGGATGCTCTGCGGCACGGAACAGGGAGGCGAGCAGCTCGCTGAACCAGTCGCGGTGATCGCGCACGACCTCGCGCACCGGATGCCTGCTGTCGGCGAATTCGACGGCGGCGTTGTTGAAGGCGCAGCCTCTGAAGTCGGGTGCCTGGGTCTCGTGTTGGATGCGGGCGATGAGGCGCCGGAGGGCGTCGGAGGCGCTCGTGGAGTCGTTGACCAGCTCTTCGAGGATCGCCTGGGTCTCGTCGTGCACGTGCGCGACGTACGCGAGGATCAGCGTGTCCTTCGAGCCGTAGTGCTTGTAGAAGGTGGCCTTGGTGACGCTGGCCTCGCTGATCAGCCGGTCGATGCCGACGGCGCGGATGCCCTCGTAGTAGAACAGGCGCGTCGCGGTGCTGAGGATGCGCGCCTTGGCGCCGGGGCCGGATGCGAGTTTTGGCCGTTCGGGGGAGGCGGGAATGGCGGGAGCACGCTGCGCAGTGGTACCGAGTACTTCTTCCGACACAGCGTGACTCCCTCAGACGTGGCGACCGGGACGCGGGGGTTCCCAGGGCGCTGCGTTGTCTTCATTCCTGATTGTGGATCTTAGTGCTGCGGATTCGGGTCTCCGCCGACCAGGGCCGCGATTCGGGTTCGCGTCGATGGCCTTCTGTGCGCCGACCTTGCGGGCCGGCCCATCTTCGGGCGATGGTGACGCCGGAGGTTCGGGCTCCCCGGCGATGGTTTCCACACTATCAATCAAATCAAGTACAGACAGCTCTGTTTGTCCGCATGTCGGGGTACATTTCGACAATTCAGGGGTACGTTTCAATTTGTCGTGAGCGGGCGTCGATGGTGGCGGTGTCGAGGCTCGGCGCCGCACGTCAGTGGGGTGGCCTAGGCTCGTGACGATGAATGGCGCAGTAGATCTTCCCCTTGACGCAGGCGAACAGCGATTCGAGGCATCCGGGGAGTCCCTGGTTCGACGCAGTGTGCTTCCCAGCGGCGTCCGGATCCTCAGTGAGCGGGTTCCCGGCGCACGCAGCGCCACGATCGGCTTCTGGGTCGCGGTCGGTTCCCGCGATGAGCAGCCCGTCACCTACGGGTCGACGCATTTCCTCGAGCACCTCCTCTTCAAGGGCACCGCGAGCCGCAGCGCCCTCGACATCGCCGTGAGCTTCGACGCCGTCGGCGGCGAGCACAACGCAGCGACGGCCAAGGAGTACACCTGCTATTACGCCAAGGTGCAGGATCGCGACCTGCCCATGGCTGTCGAGGTGCTCGCCGACATGTTCACGTCCTCCCTTCTCGACACTGATGAGTTCGAGACTGAGCGCGGCGTCATCCTCGAGGAGCTGGCGATGGCGGATGATGACCCCGCCGATGTTGCCAGCGAGCGATTCTTCGAGGCCGTCATGGGGGAGCACCCGCTCGGTCGCCCCATCGGTGGCACGGTCGAATCCATCTCGGCCGTCTCGCGTGAGGCCGTCTGGGAGCACTATCGTGCCAACTACAGGGCCAATGATCTCGTCGTGACGGCGGCCGGTGCCGTCGACCACGATGAGCTGCTCGCGGTCGTCGAGGGCAGCCTGCGTGGCGCTGGCTGGGATCTCGGCGTCGAGGCTGCCCCTGTTCCCCGTCGCACGCCCTCGCTCGTCGCGCCCTCGCAGGGTTCTCCGCTTGTGCTGGTGCAGCGTCCGATCGAGCAGGCCAACATCCTGATCGGCGTGCCCGGTATCGCCTCGCGTGATCCCCGCAGGGCGACGCTCTCGGTGCTGAACTCTGTTCTCGGCGGTGGCATGTCGTCGCGCCTGTTCCAGGAGGTGCGCGAGAAGCGCGGGCTCGCCTACTCCGTCTACTCGTTCACTCCGAGTTTCTCCGATTCGGGGGTCGTCGGGCTGTATGCCGGATGCTCGCCCGCGAAGGCCGGTCAGGTGGCCGAGCTGATGCTGGGCGAGTTCCGCAGGCTTGCCGCCGATGGAATCAGCGAGACCGAGCTGGCGCGGGCTGTCGGGCAGCTGGGCGGAGCATCCGCTCTCGCTCTCGAAGATTCCGACACCCGCATGTCGCGGCTCGGCCGGTCGGAGATCACGCTCGGCGAGTTCGTCGATCTCGACGAGGCGCTGCGCAGGATCTCTGCGGTCACGCTCGATCAGGTCGCCGAGTTGGCGGCCGAGCTGGTCACGCGCCCGCTCTCGATCGCTGCTGTGGGTACTGTGGAGGAAGAGACTTTCGCCCCGCTGCTCTCCAGCTAGAGCGGCGCATGGCCGACGCACCATCACCACCCGAGGGGAAATAGGACGACGATGTCCCACTTCATCTACCTTGTTCGCCACGGCGAGCAGCAGAACGCAGAGCACGGTCTGCCCGACGGGCCGCTCTCGGCCAGGGGTAAGCGCCAGGCCCACGCCATCGCCGACCGGCTGAGCGGTGTGCCGTTCACGGGTGCCTGGCATTCGCCGCTGCAGCGTGCGGCCGACACGGCGACGACGATCACGGAGCGCATGACGGGCGTCGTGTCGGAGCCATCCGCGCTTCTCTTCGACTGTGTCCCCTCCGGCCCGGGCTCCGATATGCCGCACGCGTTCGAGCCGTTCTTCGGTTCGGTGACGGAGGCACAGATCGAGGCGGGCCAGGCGCAGATGACGGATGCGGTGGCCGAGTGGATGACCCCGTCGCGCGAAGATCGGCACAGCCTGCTGATCACGCACAACTTCGTCATCGGCTGGTTCGTGCGTGAGGTCTTCGGCGCCCCGTCGTGGCGGTGGGTGGGCATCAACCAGGCGAACTGCGGCCTGACGATCATCCGGGTGCGCTCGGTGAAGTCGCCCGAACTGGTCGCCCACAACGATCTCGGGCATCTGCCGCCCGAGCTGCGCACCGGCATGCCGGTGGACCAGCCCTACTGATGGCGAACCGCCGGCACGTTGCTAGATTTGCTCTATGACTACGAAGGTCGCCCTCGTCGGCGCGAGCGGTTCGATGGGCCGCCTGATCTCCCAGCTGATCGAATCTGAGCCCGGGTTCGAGGTGGTCGCCCGCTTGGGTTCGGCGTCGCCGCTGAGCGACATGCTGGGGGCGGATGTCGCGGTCGATGTGACGAGGCCGGGCGTGAGCCAGTCGGTTGTCGATTTCGCTCTCGACAACGGCTTGAGCGTGCTCGTGGGCACTTCGGGCTGGTCGGCGGATCGGATCACCGCGCTCGAGCACCGTCTGGCGACTCTGCCGGAGCTTGGCGTGATCATCGTCCCGAACTTCTCGCTCGGCTCTGTGCTTGCCACGCGTTTCGCGACGATGGCCGCCCGTTTCTTCGATTCGATCGAGATCGTTGAGGCGCATCATGCCGCGAAGATCGATTCGCCGTCGGGCACGGCGGTGCGCACGGCCGAGTTGATGGCTGCGGCGCGCGCGGAGCTCGGGCCGGTTGCGGCGCCGCACGCCGATCAGAGGGCCCGCGGGCAGCAGGTCGGGAGTATTCCTGTGCACAGCATCCGTCTGCAGGGGATCGTGGCCCGGCAGGAGGTCATCATGGGGGGCGATGGCGAGGTTCTCAGCTTCACGCATGACACGCTCTCGAACACCGCCTATGAGAAGGGCATCCGCATCGCCCTGCGTGCTGTTGTTGACGCCCGCGGGGTGACGGTCGGGCTCGACAGTCTCCTCGATCTCGAGTCGGGTTCTGGGGCTGGCGCGTGACCAAGAAGCTGGGCGTCGCCGTGATGGCGGTGCTTCTGCTGCTCTATATCTTTGCGGTTGCACAGCTCGCGGTCGGCTTGCTGCTCAGTGGCGATGCCGTCGCGGTGACGATGGGGGTCGCGCTCGCGGTTCTTCCTGTGGTGGGCGTGTGGGGCCTTGTCGTCGAGATCATGTTCGGGATGCGCAGCGAGCGACTGCTTGGTCGTCTCGAGGGGGAGGGCGCCCTGCCGTCTGAGCCTGTTCCACTGCTCACGAGCGGCCGCCCCGAACGTGATGCTGCGGAGGCTGAGTTCCCCAGATACCGTGCCGAGGTGGAGGCGTCGCCTGAGAGCTGGCAGGCCTGGCTGAGACTGGGTCTGGCCTATGACGCGAGCGGCGACCGTCGCAGGGCCAGGCAGTCGGTGCGTCGGGCGATCGCGTTGGAGCGTGCCGCGCGCTGAGCTGCGGCCGCGTCTCCCTCTGGGGCCTTGCCGAACAGGTAGCATCTGATGGATGGCTGCGACGATTTCTACCCCTTACGAAGACCTCCTGCGTGATGTCCTGCAGAACGGTGTACAGAAGACCGACCGTACGGGCACGGGCACGCGTAGCGTGTTCGGCCGGCAGATCCGTTTCGATCTGGCGGAGGGTTTTCCGCTGGTCACGACGAAGCGCGTGCATTTCAAGTCGATCGCCTATGAGCTGCTGTGGTTCCTGCGCGGCGAGAGCAACGTCTCCTGGCTGCGCGACAACGGGGTCACCATCTGGGACGAGTGGGCTGATGCTGAGGGCGAGCTCGGCCCGGTGTATGGCGTGCAGTGGCGCTCCTGGCCGACTCCGAGCGGCGAGCAGATCGATCAGATCTCGGATGTCATCGAGCAGATCCGCACGAATCCCGATTCCCGCAGACTGATCGTCTCGGCCTGGAATCCGGCCGACATCCCGAACATGGCGCTGGCGCCGTGCCATGCGCTGTTCCAGTTCTATGTGGCCGACGGCAGGCTGTCGTGCCAGCTCTACCAGCGCAGCGCCGACATGTTCCTCGGCGTGCCGTTCAACATCGCCAGCTACGCGCTGCTCACGCATATGGTCGCGGCCCAGGCCGGGCTCGAGGTGGGCGAGTTCGTCTGGACGGGCGGTGACTGCCACATCTACGACAACCATGTTGCGCAGGTCACCGAGCAGCTCAGCCGTGAGCCGTTCGCGCCGCCCCGCCTGAACGTGACGGCGCAGCGCGACAGCATCTTCGACTACGAGTACGACGATTTCGAGGTCGTCGGTTACGAGCACCACCCGGCGATCCGTGGGGCCGTCGCGGTATGAGCGCACCGCGCACAGCCCCGGCCGTGCGTATCGGGCTGATCTGGGCTGAGGCCGAGGGCGGCGTGATCGGCAGGGATGGCGCCATGCCGTGGCACATCCCCGAAGATCTGGCCCATTTCAAGCGGGTGACCTTGGGCAGCCCTGTGGTGATGGGGCGCAAGACGTGGGATTCTCTCCCGCCGCGCTTCCGGCCTCTGGAGGGCCGCCGCAACATCGTCGTCACCCGTGATGAGGGCTGGCAGGCGGAGGGTGCGGATGTCGTGCATTCGATTCCGGATGCTCTGGGCTTGGCGGCGTCCGAGGCATCCGGTTCTGGGTCTGCTTCCGGCGGTCTCGTGTGGGTCATCGGCGGCGGCGAGATATTTGCGGCCGTCATGGCGGATGCCGAGCGCCTCGAGGTGACGGAGATCCGTGCACGGTTCGAGGGCGATGCGATGGCGCCGGCAATCGGCGAGGGGTGGCGCGCGGTGTCCCGCGACCCTGAGGGGGGCTGGCTCAGCTCCCGCACGGGCCTCGACTATCGCTTCGTGTCGTATGAGCGCGCCCGGCTCTAGCCTGCCGCGCGGTTCTGCGATGTGATGCTGCGAGCTGCGGCGATGGCATCCGGAGTCGTGTCGAACACGCGGCCGAGTTCGCGCAGGTGCGGTGCGACGCCGAGCGCCCGCAGTGTCTTGCCGTGCGCGGGGTCCACTCCGGAGACGAGCACGGCGATGCCTTTGGCCTCGAGGCGTCGGATGGCGTCGTCGAGGATGCCCGCGCCTGTCGCGTCGAGGGTTGTCACGCGGGACATCCGCAGGATGACGACCTCGACATCCGTGACGTCGGTGAGTTCCAGGAGGAATCGGTGGGCTGCGCCGAAGAACAGCGGCCCGTCGAATCGGAAGGCTGCGATGCGATCGGAGAGCAGGGCGAGTTCTTCTGCGCTGTGGTCACCCCTGTCGTCCTCCAGCGGCACCCGGTCGAGCCGGGCGCTCCTGGAGACGTTGCGGAGGGCGAGGAAGGAGGCGATGACGAGACCGACGACGACGGCGGTGACGAGGTCGACGGCGACGGTCACGGCGAAGGTGAGCACCAGCACGACAGCGTCCTCCCGTGTGGATCGCAGCAGCGCCCGGATGGATCCGACTCCCACCATCTGCACGCAGGTGGCGATGAGCACCCCGGCGAGGGCCGCGAGGGGGATCGTCGAGACGAGTCCGGATGCGGAGAGCACCACCACCGCGAGCACGAGCGAGTGGGTGATGGATGCGACGCGCGAGTGCGCCCCCGCCCGCACGTTGACGGCGGTGCGGGCGATCGCTGCCGTCGCGGGCACCCCTCCGAGGAACGGTACGGCGATGTTGGCGATGCCCTGGCCGAACAGTTCCCGGTCGGGGTTGTGTCGTTCGCCGACGCTCATGGAGTCGGCGACGGTCGCGCACAGGAGGCTTTCGAGCGCGGCCAGTGCGGCGACGGCGAGCGCGGAGGGGATCAGCGCGGTGATCCGGCTGAGGTCGATGAAGTCGGTGGAGTATGAGCCGATGGTGCTGGGGATGGAGCCGATGCGGGTGAGGTCGAGGCTGGCCAGATCGGCGATGAGGGTGGCGACCACGATGGCCAGGATGGAGATGGGCAGCGATGGTTTGAGCCTCGCTCCGATGAGGATGACGGCGGCGACGCCCAGGGCCATGGCGATGGGCGCAAGCTGCGGGGCTGCCAGGTACTGCGTGATGGCGTCGCCCGCGATGGCCCACACCTGGGACTGTTCGCCGGCCTCCACGCCGAGCATGTTGGGCACCTGCTGCAGCACGATGATGACGGCGATGCCCGCGGTGAAGCCTTCGATGAGGGAGGTGGGCAGCAGGCGCACGTACCGGCCGATGCCGGAGACGCCGAGGGCGATGAGGATGACCCCTGCCATGAGTCCGACGAGGAGCACTCCGCTTGCCCCGAAGGAGTGCACGACGGGCAGCAGTACGACGGTCATGGCTCCGGTCGGCCCGGAGACCTGCAGGTTGCTGCCGCCGAAGACGGCCGCGAGGATTCCGGCGACGATCGCGGTGGTCAGGCCTGCCTGCGCCCCGAGCCCGGATGCGACTCCGAAGGCGAGCGCGAGAGGCAGGGCGACGATGGCGACGGTGAGCCCGGCGACGAGGTCGCGCAGGGGAGAGCGGCGGGCGGCGAGCAGGTCGGCTCTGCCGGGCAGCAGTTCGCGCAGTCGGGGCAGTCGCTGCGGCGTTCCGGTGCTCATCGCCGGCCGTCCAGCTGGTGCAGCATGTCCTGTGATTCGCGCAGCCCGGCGATGATCATCTCGCGGGCGAGTTGGATGATCTGCGACATCCGTTCGTCCCGCAGCGAGTAGTGGATGCTGTTGCCGTCTCTGCGGGTGACGACGACTCCGGCTCGCCGCAGCACGCCCAGCTGCTGGGAGAGGTGCGCCATCTCGAGGTCGACGAGGCCGGCGATCTCGCTGACGGTGTGCTCGCCTCCGCTGAGCACCTCGAGCACCCGGATGCGGGCGGGGTGGGCGAGGGCTTTGAAGAGTTCTGCCTTGACCTGGGCGACGGGGAGTTCGGATGCCATAAATCAACAATACGTCTATATTGCAATTTTGTTGAATAGACGCAATCAGGCGTGATCCACGTTCGCAGCGGCATGCCCCAGCGCGATACGCTGGGCACTGTGACGAATCCCGCGAATCCCTTCGGCCAGGTGCTGGTCGCCCTGGTCACCCCGTTCACCGCCGATGGCGAGGTCGCGTGGGATGACGTGGAGAAGCACATCGACGACGTCATCACCGGGGGAGCGGACGGCATCGTCGTCACGGGCACGACCGGCGAGACGAGCACCCTCACCGACCCGGAGAAGCTGCGGCTCGTCGAGGTCGCCAAGTCCGTCGCCGGCTCGCGCGCGAAGATCATCACGGGCGGCGGTTCCAACGAGACGGCGCACGCGATCGAGCTCTACAAGGCGAGCGAGAAGGCCGGCGCCGATGGCGTCATGATCGTCACGCCGTACTACAACAAGCCGACGCAGGCGGGCGTGCTCACCCACTTCCGCATGATCGCCGACGCGACCGACCTTCCGGTCATCCTCTACGACATCCCCGGGCGCACGGGAATCCCGATCAAGTACGAGACGATCCTGCGCGCGGCCAAGCATCCGAACATCATTGCTGTGAAGGATGCCAAGGGCGATCTCGCCGAGGTCAGCAGGGTTCTCAATCAGACCGATCTGCTGTACTTCTCGGGAGATGACCCCAATGTGCTTCCGCATCTCTCGATCGGTGCGACGGGGCTCATCGGTGTCACCGCGAACATCGCACCGACCCCGTACCGGGTCATCGTCGACGCCGTCAACGCCGGCGATCTGGCGACCGCGACGGCCGCCCACAAGCAGCTCGAGCCGCTCGTACGCGCCGTCATGACGCATGTTCCCGGCACTGTCGCGGCCAAGTACATCCTGCACGGGCTGGGCCGCATCGGCTCGCCGCGTGTGCGGCTCCCGCTCGTCGGCCCCGAGGATTTCGAGGCTGCCGTCATCGAGGACGAGCTGGCGCTCGTCGGCTCCATTCCCGGTCTCGACCTGGGCAACTTCCGCCCCGACCGCAATGCCGCGGCCGGCGGTGCGCTGCCGAAGGTCGCAGGCACGACGCGCTGAGGCGCGTCGCCCACACGTCAACAGGGGGCTGACGGCCCCAACGAGAATCGGCCGCTTCGGCCGCGACAGCACAGGACGCCATGAATTCACCCATCCACGAACCTGCACCCCTCCAGCCCGGCACCCTTCGGGTGACCCCGATCGGCGGCCTCGGCGAGATCGGCCGCAACATGACCGTCTACGAGTTCGGCGGCAAGCTGCTCGTCGTCGACTGCGGTGTGCTGTTCCCGGAGGAGCACCAGCCGGGCGTCGATCTGATCCTGCCCGACTTCAGCCCCATCCGGGATCGTCTCGACGACATCCTGGGCGTCGTGCTCACGCACGGCCACGAGGACCACATCGGTGCTGTGCCGTACCTGCTGCGCCTGCGCCAGGACATCCCGCTGATCGGCTCGAACCTGACGCTGGCACTTGTGGAGGCGAAGCTCAAGGAGCACCGCATCACGCCGTACACGCTCACGGTCGCGGAGGGCGACGAGGAGCGCTTCGGCCCCTTCAGTCTCGAGTTCATTGCGGTGAACCATTCGATTCCGGATGCTCTGGCGGTCGCCATCAAGACGGAGGCCGGCGTGGTTCTGCACACCGGCGACTTCAAGATGGATCAGCTGCCGCTCGACGACCGCATCACCGATCTTCGTGCCTTCGCCCGGCTCGGTGAGGCGGGCGTCGACCTGTTCCTGCCCGATTCGACGAACGCCGATGTTCCCGGCTTCACTGCTCCCGAGCGGGCCATCGGCCCCGTGCTCGAGGCGGTCATCCAGAAGGCCCGGCGCCGGGTGATCGTGGCGAGCTTCTCGAGCCACGTGCACAGGGTGCAGCAGGTTCTGGATGCCGCGCATGCGAACGGCCGCCGTGTCGCGTTCATGGGGCGCTCGATGGTGCGCAACATGGGCATCGCCGCCGATCTCGGCTACCTGAGGGTGCCGGATGGCGTTCTCATCGACCAGAAGAAGGCCGACGATCTGCCTGACAACAAGATCGTCTACATGAGCACGGGCTCGCAGGGCGAGCCGATGGCCGTTCTGGCGCGCATGGCGAACCTCGAGCACAAGATCGAGGTGGGCAGGGGCGACACGGTCATCCTCGCGTCAAGCCTCATCCCCGGCAACGAGAACGCCGTCTACCGGGTCATCAACGGGCTCATGAAGCTGGGCGCCACGGTCGTGCACAAGGGCAATGCGAAGGTGCATGTCTCAGGTCACGCGAGCGCGGGCGAGCTGCTCTACTGCTACAACATCCTGCGCCCGAAGAATGTGCTGCCGGTGCACGGCGAGCACCGCCATCTGGTGGCGAACGCCGAGCTGGCGATGCAGACGGGCGTGCCGGAGGAGAACATCATCCTGGGCGAGGACGGCGTCGTCATCGACCTGCGCGACGGCGTCGCGACGGTCGTCGGTCAGCTCGATCTGGGCTATGTCTATGTCGATGGTTCGACTGTCGGCGAGATCACGGATGCCGATCTCAAGGATCGCCGTATCCTCGCGGAGGAGGGATTCATCTCGATCTTCGTCGCGATCGATCCGCAGACCGGCAGGGTCATCGTCGGGCCGGAGATCCAGTCGCGCGGCTTTGCAGAGGATGAGGCCGTGTTCGATGCGGTGAAGCCGCAGATCGTGAAGGCGCTCACGGAGGCGGCGGAGAACGGCACGCGCGACACGCATGCCTTCACCCAGGTCATCCGCCGCACTGTGGGGCGCTGGGTGAACACGCAGCACCGGCGTCGCCCCATGATCGTGCCCGTCGTCATCGAGGCGTAGCGCGCCGCGTCTGACGGTTCACGGCCTCGTTTCGATGGGGTTTCACTTTCATCCTCAAGGATGATTCTCTTATCGTTCGCTAGCCGATACCTTGGAGCGGACGCCGGTGCGAGGTCGGCCGTCTTGAACGGAATCCGGGGTAGTCGTGGGCGTGTGGCGTAAGTGGATCTTTCCCATCATCAGGATCGTCATCTTCGCCGCCGTCGCTGCGGCGCTGGTGAAGTTGGCCTTCTTTGGCGATGCAGCACAGGATGCCGCGTCACCTGAGTTTCCGACGGCGGAGATCGTGGAGCCGCAGATTCCGGTCTCGCTGGGAACGATCCAGAACGATGTCGTGCTGAAGGGCACGATCGCCGCGGATGAGGCGGTCGAGGTCAAGTCGACGGCACCGGGTACGGTCCGCAAGGTTCTTGCTGGCCAGGGCGCCGCGGTGGGGGCTGGCGCCGAACTCTTCGTCGTGCGCGAGGAGGTCATGCGCGATGACGGAACGTCGTGGAAGCGCGACATCACCGTCGTCTCTCCGGCGGCGGGCATCCTGTCGGTCGTCTCGGTCATCGAGGGCCAGACCGTCACGATCGGCGAGGTTGTCGCCAAGGTGGCGCCACCGAGCTTCCATGTGACGGCGACGATGGAGCCTGAGCAGCAGTACCGCCTGCTCAACCAGCCGACTGAGGCGCTGGTTGCTGTCGCGGGCGGCCCTGCGCCGTTCACGTGCACCGGCCTGTCGATATCGACGGCGCTCGCGGGGGCGGAGGCCGACTCCGGCGGCACGGCCATGCGCTGTGCGGTGCCCGGTGATGTGCGGGTGTTCGCCGGGCTTGGTGCCGAGGTCACGATCTCGGGCGGTGTCGCCGAGAACGTCATGATGGTGCCGATCACTGCGGTCGAGGGTGTGGCAGACACCGG